>NZ_JBOBRE010000004.1:0-388804 GCF_050586525.1 Massilia sp. BKSP1R2A-1 | reverse complement strand
AAAAAGAAGACCGAACATTTTGCTTGCGAGGTGATCATTTAGGTTGTACGATGACATACAACTGATCCACGATCGTTCTGCCGTATTCACCGATAACCTGTCTGGAGACCTTCGCAATGCAAGCACTCGAATTACAAAAAGTCCTGTCGCACGGCCTGCTGTCCTTCCCCATCACCGACTTCACCGCCGAACTCGAATTCGACAAGGCCGGCTACCAGAAGCGCCTCGAATGGCTGGCTCCGTACGGCGCCACCGCGCTGTTCGCCGCCGGCGGCACCGGTGAATACTTCTCGCTGCACGGCGAGGAATACGGCCAGATCGTCAAGACCGCGGTCGATACCTGCGCAGGCACCGGCGTTGCGATCCTGGCAGGTTGCGGCGGTCCGACCCGCGCCGCCATCGCCCACGCACAGGAAGCCGAGCGCCAGGGCGCCCAGGGCCTGCTGCTGCTGCCGCACTACCTGACCGAATCCAACCAGGATGGCCTGATCGCCCACGTCGAAGCGGTGTGCCGCTCCGTGAAGATCGGCGTCGTCGTCTACAACCGCGCCAATTGCCGCCTGACCCCGGATTCGCTGGCCAAGCTGGCCGACCGCAACCCGAACCTGATCGGCTTCAAGGACGGCATCGGCGACATCGAACTGATGGTCTCGATCTACCGCAAGATGGGCGACCGCTTCAGCTACCTGGGCGGCCTGCCGACCGCGGAAGTCTATGCCGGCGCCTACAAGGCACTGGGCACCCCGGTGTACTCGTCGGCCGTGTTCAACTTCGTGCCGCAGCTGGCGATGGACTTCTACAACGCCACCGCCTCGGGCGACACGGCCACCACCAACCGCCTGATGGACGAGTTCTTCCTGCCTTACCTGGAGATCCGCAACCGCAAGGGCGGCTACGCCGTCAGCATCGTCAAGGCCGGCGCCCGCCTGGTGGGCCATGGCGCGGGTCCGGTGCGTCCGCCGCTGACCGACCTGACCGCGGAAGAAGACCAGATGCTGCTGGACCTGATCAAGAAACAAAAGAACCCGGTGTAAGGGTAGAGCCATGACGATCACTGGTGAAATGATCATCGGCAGCCAGCTGGTCCGCGGTACCGCGGGCGAGCAGCGTGCCTACAATCCATCGACCCGCGCCGAGTTCGAGCCTGCCTTCGGCCAGGCGACCGGCGCCGACGTCGACCGCGCCTGCGAACTGGCAGCCGCGGCCTTCGACCCCTACCGGCTACTCCCGCTGGAGCAGCGTGCACGCTTCCTGGAAGCGGTGGCGGAACAGATCCTGGCCATCGGTCCGGAGCTGATCGAACGCGCCCAGCAGGAAACCGGCCTGCCGCAAGCCCGCCTGGAAGGCGAGCGCATGCGCACCGTGAACCAGCTGCGCCTGTTCGCGAAAGTCGTGCGCGACGGCCGCTTCCTCGGGGCGACCATCGACACCGCGCTGCCGGAACGCACTCCGCCGCGTCCCGACCTGCGCCTGTCGAAAATCGGCCTGGGCCCGGTCGCCGTCTTCGGCGCCAGTAACTTCCCGCTGGCCTTCTCGGTCGCGGGTGGCGACACGGCGTCCGCACTGGCCGCAGGCTGCCCGGTCGTCGTGAAAGCCCACGGCGCCCACCTCGGCACCTCGGAGCTGGTCGGCCGCGCCGTCCAGCGCGCCGTCAAGGAATGCGGCCTGCCGGAAGGCGTGTTCTCGATGCTGTTCGGCGACGGCCGCACCATCGGCCAGCAGCTGGTTGCGCACCCGGCCATCAAGGCGGTCGGCTTCACCGGCTCGCGTGGCGGCGGCACCGCGCTGATGCGCACCGCGGCGAGCCGTAGCGAGCCGATCCCGGTCTACGCCGAGATGAGCAGCGTGAACCCGGTCTTCCTCCTGCCGACCGCGCTGGAAGAGGGCGGCGCCGCGCTGGCGAACGGCTTCGTCGATTCGCTGACCCTGGGCGTCGGCCAGTTCTGCACCAATCCGGGCCTGGTGTTCGCGGTCAAGGGCGCGGCGCTGGACGCCTTCACCGCCGCGGCGACCACCGCGCTGCAAGCCAAGGGCGCCGGCACCATGCTGACCGCCGGCATCCATGAGGCCTACAACAGCGGCATCGCACGCTTCGGCGCGACCGAAGGCCTGCGCCTGGTCGCCCAGGGCAGCCTTGATGGTATCGGCTGCGCCGCCCAGGCCGCGCTGTACGAAGTCGAGGCCGGCGCCTTCATCGGCAACCCGGAGCTGCAGGACGAGATCTTCGGCCCGGCCGCGCTGGTGGTGCGTTTCGAGACCGAAGCGCAGATGCTGCAGGCAGCCGAACAGCTGCACGGCCAGCTGACCGCGACCGTGCACGTGAAGCAGGCGGACCACGCGCTGGCTGCGAAGCTGCTGCCGATCCTGGAGCGCAAGGCCGGCCGCGTGCTGTTCAACGGCTTCCCGACCGGTGTCGAGGTTTCGCATGCGATGGTCCACGGCGGCCCCTTCCCGGCCACCAGCGACAGCCGCAGCACCTCGGTGGGCGCGACCGCCATCGACCGCTTCCTGCGGCCGGTGTGCTACCAGAACCTGCCGGCCGAGCTGCTGCCGGAGCCGCTGCGGGACGACAATCCCCTGCGCCTGGCACGCGTGCTGGACGGCGACCTGAAGGTCGCGGTGTAATCACGGGGGCGCCTGGTGCGCCCCCTTTGACGATTGAAGCACCAGCCGGCGGAGACACCGGCTGATCCACTTGAAAAGAACTGATCACATGAATCAGCAAGTCATGAGCCGTAGCCCAGAGAAGACCGCGGAGCTGGCCTCCACGGTGGGCAAATACCGCTGGACGATCTGCGCCCTGCTGTTCTTCGCCACCACCATCAACTACCTCGACCGCCAGGTCCTGAGCCTGCTGGCGCCGCTCCTCACCAAGGAATTCGGCTGGTCGAACACGGACTACGCCAACATCACGGCGACCTTCCAGTTCGTGTACGCGATCTCGATGCTGTTCGCCGGCCGCGTGATCGACCGCCTCGGCACCAAGCGCGCCTTCGTGCTCGCCATCGTCGTCTGGTCGATCGGCGCCATCGCCCACGCCTACGCGATCGGCATCGGCACCGCCGTCAACAACGTCTTCACGACACTCGGCCTGGCCGCCGTGCCGGTCTCGATCATCGGCTTCATGGTCGGCCGTGCGGTGCTGGCGATCGGCGAAGCGGGTAACTTCCCGGCCGCGATCAAGGCCACCGCCGAGTACTTCCCGAAGCGCGAGCGCTCCTTTGCCACCGGCATCTTCAACTCCGGCGCCAACGTCGGCGCGATCCTGGCGCCCCTGACCGTGCCGCTGATCGCCGAGTACTGGGGCTGGCAGGCCGCCTTCATCGCCGTCGGCGCGGTCGGCTTCCTGTGGATGGGCATCTGGCTCTGGCTGTACGACACGCCGGAACGCCAGAAGCGCCTCAGCCCGGGCGAACTGGCCTACATCAACAGCGACAGCACGCCGGTCGAAGCCGTTCCCGCCTCCACCAAGCCGAAGGCATCGTGGTTCAAGCTGCTCGGCTACCGCCAGACCTGGGCCTTCACCTTCGGTAAATTCATGACCGACGGCGTGTGGTGGTTCTTCCTGTTCTGGCTGCCGAAGTACATGTCCTCGCAATACGGCCTGACGGGTCCGGAAATGGTCGTTCCGCTGGCGGTCCTGTACAGCATGACCATGGTCGGCTCGATCGGCGGTGGCTGGCTGCCGACCTGGTTCATCGACCGCGGCGCCAGCATCTACCAGGGCCGCATGCGCGCCATGCTGACCATCGCCCTGTTCCCGCTGGTGGTGCTGGCGGCCCAGCCGCTCGGCGCCCTGGGCTACTGGTTCCCGGTGATCCTGATCGGCATCGGCGCCTCGGCCCACCAGGCTTGGTCGGCCAACCTGTTCACCACGGTGTCGGACATGTTCCCGAAACACAGCGTCGGTTCGGTGGTCGGCATCGGCGGCATGGCCGGCGGCCTGGGCGGCGTGCTGCTCACCAAGCTGGGCGGCTGGCTGTTCGACTACTACGGCGCCCTGGGCCACCTGGAGACCGGCTACATGATCATGTTCTCGATCTGCGCGCTGGCCTACCTGGTCGCATGGGGCGTGATGAAAGCCCTGGTGCCCGCGCACCGCGAGATCACCGACCTGTAAGATGAGCGACATGCAGATCGAACGACTCGAAGGCGTGCATTGCGCCACCGGCGAAAGCCCGACCTGGAACGTCGCCGAGGGGGCGTGGTACTGGGTCGACATCCCGGCGCGCCGGGTCTGGCGCATGGACCACGCCACCCGCGCGGCGCGCTATTGGGAAGCCCCGGAGATGGTGGCTTGCGTGGCGGCGGCAAGCGACGGCAGCCTGGTGGCGGGCATGGAAACCGGCATCTTCCGCCTGACCCTGGGCGAGGATGGCGACGCCAAGGTCACCCTGCTGGCGGCGCCGCCCGCTTCCCAGCTGGGCGAGGGCATGCGCTTCAACGACGGCCGCTGCGACCGGCAGGGCCGTTTCTGGAGCGGCACCATGTTCATGGACATGGGCGCGGCGCGCGCGGTCGGCGGCTTGTACAGCTACGGCGCGAAGAGCGGCCTGGTGGGCCCGGTGGTGAGCGGCATGCTCACCCAGAACGGCCTGGCCTGGTCGCCCGACGGCCGCACCATGTACCTGTCGGATTCGCATCCGCAGGTGCGCACGGTGTGGGCCTTCGACTACGACATCGAGACCGGCACGCCCAGCAACAAGCGCGTCTTCCTCGACCTCACCGGGCAGAAGGGCCGTCCGGACGGCGCCGCGGTCGATGCCGAGGGCTGCTACTGGAGCTGCGCCAACGACGCCGGCCTGCTACAGCGTTTCACGCCCGATGGAACGCTGGACCGCGAGATCGCACTGCCGATGGCCAAGCCCTCGATGTGCGCCTTCGGCGGTCCGGACCTGGACGTGCTGCTGGTGACCTCGATCGACCCGGGCACGGGCGGCGACGCCGGCTCCGTCGTGCTGCTGCGCCCGGGCGTGCAGGGCGTGCCCGAGACGCCGTTCGCCACCAGCTGATTCGACTTTTCTTCATCCAGGCAGTACCCTGTTCGCGGTTTCGTGAACAGGTGTGAAGAAGATGTCGGGCAAGGGAAGTGAAATGCATGCGCAGCTGCCGCCGCTGCCGGTGGTGGCGCGCACGCCGGAGGAAGCTGCGGCGCGCAAGCTGGCGCAGGAAGAACGCGATGCCGCCGTGCGCGGCGTCGCCTCGATCGCGGCGATGCGCGAGGCCGTCAAGGCGCACGCGCGCAGCCTGCCGCTATTGACAAGCATCCCTCGTGTAAAACGCCTCGACGCGCAGGCCTTCGACGCTAGAGCCGCGCAAGGGCTGCCTTTTCTCATGACGGGCCTGGTCGGGCGCTGGCCCCTGTGCAGCCTGACGCCATCCGAATTGCGTGAACGGTACGGCGACCTGCCCGTACGCGCCCGCACCGGCGACTACATCCGGCAAGCCTTCCGCGCCGACCGCCCGATGCGCGACATGAGCCTGCGCGACTACCTCGACCTCGAACCCGGCCGCATCCACGGGCCCGACGAACCGCCGCCCTATGTCGGGAATATGGAACTGCGCGAGCTGAACCGCCTGTGCCACTGGCCCGCCTACTTCCGCAAGATGGGACCGCCGCGCTTCTGGCTCGGCCCGATCGGCACGATGACGCCGCTGCACTGCGACTTCGACGACAACATCTTCGCCCAGATATGGGGAGCCAAGCGGATCTTCCTGGTCCCACCGCACCATGACGAATTCCTGTATGCGCGCGAGGCGAACCCGGTGCTGTTCGGCTCGCCTTTCGATCCGGAACAGCCGGATTTCGACAGCTATCCACTGGCGCGCCGGGCGAGGGCGGTCGAAGTGATCGTCGAGCCGGGGGATATGCTGTATGTGCCCGCAGGTTGGTATCACCAGGTGCGCGCGCTGACGTTCTCGCTGTCGTCCAATCGCTGGGCGCGCGGCAAACCGCTAGCCCTGTAGGGTGGGCGGTCCTCCGCCCACGCGTTCAGCCGACGTCAAATGGACAATGCGCCTCGATTCACCGTGTAGTTGAACGCGTGGGCGGGGACCGCCCACCCTACTAATGCACCATGCGCGCGTACTGGGTGAAGTGCTCGGCGCTGAGCGCGTGCTGGTATAAAAATCCCTGGTAGATGAAGCACCCGGCGTCGGATAAGAACTGCCGCTGCCCAGGCGTCTCCACCCCTTCCGCGATCACCTGCAGTCCCAGGCTGTCGCCCAGCGCGATGATCGAGCGGACGATCGAGGCGTCGTTCTGGTCGGTCAGCACGTCGCGCATGAAGGAGTGGTCGATCTTGAGCTGGTCGAGCGGGAGCTTGCGCAGGTAGGCGAGCGACGAATAACCGGTGCCGAAGTCGTCCAGCGAGAAGCTGATGCCGCGCTGCTTCAGCGTCGCCATCGTGTGGGCGGTGTGGGTGAAGTCGCTCACCACCAGGCTTTCGGTCAGTTCCAGCTTCAGGCTGGAAGGCTGGACCCCGGTCTCCTCGAAGATCTGCTGCAGCATGGGCACGAAGTCCGGCTGGGTGAACTGGCTCGCGCTGACATTCACAGACAGGGTCAGGCCCGCCGTATCCGGCCAGCGCTGCCAGCGTGCCAGTTCGGCGCAGGCGGTGCGCAGCACCCAGCGGCCGATGTCGATGATCAGGCCGCTCTCCTCGAGGGCCTGGATGAACTCGGAAGGATAGAGCAGCTTCCCGTTCGGCAGCCGCCAGCGCAGCAGCGCCTCGGCGCCGATCACGCGGCTGCTGCGGTCGAGCTGCGGCTGGTAGTGCAGCACGAACTCCTCGTCGCGCAGCGCGCGCCGCAGGCCTTTTTCCAGCTCGGCCCGCGCCGACCACGCGGCCTGCACCGCGGGGTCGTGGAAGCGGTAGGTATTGCGTCCGCAGGCCTTGGCCTGGTACATGGCGGCGTCGGCCTGGCGCAGGGTCGATTCGACCGTGTCGATGGTGCCGCACAGGGTGGTCACGCCGACGCTGACCGAGACCGAGTACATCATCTCGGCCAGCTGGAAGGGCGCGGCCATCGCGGCCACCACCTTGGCCGCCACCGTCTCGGCCTGGGCCGCCGCGCCTTCGCGCGTCTCCTCCACCGGCTGGATCAGGATCACGAACTCGTCGCCGCCCAGGCGCGCCACCAGGTCGGCTTCGCGCACGCAGTGCTCGAGCCGCCGCGCCACCGCCTGCAGCAGCATGTCGCCGGCCGCGTGGCCCTGGGAGTCGTTCAGGTACTTGAAGTTGTCGAGGTCGCAGAACATCAGCGCGCCGCATTTCCGCGTGCGCGCGCTGCCCAGCAGGGCGCGGCGCAGGTGGTCGAGCAGGCTGGCGCGGTTGGGCAGGTCGGTCAGCGGGTCGAAGAAGGCGAGGTGGTAGATCCTCGCTTCGTTGTGCTTGCGCTCGCTGATATCGGTGCCGATCACCAGGATCTTCTGGGGCGCGCCGGACTCCCGGTCGGCCGCCAGCAAGGTCCAGCGGGTATCGGTCTCGATGCAGACGCCGTCGCGCCGCAGGTGCGTGAGCTCGCCCGACCACTCGCCGTTGGTGAGCGTGGTTTCGTAGGCGGCGTGGTAGGCCGGCAGGTTCTCGCACAGGAGCTCGGAAAACTTCTTGCCGCGCGCCTCGCTGGCGCTCCATCCGTACAGGCGTTCGGCGCCGTTGTTCCAGTAGATGATGCGCGAGTTCATCTCCATCGCAATGATGGCGTCGCGCGCCTGTTGCAGGTAGGAAGCCTGTTCGTAGACCAGCATGTTGGCGTTGCGCAGCTGGGTGTAGTCGAACATGAATCCTTCGATGATCCGCCCACCGCCTTCGGGCGGCGCCGCGCCCTGTTCGTAGACCCATCTCAGGCTGCCGTCCGTGCAGCGGATCCGGTAGGTCAGCTGAAAGGAGCGTCCCTGCTGCAGCGCCAGGGCGACGCCGCGTTCGGTAGCTGCGCGATCGTCGGGATGGATCAGGCTGGCGAAGTTCACGCCGGGGCGCGCCAGGAAGGCAGCGGGTGGATAGCCGGTGAGCTTCTCGACCCCTGCGCTGATGAATTCCATGGTCCAGTCGGCATCGACCAGACAACGGTAGGCGACCCCTGGCAGGTTCTGAAGCAGCAGCTCGAGCGACAACGCGTGCGCGTCGCCTGCAACGGGCGATTGCGGTCCCTCAACGGCGCTCATCCGTCCTCGCGAAGTGGTGTGAGTTACGTCTTATTATCGTTATGCGATTTCTGGTAACTATCCTAGCGCAAATTTGCGCCGTATTGACAAGGCGCGATTGAAATTGGAAAAGAATTGTTGCTGGGACGTTGACCTTCAGATTAGCCCCAGGTTTCGCGTAACACGTCCCGGAATAGTGCGGACAAGAGCGGCTCGACCTCCGAACGGGCGTCGCGGGCGATATGAAGCGTTTCCAGCCGCGCCAGCTCGGACACGATGAATCCCTGTATCGCCGGCACCTGCGGCGCCAGCCCCAGCTCAGGTGCGGCGCGCTTGGCCTCGAGCAGCGCATCGATGGCGTCGCGCAGCGCCGGCTCGCCGTCGATCATCTCCAGCAGGCGGCCGAACTCGATTGGTGCGGGTGAGCGGTGAGTGAGCAGCCAGCGTACCGCGAGCAGAGGGCGCAACACGTAGAAATACTTCTTCAGCGGGACGCGTTCGGTCTGCAAGTAGCCGCGGAAATTGGTCTTGGCCATACTGCGGTAGTGATGCACGCCGCGTTCGATCGAATACACCCGGGGCAGCAGTTCGCGCGCCCGCGTCGCGAACGAGCCAGCCGACTCGTACACGAGCGGTGACTGGATCCACTCGACGAAACCGGGATTCGAGCGCTGGAACAGGCGCAGGGCCTTGCGCAAGTCCCAGCCGTTGACGTCCATTTCGCCGACGATCGGGTACTCGATGACGTCGCGCTGTTCCTCCAGGCCGACGGACAGGTACCACTCGGGCCGGTTCACATAGATGAAGCGGCCGTCGTAGTCGCTGTCGGGCGAAGCGAAGCCCCAGGCGCGGCTGCCGGATTCCACGGCGAGCAGCACCTTGACCTCGTGTTCGGCTTCCGCCCGGCGCAGGCGGCGCCGGATTTCATCCTGTTTGTCGGCAGCGATCACCGGATGCTCAGAACGCGGCGATGCCGGTCTGCGCACGGCCGAGGATCAGCGCGTGGATGTCGTGGGTGCCTTCGTAGGTGTTGACGACCTCGAGGTTGACCATGTGGCGCACGATGCCGAACTCGTCGGAGATGCCGTTACCGCCGAGCATGTCACGTGCCGTACGTGCAATATCCAGCGACTTGCCGCAGGAATTGCGCTTCATGATCGAGGTGATCTCGACGGCGGCGGTGCCTTCGTCCTTCATGCGGCCCAGGCGCAGGCAGCCCTGCAGGCCGAGGGTGATTTCGGTCTGCATGTCGGCCAGCTTTTTCTGCACCAGCTGGTTGGCGGCGAGCGGCTTGCCGAACTGCTTGCGGTCCAGCACGTACTGGCGTGCGGTGTGCCAGCAGGCTTCGGCGGCGCCGAGCGCGCCCCAGGCGATGCCATAGCGCGCCGAGTTCAGGCAGGTGAAGGGGCCCTTCAGTCCGCGCACGTCCGGGAAGGCGTTCTCTTCCGGGCAGAACACTTCGTCCATGACGATCTCGCCGGTGACCGAGGCGCGCAGGCCGAACTTGCCGTGGATTGCCGGTGCGGACAGGCCTTTCCAGCCCTTCTCCAGCACGAAGCCGCGGATCGCGCCTTCGTCGTCCTTGGCCCAGACCACGAACACGTCGGCGACCGGCGAGTTGGTGATCCACATCTTGCTGCCGGTGAGCGAGTAGCCGCCTTCGACCTTGCGCGCGCGGGTGACCATGGAGCCCGGGTCGGAGCCGTGGTTCGGCTCGGTCAGGCCGAAGCAGCCGATCCATTCGCCGGTGGCCAGTTTCGGCAGGTATTTCTGTTTGGTTTCCTCATTGCCGAACTCGTAAATCGGCACCATGACGAGCGAGGACTGCACGCTCATCATCGAGCGGTAGCCCGAGTCGACGCGCTCGACTTCGCGCGCGATCAGGCCGTAGGCGACGTAGTTCAGGCCCGGGCCGCCGTACTGTTCCGGAATGGTCGGGCCGAGCAGGCCCAGTTCGCCCATCTCGCGGAAGATCTCGACGTCCATGCGCTCGTGGCGGAAGGCCTCGAGGATGCGCGGCTGCAGCTTGTCCTGGCAGTAGGCCGCCGCGGCGTCGCGCACCATGCGCTCCTCGTCAGTCAGCTGGCTGTTCAGCAGCAGGGGGTCGTCCCAGTGGAAGGCGGCTTTGCGGGGCGAATCGGAGTGGCTCATGGATCTTCCTGTCTCGATGGGGTTTTTTACGGTAACAAAGGCGCGCGCCCGTCCCTGGACCGCGCCATAGCCCACTCATTATAGGAATGCTGCGACGCGGTATCTTTTGAAACTGCGACAGGCATTTTCATTTTTGCCCGGCCGTCAACAGGCGAGTTTATTGTGTAAATGATACGGAATCGGCAACCAGGCCGGCGCTGCGCAGCCGCACCATGTCCCGGGTCGGCGCCGAGCCGAAGTGCCGGGAATATTCCCGGCTGAACTGGGAGGCGCTGGCGTAGCCGACCCGCTGGCAGGCCAGGCCGGCGTCCATGCCGGTCGACAGCATCAGGCGGCGCGCTTCCTGAAGGCGCAGGGTTTTCTGGAATTGCAGCGGGCTCATCGATGTCAGGGACTTGAAGTGCTCGTGCAGCGAGGAGGGGCTCATGTGTGCCAGCTCGGCCATGTCGTCGATGCGGATCGGCTGGTCGTAGTTGCGGCGGATCCAGTCGACCACCTTGCCGATGCGGTGCGATTCGACCCGTCCCAGCTGGGCCAGCCGGGCGCCGAAGGGGCTGCGCAGCAGGCGCAGGACGATCTCGTCCATGGCCAGCGGCGCCAGCAGTTCGGCATCCTCGGGCTGGCTTGCCATGGTCAGCAGGCGTGCCGCGGCGTCGATGACGGCCTCGCCGGCCTGGGCCACGTACACCGCGCGCTTGTCCTGTACGGCGGGCACGCCGTCCGGGTAAGCCTTCAGGATCAGCTCGGACAGGCGCTGCTGGTCGAAGTCGAGCCGGAAGGACAGATAGGGCGCCGCCACGCTGGCCTGCCGGATCATGGCGGCGATCGGCAGGTCCAGCGAGAAGATCATCATGCGGGAGGGATCGTACTCGTAGGACTCGTCTCCCAGCATGACGGTCTTCGCGCCCTGCGCCACGATGCACAGGGCGGCGCAGTGCAGCCCGTGGACCAGTTCGGCACTCGTGTTCGAGGCGCGGATGGCGTGCACGCCCGGAATGCAGGTCTCGAAACTGCCGTCCTGCGGAGCGTGGGCCATGAGCTGTCCTGCCAGTCGCGCGAGCGAAGGCGTGGGAGCCTGGGATGGTGGCGGGACGAGGGAATTCATGATCTTGTCCCAATCAGGATACACCATCCCAGCGACCCGCTCAGGCATCGGCATGGTCCGTCGAGCGCGACAGTTCCGCCATGCCCTGCATCTCGGAAAGGCGTGCATCGACCTCGGCATGGGCCATGGCGAGCGCGTCGCTGCCGGCCAGGAAGTGCTGCGGCGGCTTGTCCATCCCGGCCAGGCGGACTACCACGTCGGCGAGCTTGGCCGGGTCGCCCAGTTGCTTGCCGTGATAAGCCCCGTAGGCGCCCTCGACTGTCCCATGGGCGGCATAATCCTCGATCACTTTCTTGCCGTAGCGCACCGAGCTCTGGTCGAGGAAGTCGGTGCGGAAGAAGCCCGGCTCGACGCTGGTGACATGGATGCCGAACTTGGCCAGCTCCAGGGCCAGCGAGGAGCTCAGGCCCTCGATCGCATACTTGGTGGCGCAGTAGACGGCGGCGCCGTCGAAGCCGGTCCTGCCTGCGATCGAGCTGATGTTCATGACGTGGCCGCTGCGCTGCCGGCGCAACACGGGCAGGGCGGCGCGCAGTACGTGCATGACGCCGAAGACGTTGACGCCGAACTGCTGGTCGATTTCCTGTGGGGACAGTTCCTCGAAATTGCCCAGCAGCCCATAGGCGGCATTGTTGACCAGCACGTCGATACGGCCGAAGCGTTTCATGGCGGCCTGGATGGCGGCCGCCGCCTGCTCTTCGCGGGCGACGTCGAGCTGGACCAGTGCGACCCGTTCCGGATCCGCGCCGGCGAAGGTGGTGTTCAGCTGTGCGAGGCTGCGGGCGGCGGCGACGACCTTGTCGCCTGCCTTGATGGCGGCTTGTGCGATGTGGGCGCCGATGCCACGGCCGGCGCCGGTGATGAACCAGACTTTGGACATTTCTCTTCTCCTGTCGGTGCCGCGGATGCGGCGTTGATGGTGAAGAGAATGGTAGGGCGCGGGCCTGGCCGCGACTTGCCTGAAAATCCGGAGAACTGGCGCAATCCTCGGCAAGTGCCGGTTTTTGGCCTTGATACGGCTCAGTCGGTCTTGCCGAATCGTCCGCCGTGGAAGAGCAGGGCCGACTGCGGATGCACGGCGCATTCCTCGACTTCGCCGACGAAGATGACGTGGTCGCCTTCGGGGTAGCGGCTGCGGTTGTGGCATTCGAACCAGGCCGAGACGCCCTTCAGGATGGGCTGGCCGGTGCGCGAGAGCTCGTATTCGACGCCTTCGAAGGGATTCTCGGTACGGCGCGAGAAACGCATCGCCAGTTCCTGCTGGCCGGCGGCCAGGACATTGATGACGTAGTGGGAATTGCCGCTGAAGATGGGCAGGCTGTTGGCGCCGGCACCCAGGCTCCACAGGACGAGCGGAGGCTCCAGCGAGACCGAGTTGAAGGAGCTGGCGGTCAGGCCGCGGAAGCTGCCGTCGGCAAGGCGCGTGGTGATGACGGTGACACCGGTAGCGAATTGCGACAGGGCGTGGCGGAAATGGGCCGAATCGAAGCCGCGCTCGGTGGCGCGGGGAGCACGTGTATTCATAGGATGCGCCATTATGCCACTGTCGGGCCGAAGGGGCGGCGCAGGTGCGGTAGTGCACTGCAAGACGGTGCGCTTTGCGTTACATTAAGAATTATTAAAACTGACGAAAACAAGGTGTGCGATGAGCGAGCAAACAGGGAGTGAAGTGGCTATCCTCGGCGGCGGATGCTTCTGGTGCACGGAGGCGGTCTACCTCGAAGTGCGCGGCGTGACGCGCGTGGAATCCGGCTACATGGGCGGGCACGTGGTGAACCCGACTTACGAGCAGGTGTGCTCGGCCACCACCGGCCACGCCGAGGTGGTGCGGCTGGAATTCGACCCGTCCGTGATCAGCTACCGCGACATCCTCGAGATCTTCTTCACCATCCACGACCCCACCACCCAGGACCGCCAGGGCAATGACGTGGGACCGCAGTACCGTTCGGTGATCTTCACGACCTCGCCGGAACAGGACGCGACGGCGCGCAAGGTGATGGCCGAGATGGCGGCAGTGTGGGATGCGCCGATCGTGACCCAGATCGTGCCGCAGGAAACCTGGTACAAGGCCGAGGATTACCACCAGAATTATTTTGCGCAGCATCCGCTGCAGGGTTACTGTGCTTTCGTGGTGGCGCCGAAGGTGGCGAAGTTTCGGAAGACGTTTGCGAACCGGATGAAGTAGGGTGGGCGGTTCCCCGCCCACGTGTTCAACCGGCGCGAAAATGGACGATGCGCCGCATATCACCGTGTATTTGAACGCGCGGACGGCAAAGCCGCCTCTCGTGGCCCGGTCCACCCTACGGGTACATGTACTTCCGTGACCACGGAATCGTCGCCGGATCCTGCCCCGCCTTTCCGCACACGATCTGGTACAGGCTGATCCGGTCATGCGCAAAGGCATACGCGCAGCCTGCCAGGTACACATGCCAGATCCTGAAGCGCTTCTCGTCCGTCAGCGTACGAATCCGCTCCGCATTCGCCTCGAAGTTATCGGTCCACGTGGCGCAGGTGCGCGCGTAGTGGCGCCGCAGGTTTTCCACGTCGCGTACTTCCAGCCCGCCTTCCTGCATGGTCCGCACGACCGTCGCCAGGTGGGCCAGTTCGCCGTGGGGAAACACGTACTGGTCGATGAAGTCGCCGCCGCCGTAGGGCGTCGCGCTGTTGTCGACATTGGTGGTCGTGATGCCGTGATTCATCACGACGCCATCGTCCTCGAGCAGGCTGTGAATCGTCGAGAAATAGTCCGCCAGATGCTGCACGCCGACATGCTCGAACATGCCGACGCTGGTGATGCGCTCGAAGCGCCCCTGCACGTCGCGGTAGTCCTGCAGCCGGATCTCGACCTGCCCCTGCAGCCCCGCGCGCTCGACCCGCTCCCTCGCCAGGGCGGCCTGGTTTTCCGACAGCGTGATGCCGACGCAGCGCGCGCCGAAGTGCTGGGCCGCGCGCAGCACCAGCGCGCCCCAGCCGCAGCCGATGTCGAGCAGGCGCTGGCCGGGCCGCAGGTCGATCTTGCGCAGGATGTGGTCGATCTTCTTCTGCTGCGCCGTGGCCAGGCTTTCCCTGCCATCCTCGAAGTAGGCGCAGGAATACACCATGTCCGGGTCGAGCCAGGCGGCATAGAACTCGTTGGAGACGTCGTAGTGGTAGCGGATCGCATCGGCGTCCAGGGCGCGCGTGTGCGGCACGCGGCGGCGCAGGGCGTCCACCAGGCGGCTGCGGCCCTTGCCCAGGTGTTCGGACAGGACATTGCCGACGCTGATGATGTCGGCCGCCCGTCCCTTGACGTCGATCGCGCCCTCGACATAGGCCTTGCCCAGGCTGTAGAGCGAGGGCGAGCGCAGGTAGCGCAGGGCGGAACGGTCGGGCACGCGGATGGTGACGCGTGCGGGCTCCGACGAAAAATCAAGGCGCTCGCCATCCCATAGTTCCACCCGCAAGGGCAGGGACAGTTTTTCGCGCAGGCCCGCGCTCCAGGCCCCCAGCTTCATCTGTTCGAACACGGTTCACCTCCGGCATCGCGGCCGGGCGCGCGCAGGGCGCGGGAAGCCGGCCTAGGGTTGCAATCGCTGGCGCGTCCAGCTGCCGTCTTCCTGCCGCTCGTAGACGATGCGGTCGTGGAAGCGGGAGCGGCGCCCCTGCCAGAATTCCAGGCGCTCGGGCACGAGACGGAAACCGCCCCAGTTTTCCGGACGCGCTGGATCGTCACCGGCCTGCTGCGCCACCTGCTCGTAATTCTGTTCGAGCTCGGCGCGGCTGCCGATGGGAGCGCTCTGCTGCGATGCGATGGCCGACAGGCGGCTCTTCAGTGGACGGCTGCGGAAGTAGCGGTCACTTTCTTCGGAGGATGTGCGCTCCACACGCCCTTCGATGCGAACCTGGCGTTCCAGTTCACTCCAGAAGAATAGCAGAGCCGCGTATGGATTGTCCTGCAACTCCTCAGCCTTGCGGCTCCCGTAGTTCGTGTACCAGGTGAAGCCGCGCTCGTCGAACTGCTTGACGAGGACGATGCGCGAACTCGGGCGGCCCCTGGCGTCCACCGTGGCCACCGACATGGCGTTCGGCTCGTTCACTTCGGCCTTCAGGGCCTGCTCGAACCATTGCGTGAACTGGAGCATCGGATCGTCCATCACGTCGGTTTCGTTGAGGCTGGCCTGGCCATAGTCCTTGCGCAGGTCGGCGACGGCCTGGCCGATCGCCGGCGCTTGCGGCGGCAGGGTGTCCGTGGCAATGCCACGGCGTCGCTGCATGGCCTGTCCCAGCTGGGTCATCTGTTCCGGCGAGAACAGGCGCATGGCCATCGGCGCCATCGTGCCTTCCTCGCGCTCCATGTGCGCGGTGTAGCGCTGGCAGAAGCGCTGCACGGCGCTGGCCGACAGCACGGCCGCGCTGCCTTCGGCGATGGCGGTGAGCTGTTCGTGCAGGTCCTGCCAGAGCGCGTCCATGTCCTTGTGGTCCTGCAGGATCACCGGCGCCAGCGCCTGCAGCGTGGCCGCGTCGTCTCCTTGTGCGACGGCGCGCAGCATGGGGATCAGGTCCTGCTCCTCGTCATCGTGGTGCAGTTGGGCGGCCTTCTCGAAATACGTCAGGACCGCCTGCGCGGCCTGGCGCGCCTGTTCGTCGGCGCCGAATTCCGGCAGGTGGGCCAGCAGCTTGTCGAGGGTCGCGAGCTGCTTGCGGATGCGGTTGTGGCAATGCTTGAGGACGGCGATCGGCTGGTCGAAATCGGGAGCGGTGTCGTGCAGGAGAGGGGTCATGGGGCGTTTTGTTGACACACGAGAAGAATTTGATTGACTAGGAGATATTTTAGTGCAGATACGAAAGCATCGTCCGCTAAAATGGCGGGATGAACCTGAACGATACCCCTTCTTTTGCAGCCACTCTGGACGATGAAGTCGACTTCGCGCGCCGCTTCGGCGGGATCGCGCGCCTCTACGGCGAGCGTGCACTCGAACGCTTCCGTGCGGCGCACGTTTGCGTGATCGGTGTCGGCGGCGTCGGTTCCTGGATCGTCGAGGCGCTGGCGCGCAGCGCCGTCGGCCACCTGACCCTGATCGACCTCGACAACGTGGCGGAATCGAACATCAACCGCCAGCTGCAGGCGCTCACCTCGACCATCGGCATGCCGAAGATCGAGGCGCTCAAGGAACGTATCGCGCAGATCAACCCCTTCTGCGAAGTCACCCTGGTCGAGGATTTCATCGACCCCGAGAACCTCGAGAGCATGATCGCGGGTAAAGGTTTCGACTATGTGGTCGACGCCATCGACGGCGTCAAGTCGAAGGCCGCGTTGATCGCCTGGTGCAGCGCCAACAAGATGCCGCTGGTCGTCATCGGCGGCGCCGGCGGCCAGACCGACCCGACGAAGATCGAGATCCGCGACCTGGCCCGCACCGAGCAGGAGCCGCTCCTGAAAAAGGTGCGCAAGATCCTGCGCGCACAGTATGGCTTCGCCAAGGGCGAGAAGAACAAGTACCACATCGACGCCGTGTTCTCGATGGAGCCGCTGCGCTATCCGGAGGCGGGCGACGCCTGCGCGATCGACGCGGGCAGCATCACCGGCCTGAACTGCGCCGGCTTCGGTTCGAGCATGGTGGTCACCGCAACCTTCGGCATGGTGGCGGCCGGCCACCTGTTGCGCAAGCTGGCCGACGGGGCCAACGCGGCAGCACAGAAACTTGTAGACAAAGTGGAAACTGTGCAAGCGGAAGAGGCCTTGCTATCATAGGATCAGTTATTGATCACTTTGATGGAAGAGCCCACATGATCCGTCGTACCGCATTTGCCGCCTTGACGCTCGCCTTTGCCGCGAGCGCAGCCGCCCAGGACACTACCCAGCAGCAACAACAGGACCCCTCCAAGCCGACCACCCAGCCGGCGCCGGAACAGCAGGCCGTGCCGCAGGCGACCCAGCCGCAAGCCACTTCGCCACAAGCCGAACCGGTGGTCCCGGCCGTGCCGACGCCGCAGGTCGAGATCATCGACCGCGTGGTGGGCAAGGGCAAGGAAGCGACCCGCGGCAGCTCCGTGTACGTCCACTACACCGGCTGGCTGCACAAGCCGCTGGCGCCCAAGCAGCGCGGCAAGAAATTCGACTCCTCTTTCGACCGCGGCGAGCCGCTCAACTTCCAGCTGGGCGCAGGCAGCGTCATCAAGGGTTGGGAACAGGGCGTGGCGGGCATGAAGGTGGGCGGCAAGCGCACCCTGGTCATCCCCAGCGTCCTGGCCTACGGCAAGCGCGGCGCCGGCGGCATGATCCCGCCGGATGCGGACCTGATCTTCGACGTGGAACTGGTGGACGTGAAGTAAATCCAACTCATCGAGCCGGGCCTGCAGGGCCCGCGCCCTGACCTACTGCGGGAGACCGGGATGCGCATCGCGAACGATGTCACTGAACTGATCGGCAACACGCCGCTGGTACGGATCCGCAGGCTGGCGCAGGGCGCCGGCGCCGAGATCCTCGGCAAGCTCGAATACCACAACCCCGCCCACAGCGTGAAGGACCGCATCGGCCTGGCCATGATCGAGGCCGCCGAGCGCGCCGGACGCATCGGGCCCGACACCGTCATCGTCGAACCCACCAGCGGCAACACCGGCATCGCCCTCGCCATGGTGTGCGCCGCGCGCGGCTACCGCTGCAAGCTGGTGATGCCCGAAACCATGAGCAACGAGCGCCGCATGCTGCTGCGCGCCTATGGCGCCGAGCTGGTGCTCACGCCGGGTGGCGAAGGCATGCTGGGCGCGATCCGCCGCGCCGAGGAACTGGTCGCGTCCGACCCGCACTGCTTCATGCCGCAGCAGTTCAACAATCCGGCCAACCCGGAAGTCCACCGCAACACCACCGCCGAGGAAATCTGGAGAGATACCGACGGCAAGGTCGACATCCTGGTTGCCGGCGTCGGCACCGGCGGCACCATCACCGGCGTGAGCGAAGTCATCAAGGCGCGCAAGCCGGGCTTCCAGGCCATCGCCGTGGAGCCGGAATCCTCGCCCATGCTCTCGAAGGGGACCAAGGGTCCCCACCCGATCCAGGGCATCGGCGCCGGCTTCGTGCCGGAAGTGCTCAATACGGGCATCTACGACGATGTCATCGCGGTCAAGAACGACGACGCTTTCGAGACCGCCCGCGCCGCCGCGCGCGAGGAAGGGCTGCTGGTCGGGATTTCCTCGGGCGCCGCCCTGTGGGCCGCGATCCAGGTGGCGCGCCGGCCCGAGAATGCCGGGAAGACGATCGTGACCATCATCCCCTCGTTTGGGGAGCGCTACCTCAGCACGGCGCTGTACGCGAACCTGGCCGGCTGAGTTTTCCTTTCACGCCGCCAGCGCTTCGTTCCGGCCCACCTGGGCCGAGCGGCGCAGCTCGCGCACCAGGGCGCACACGGCCTGGTCGATGCGCATGAACACGGTATCGAAATAGTCGCCGCCCAGCGAGAACGGGTCGTGCAGGTGCGGCATGCTCACGGGGCACCACAGGCCCAGCAGGGAAATGCTGACATCCTGCCTCCCGCCCAGGCGCTCGCGCAGTTCGATCGCCTGGCCAGGCTCCATCACCAGGAACAGATCACCCGGCTTCACCTCGAAATCCTTCAGGTCGGTGGCGCGGTGAAGATCCATGTCGATGCCGGCACGGGCCGCTGCCTCGACCGCGGCCGCGGGCGAACGCACGCCGGTCTTGGTTTTCAGGCCGAGCGAGGCCGCCGGCAGGCCGTAGCTGGTCGCCAGCTGGTGGGCGAACGAGCTCCTGCAGATATTTCCCCGGCAGACGAATACCACCCGCCGGATCCCCTCGGGCTGGCGCAGCTTGAAGTCGTCGAGGCCGCCGGTGGCCAGCTGGAGCTGGGCCATCACGGTGCGGACCAGGCCGCGCCAGGTGCCCCAGCGCCTGTTGATGGGGGCGAAGATCTTGGCAAATACAGGATGATCGGCTTGCATGGGATTCCTTGTCTGTCTGCGTCAGACAGGAATCAGACCATGTGCTTATTTCAACATGATGACAAAGGCTAGCGTGCGCCCCCTGGGGCGCTCGTCTCAGTGGGCGTGGCCGTGCGCGTGCTCATGCTCATGGTGCTCGTGCCCTTCCAATGCACAGCCGTGGTGCGTCGTGCCTTCTTCCACCTGCAAGGTGCAGTGGTGGATCGCGAAATCGCTGCGCAGCTTCGCCACCATCTCGTCCAGCACGCGGTCGCCCGGGTAACCGCCGGGCATGACCACGTGCGCGGTCAGCGCGTTCTCGGTGGTGCTCATCGCCCAGATGTGGAGGTCGTGCACCTCCTTGACGCCGGGCTGGGTGACCAGGAACTCGCGCACCGCGCCCGCATCCACGCCGGGCGGCACGGCCGCCATCGACAGCTGCACCGATTCGCGCAGCAGCGACCAGGTGCCGAGCACGATCACCAGCACGATCGCCAGGCTCACGGCCGGGTCGATCCAGGTCCAGCGGGTAGCCATGATGACCAGGCCCGAGATCACCACGCCCAGCGACAGCGCGGCGTCGGCCGCCATGTGCAGGTAGGCGCCGCGCAGGTTCAGGTCGCCCTTGCTGCCGGCCATGAAGAGCCAGGCCGAGAAGCCGTTGATCGCCACGCCGATCGCCGCGACGATCGACACCGTCATGCCCTGCACGGGCGCCGGCTCGAAGAAGCGCTGCACGGCCTCCAGGGCGATGGCGCCGCAAGCGATCATCAGGAGCAGGCCGTTGCCCAGCGCTGCCAGGATCGAGGAGCCGCGCAGGCCATAGGTGTAGCGTCCCTTCGGCGCGCTCCTGGCCAGCATTGCCGCGCCCCAGGCCAGCACCAGGCCCAGCACGTCCGACAGGTTGTGGCCGGCGTCTGCCATCAGGGCGGTGGAGTGGGCGATGAAGCCGTAGATGAATTCGATGGCGACGAACAGCGTGTTCAGGCCGATCGCCAGCGCGAAGGCGCGGCCGTGATTGGCCGGGTCGGGCATGTGGTGGTGGTGGCCGAATCCGTGGGAATGGCCGTGCTCGTGGTCGTGGTGGTGATCGTGGCTCATGTGTCCATTCCATTGGCGGGTTCGGCGATGTGCTCGAACATATTGGCGAGCAGGCTGCTGATGTGGGCATCGGCAGCCGCATAGAAGACCTGCTTGCCCTGGCGCTCGGCCTTGACGATGCGGGCCGCGCGCAAGAGGCGCAGGTGGTGGCTGACCAGGGAGCTGGACAGGTCCAGCGCGGCGGCGATGTCGCCCACCGCGGTCGGCTGGGCCAGGCAGGCGAGCACGATGCGCAGGCGGGTAGCGTCGCCAAGCAGGTGGAAGAGGTCGGCGAGCTCTTCGACGGCGCCGGGGGCGTAGTCGGTGTCGGTTCTCATATTCAACATGTGAAGAGATGTTCATATGTTAGGTGAGAACGACGGTGTCTGCAAGCGCCAGCCCGCTGTTACGTCCTAATAGAAGCTTGAACAGAATAATAAAGTCTTGAACAGCGGTAGGGCGACAAATAATAGAACCTTGAACCAAGTTGCTGATTGTTCAGTTGTTGGCGCTTCATGGCATAGCTTTCGTGGCCCAACTCGCTTTCGATTGACAAAGGAGAAATTGTGCTCATAATAGTTCACAAAGTTGTTTTAATAACATCTAGATCTAGTCTAGTATATGAGCCCCTTCGCAATCTGTTCCGAGATTGCGGCTAGCTTGCGGCTTCCGCCAGGCGGAGTTTGCCGCGCGACTGGGTTACGAACAAAGTTATATCTCAGCCATCGAGCTCGGCACGAAGGGCCTTCCAGCGCCTGATTCTGTAAATCGTCTGGTCGAGCGTCTAGGACTGAGCGATGACTGGAAGTCCCGACTGTTCAGCGCGCTCGACGAGTCGCAGCGCAAGATCGTTCTTCCTGGTGAGGCTTCAGAGGAGGTTTACCGAATGTTCAATGAACTGCGCCGGCAAGTTGGAACGTTGCATCCAGTGCAGTTGGAGCTCATGTAAATAGCTCTGCGCCTCCCGAAGTCGATGTCACATGAGTTACCCGAAGTTTCGTCGCTTCCAAAACGACGGAGAAGCGAACCCAACAAAAAGGCAGGGGGCAAAGTGTAAGAGTTGCGTGGTCTGTATGCGTTGTGTAGCAAGGGGAGGGGCGGTCGTACATGCCAGCCTCCTGGCGATCAAGTAAATGAAACTAGTAGGACTGTTTACTGCTGTTACAGGAAATATTTACATCTGAGCATTGACCTACGACCGGGGCCATGGCAATTCGCTGGTAGCTAGCACCTGTCCGGGTACCACCACTAAGGGAAGCGGAACCGATGTTGCGAAGTGCCCTGGACGACTCGCCTGTACTCCAGCTGGATAGTAACCAGTCTGACATCGTTTTCCCGACGGAGCCGCGTCCAAAGCTGCGGCGATCAGGTGCGATGACGCACAAGAAAATGTGCGAATTGATTCAACAGGGGCGAGGCATGGGCCATGGCCGTTCCTATTTGCCGTGGCTGATGCTGCGGCGAAAGAATCCTTCCCCTAACTCCAATCAAGCGGTTTCTTGGGTGCCGCCGCTTCAACGCACGGCACACTATTTCTCTCGCGGCGAATACCACACAGCGCTCTTGCTGCTCTGGCTGGGCGTCAAGGACCTACGCGAGCAATTTCCCATTTGGCCCATCCCTCATCCGCATCCACTGGAGGGCACGCCGGGAATGCCCCCGGCTCAAGCGCGTTGGTCGCGTGGCTTACTCACGCTCGCTCGTGAGGCTGGGATCGAGCACGGGTTCGAGTTCGGAACCCGACTGCCGTACGTGGCGACTCTCGATTTGCTGGCAACTGTGCC
This sequence comes from Massilia sp. BKSP1R2A-1, assembly GCF_050586525.1. Taxonomy (NCBI): domain Bacteria; kingdom Pseudomonadati; phylum Pseudomonadota; class Betaproteobacteria; order Burkholderiales; family Oxalobacteraceae; genus Massilia; species Massilia sp. BKSP1R2A-1. The sequence goes on along the minus strand of NZ_JBOBRE010000004.1, from coordinate 366,624 downwards.
GTTACCTAAGGGTAACGCTCTAGCAATATTTTCTTCCAAACCTATCAAGGAGCTGAACACAAAGGTTAAGTTGCGCACTCTCGAGCGACTAGAGCTCGAGCGCCGGTATTCGATCGATATCGGTGCCAAGTATTTTGTCTCGAGTTCAGCCCTTATTCCCTTGTCGATCGCAGGACGACTCGAATGGTGGCTGGACGCCTCTACACTCGACTGCGCACCTCATCTGGTTCAGCTGCGGCAGCAGTTCGCGGATTGCTTCAACCAAGATCTTGAACGTCCAATCAATGAGACAGTTCAGGCAGTCGCAAAACTGATATCAATTGAGCCGGACGATGCGTGGCTATTGTTTCGTCATTGCGCATGGACGCAAGCCGTAGACATTGATCCGTTTGTTCCGATTCTTACCTCGCGCCCGCCGCAACCAGGTGGCCGGGCTTGGCGCGACTCATTGCGTCGCACCCTTTTTGGGGAGACATGGTTGTGACCGACGAGCTTATCGTAGTGGGTGACGTGATCATGAGCGTCGCCGAGGACAACCCCCTTGCTGGATTACACCGGGTCTTGGAGCTTATCCCTCGCTTGGATCGAGCAACGTTGATCCCAATTCCTTCGGTGCGAAAGCTCCCTGGACGAAAGCAGGCTAACTATTACGCGAAGGGCTTCTTTTCATTCAGGCTTTCCCTGCTGCAGTCCTTACTCGATACCAAGGTAATCAAGAAAACTGTCCTGGAACTCCCGGGACACTGGCATCTAAGTGATACCGATCTGAGGAAGCTTTCGCCTCCAAAAGACGATCCGAAGATCCCATTAGAAGATCGTCACCGCTCTCCCCTTGAGATTAAGCGTAATTTCAAGATGCAGTTGATCGATCCGATTATTGAGCTGACCCAGAATTCAGGAAAACGTCCACCTGATCTTACGTGTCTCGACGCAATGGTGCGCGACCGTGCGCGAGAGGTCGGGGTAAGCCCTGGGCAGGTGTTTGACGCGCTACATCGATATTATGCTTTTGGATGCATAAGAAATGCACTCCTCCCAAATACCACAAGTAAGTCGGGAGCGCCTGGCGTACCACGTAGAGCAAAGAATAATGTAAAGCTTGGCCGTAAAAATGCCGCTGTGAAAGCTGGACATCCAGAGCTCGCCGGCCTCGCCCTCACAGATGCACATATCCAGAACATCCAAGATGGCTTCAGCATGTTCGTGCGGGGAGGAACTACAGTTTCCCAAGCGTTTCTTGCGATGAGCGCCACCTTCTACAGCAACGGTTACACGCTAAAGCATGGACACTTAGTCCCGAATTTGCTCGACGCTCATCTGAGACCAACTCCGATCGAGTTTGCGTACCACGGTCCGCGAGGGGGCGATGGCACAGGCGCAGCCCGAAGACTGATGGGCGAGGGAGAGTGGGCTCGCAACTATAGGCCGCTCTCTGGATCTGTACGCGACGGTATTCCTACGATAGGCCAAGTAGGCTCCCTGGATGCTTCCCCAGTAGACGTCAATTTTGTATCGTGTAGCGATCCTCTTCAACCGATCGGAGTTGGTCGCGGTCTGTTTGTGCGTGATGCTTGGTCAGGACTGTACCTGGGATGGCATGTCAATTTGGGTGGCCTCGGGACTGATGACGCTAAACTCGCCATTCTCAGGGCCGCGACCGACAAGTCATCAATTCTCAAGCGCTACAACTTAGACCTACCGCCAGAAGACTTTCCGTCCCTTTTCTTTACTAAATATCTCTCCGATAACGGTGAGCTACGGAGTTGCGATGGGATCAAGTCGATTGGGGGCGAGCTTGAATCACGCATCGAGTTTGTGGCCAGTGGTCGAGCGGATCGTAATAGTTCGTCGGAGTCAGGCCACCATTCCCGTCATCGTCTATTTGACCACCACCTTGCAGGAACTACCAAGGGACGGCAAGCAAAGCGAGGCGAGCCGCTACCTATTACCAACGCACTCCTGAACAGGTTCAGCTACACACGCCTCCTCCTGCTCTGGATTCACTGGGCAAACACGAAGCAAGAGCTGCCCCTGCACATGATCCCGACGGAGATGCAACGGGAATTTGCTGCGGAGGGCAAGCCCATAGATCGCACACGGATCGGGCTCTTTCGCTGGGCAAAGGCAAATGGATACGTTTCCGGAAAACCTGTTGATCCTACTTATCTACGAGCCCATCTGCTTCCAAAATTCAAGGCAAGCGTGTCACGTGCGGGCTTGACACTGCACCGACCGAACACAGGCAATGCGGTCGAGCTATTACACGGAGCGCGCTTCAATCACGAGTATTTAGCGCTCGCCGGAATCATTCGCGAATGCATTGCAAAAGGTACCAAGCATATTGAAGTCCGTGCCGACCCAGATGACCTCACCCATGTCCTTCTGCTCGACAAGCATGGCGTGCATGTAATCCCCAATATAAAGGATGACTTCATCATGGTACACGAGGGTGGCATCGCCGATCTTTGCGCAATTAACGACTTAGAAAAGGTGCATAGCGTCACAGTTGCTTCGCGCCGAGATCAGGATGGGGTTGATCAGCAGGCGTTCCGACAAGAGGCTACAGCGGATGCGAAGGAAAACCTAAAGTTCATGCAGAAATCGTTGAGTAAGGGAGCACAACCAGATCGAAAGAGGGATGGTGTGCGCAAGGCGCAGGCGGCCGAAAAGCAAGCGCAGCTTGACGATGAAATTCGCCGCCTTTCGAACCAGGGCCCAGCTTCTCCGCCAAATGTAGAGCCTCTGCAAGCGTCAGCTTCGCCTAAAGTAGATGAGCTCCCTGACTTGGTAGATCAAGTGCACGCTCAACTGGTGCATGGCACGTCCGGCGGACTCATTGATATGAGAAGAGCTCGGTTAGCAAAGTTCAATAGGGAAAGGAAGTTTTGATGAAAGCGCACGAGGACCCGTTTCAGTCGACGCTTGGAAACCCATTCCTTGAGCCAATTGAGCAACACTTAGACACAAATGATCTTGAGGAGAGGTTGACAAATTGGCCCCTTGCTAGATTGGATGTCGCTCATTTGAATACGCAGTCACGCCTCGACCTTCTCGATCGCATGCAAGAGCAAATGTTCGAGCCGACACTCACTGCTATTGACACTACGACCCGACTGTTTCGAATGATTCGACGTGGCTATACTGGGCGCAATCCCATACAGATTCCAAATCGTGCTCAAGGAATGGCGATCGCTCGCTTCGCTGGCAAGGATTTGCGTGACTTGCCATGGTTTCCCGTATCTGCGAAAGGAATGCGAATAACCGGTATAACCGGGCTTGGAAAGACATATGAAGTTTTACGCGCTTTGAAGCTAATCCCGCAAATTTTCCGGCATGGTCATTCTCAAGCAGCTGACTGGACCCACATGACACAGGTAACGTGGCTCTATGTTGGCATGAGCCATGACGGGTCTCTAGGTGGACTGCTGCTCCAGATCCTCGTCGAGCTCGATGATAAGGCTGGCACTGATTATTCTCTCGACCGTAGCCTCACGAACCTTAGTAACGAAAAACTTGCTGTCCACGTTGGCATTATTTTGAATAACCACGGCGTTGGTGTGTTGGTTATTGACGAGTTGCAGGGTCGTAATTTTTCCGGTGGAGCTCGAGGGGGCTTGGCAGCGACTTTCTTCCTGCGACTTCTGAATTTTGGGATTCCGTTGGTCCTGATGGGGAATCCACTTGGGATGGATGCGCTGGATAGATTTTCGCAGGATATGCGCCGCACCGGATCGGGTGGAAATATCGAAATGCATCCGATGGAGATCGATGATTACGACTTCACTGACGTTCTCGCACCCGCAATGTGGCGTTACAACGTCATGCCCAAACGCTCGCCGATCGACGACAAAGATGGCAGGATTTTATTCCATTACTGCGGCGGCATCCGCGATTATGCCGCAAGGATTTTAGTTTCGGCGCAGAGATTAGCACTTGACCTCGGCGATCAATTCATTACCGAAAAACACTTGAGTGAGGCGTTTTTGGGAGCAGATTTTAGCACAAAGGAAAGAAGTCTTATTGCTGGATTTCGAGATAAGAATCCGCTTCTTTTACAGAAGTTTGATGACGTCCCGTGGGAGCAGTATGCAGTTCGATGGGGATTGTTTACGACGTTGTACAACTCTGCCGAGGCAGCAACTTCTGGAAAAAGTAAGCAGAGCAAGGGAGAAAGTTCTAAGACCTTAGCAAAGCCGCGGAAGCCAGTAGCTCAGCAAGCGAAAGAAACTGCACAACGCAATCGAACCAGAAAGACCAACCAAGCAACGAAAAGAGCGACAGAGCGCGCAGGTCTTCATACTGAAGACATACGGAATGAAGGTTTGCAGGAACACCTGATTACTGGCTTGGAGCAGCTAAAACAAGATGGTGCCCAATCACTATAGGAATAGATAGGAGTTCCCGGATGTTCGAAAAGCACGATAAGTCACCCACTACACCCGTTCCTTTTTTTCCTGCTGGGCTGCCCGATGAAACGATCGGTTCACGAGTCAGCCGTTATCATATTCGTAGAGGCAGGCCAACGATGGCGACCACTTTTCGACAACTGTTCGATAGATCTCCATTCAGTCTGACTAACCTAATTCAACCGCACCTTGACGCGCTGGCAGCACGGCTCCCAGGTTCACAAGCACTAAACTTGGTGCATTTACAAGCGGAAAGTACGCTATTGCCGCTGTACCAGAGGTTTCTTGGGGCAACATGGGGTGGGAGAAAACGACAGCAAAAAATCGGCGCATCTGTCACGCCCGCCCGGCGTATAAACGGTGATAGCAGATTAACTCACATTTGCCGTCAATGCTTAGTTGATGACGAATGCGAACACGGCTTTCCCTACATTCATCGAGCTCATCAAATTCCAGGTGTAACAGCATGTTGGAAGCACGCAGCGACCCTGCTAGACCGCTGTCCGTCTTGTCGGCAGCCTTTTGCACAGCCAACGCAACTGGTTTTGTCGGCCTGGCTAGGATGCGACTGCGGTCATGCGCTGTCCGCGGAAGTTGAATCAAAGGCGGCCGAGCCATCAGAGATTGAAGTAAATTTCGCTAGCTTCACACGTGAACTACTGGAGGCTGAGCCAGTCAAGCTGAGACCAGGGGAACTGGTTGGAATTTACAGAACGCGCGCGGCGGAGGTCGGCTTCGGTTGGGGACGTGAAAGAATTAAGCAAAAGGCGCTTTTTGCGTCTGTCGAGATGTTCTTCGGCCGGAAGCTCCTTGCAATCGTCGACTCTGCATACCGTCAACACCGCATTTCAGGCTGGTTCAAAGTCTTGGAAAGCTGGTCGTTCGATGAGATCCCTCTCCACCGCCATCTACTACTTGCTTATTTTCTGTTTCGGGACCCGAATCTATTTACGCGTAGGTGCCAAGAGATTGTGGAGGCGAGAACCAGCGCTCGCGCTGCAGATGTGTCGGATAGTGCCCGAAGCGAAGATGCTGACTTAAAGAAAACCTCAGAAATGCTGTTGAGGCAAATGGTTGCAGTAGCGCAGCGGCATGGCTACGACAGTCATCAGCTTTGGAAGTTCTACAGCGGCGGCATGAGGCGTTTGGTGAAAATCTTGCCAGATGCATGTGAACGAATCGATGCACGCTTACGTGCCGCCGCGGCGAAAAAGAAACGCCGAGCTGGAAAAGAATCTGAGATTAAAGAGCGTGAAAAACAATCGGACATCGAATGGGCCGAAGCCATCAACGAAAGCGCAAGAATTATCTACGCGAGTGACGAACGGCCCTATCGTGTCACAATGAATAAACTGATCGCGGCAGCGAAATTTCGTCCGAAAGGAGTTCGGTTGCCGTCGAAGGAAAGGTTTCCTTTAGCACGTGCAGCAGCGGAAGAGAATGCGGAAAGCGTTTGGCATTTCTTTGCGCGTCGTATGCTCTGGACACTGCAATCTCTACATGAGCCTAGTAGCTCCCTGTCTGTAATCTGCAGTCGTTCTAAGTTGGAGTTGCACAAAGGCAGAGCTATCCTCGAATATTTTTTAGACGTGCCCAGATGTGGCGGTGCTTCGGCGCAGGAAATTAATGCTGTGCTCTCAACGCGGGGCATTGGCCGAGACTGGACTGGACCCTGTCCCGAAAGAGTGTTTTATCAGGCGGGAAGGGCGTATCAACGGCGAGCTATTTCCTGAATCTAACTCGACGTTTTATATCAGCTAGTCGGGTCCTCTCTGACACATTTCTCTAGATGGTGTCGTTGCATTGTTTAGTGATCGCCGTTTCGGCACAAGCACGTGCTTATCAGTGGATGCGTAAGCATGCATCAACTGTCATGAGCAAATGACCTGGGCTTGCTTGTGGCCTCAATTGCTGCATATGCTCCCACATTTCTTTGCTATAGGAAGTCATTCAGAGCACGTTCGCCGAAGAGCCAGCGTGCGCTGGCTAAACCTTTGCTGAGCTTGTACATCGTTCGACATCAAGGACTACCCACAAGAAACGAGCGATCATTGAAGACCTTGTTAGTCGCTACTCACTGCCCAAGTACTCATTCCAAAGTTGATAAATGCAGATCAATTTCCTCCCAATCCTTCGATATGACGAAACGCTTTACAGCATAGCAGCCCGCACGCGTTTGCAGAATGCAGCGCGCGACGATCGCGAGGCCTGCAGGAGTCTCTTTGGCCCATCGTCCAATATTCGAATAGCGGAGTTCCCAGTAAATCTGTCGCGCTTCTGTGAAGCAACAGGAGGACATTTTGGTGATCCGCGAGAAGTTTTGCTAGGAACGACCCTGTGCGGCTTCTTCGAGCGGATTGGCGGGCCACCTTGGCGCGCTGCAAAGTGGCGGCGCCCTGTAGAAACTGCTGGCTATGGTCTAGCAACTTTATCCAACGGCAATGTCAACACTTGGCGTGGGTGCCCATACTGTGTTGAGTCGGATCTATCGACGTACGGTATATCGCATTGGCGCAGAGCTCACCAGCTTCCCATGGCGTTCTTTTGCCTCATACACCACACTCCTTTAAAGCTTTCGATCGCGCCGAATAACGACCGACACATTCGTTTCTTATTGCCAGAGCAGACTACTCTTACCACGGATTACTGGTCAGTTAATATCGCCTCATATGAGGGTGTGCTCGTGCGGCTTAGCAAATTAGCGAGCGATGCACTGTTCTACATCAGCGATATCCCGGATCTTACCTCTTCGCACGCGGTGATGCTCCGAGCACTCGGGAGTCGAGGAATCTTAACGACCACCGGTAAGATCCGGAACGAAGAGTTCGCCGCCGAATTTTCTCAACGATATAGCTTCCTGAAACATAACGCAGACTTTCGTGAATCCCTATCGCCAGAAGGCTTAGGCATCTTAGCCCGTAGCTTCCGGCGTGCGAACTCATGGCGTCGCCCACAACATAACCTACTGCTTATTGACTGGCTTTTTGGGTCATGGCAAGGGTATCTAGAGCATTGTATGTGGCAGGCCGTCATGGATTGCCCTGGGTTAGCAAAAGCCGAAATGAATCCGCCGTGTCCAGCTGATGACCAATTGATACATCGAAGGGTGTGCCTTGAATTTATGAATAACCGCGCGCTGCCATTGCGAAGTGAGTTTTTCCTTGTCGCGCGCACGTCCTTTAAATGGTTATTACGCAACGATACCAAATGGTTTGATTTGAACTTCCCAGACGCACGATGTACAGCTGCACAAGCTCATTTATTCTGACGTAGGCGCGTTTTCCTACGCTTCGTTCTAGTTACACGGCCTTCATCTGCAAATCGAACGTGGTGACCGGTGTGGCGATAAAGGACGCAACCCCTTCCGTACCAAGCGCACCTAAGATCCAAGTATGAACCTGCAACCATGCTGCGACCCCTCAGTTCACGCAGCTGCGCTTCCAGAGTCATCAACGTATGAATACGCTCGACAACCTGCGACGTTCACCCCTCTACGGTCAGTCTTATAAAAGAAGTGCAACTTGGAGTCAGTCGTCTCTCGCATGAGCTGTTGGTTTCACCTTTGGCAGGTCCATTGCGATCCGGCGTCCCATCAGCTTTAGCAACTGCTCGCTGTTACAGGTAAGGGTGTCTAACGTATCGTGCACTGGACTAACGTTCATCGGTCTGCTTTCGACCCAAAGCAGAAGTTGCGCAAACCTATTTCCGTCGGTACGTCCCGTTGAACGTCACGTTTAGCCCACCGCAGCCGGTTTCATCCTTGACCTCGAGAATGGTGCCACGCAGGTGCAGACTTGCTGAGCACCCGTCAGCATCTAAGTTTGCGCTCTCACCAGCCATGATGGGGTCGGAGTAACCCGTCATCTGGCCATCATTGACTTGGCCGATTTTGGCTTGCGGCCCATACCAGAGAGCCGTGCCCGATACATAGAGACGACCTGATCGAAGTCCTAGCACAGAAATCGTCGCCGCATCTGTATCAACTTTTCCGCTTGAATACCTTACGTAGATACCACTCCATTGCGACAAGGGCTCTCCATTCGCTGCCACATCCTTCAATAGCGCGATACGCTCGGAGAAATGCAGCTTCAAGCATTCGGCTTGACGACAAGCGTCCAACTCCGATGACTCCAGCCAATCGCGTTGCGATTGCCGCACGACTGACTTGTTCGCAGCCGTGTTGTATGCACGCTGGTAGACCTTGTTCAAGACTTCGTCGAGTGAGGAAAGTTCGGAATTTGAGCAAATCAGCTGTTCGTTCCTAGACTTCGCCTTCTTGCAGTCGAAACTCGCGGCACTAGCGTACGAAAAGGCCGAAGAGACGGCTAGAAAAATAAATGCTCTTGGAACAGTGCTCATTTGTATGTCGATTCTTGATTCACTACCTTCTCCGTTCGATTTAGAACACATCAGACGTCCGCTTCTGGCCGAAGGCGGCCGTTTAGCTCAGCATAGCAGGTAGCCAGGGCCGAAAAGTCGCGGACTAACGAAGGACCGCAACCGACCCAAAGCGGTCTCTGCAATCCAAGTTTATAGCTGAGTTTGCACTGCTACGACAACAAATTCACTCCCACCAAGCTCGATGGACTTCCGCCAAGTATGTTTGAGGTTCGCTACCGGTGGGAATTCGCCTCGATATGCCTGCTCTGCAAGCTCACGATGGAGTATAGGCGTTAGGGCCGGCAGTGCTCCAGCAGGTATGTTAGAACACCACGTAGATATAAAGCCCTTGAAATTGCTATGGCTACCCTGGGCCACATGGGTCGCTCCCTTGTACGACACTACGTATGTGTAAAGCGGCATCAGAATGTCCTGAATTAAGAGGTTCAAAAAGGGCCGCTTTTGGCCGGTAGCTGACGTCCAGAGTACGGCAGCTACCGGCCGAGAGCAGACGTTCTCCACCTTGAATTAAGGTTTGCGCGTCAGGAACGCGTTTAACGTTCCTTCAATATCGTTGTGTTTATAGATAAGATGTTCAAGCTTCTCCATTGCGGCGGTGAAGTTTGGCGGTTGAGAATCGAGAAACTCCTGCCTCCTCTGACTGGACTTGTGCGGATCGCCGAAAGGAAACAGTGCCACCAACTCTGAAAAACGTGTCGCGATCTCGTCAAGTCCCACAGTATGAAAAGCCTCTGTGAAAACGTCAAACGAAGGATCACCGTCGAAATTGTTTTCGAAGAAGTATTGTAGGCCTCCATTCCCAATAACTCCCCATGCCGAGTAGACGGTCACTACGGCGCGACAGGACTGATCTAGTAGCGCAAGCTGCTTTACCTGGTCGAAAATTTCAAAACATGTATCGATATTACGAGACATTAAATTTCCTTTTATGAGGGCGGAAGTATTAGAGTCATTAGTCCGCTACTGGCCGAAGGCGGCCATTGAGCTCAGCATAGCAGGTAGCCGCGGCAAAAAAATCGCAGACTGTCACGAAGGACCGCAACCGACCCATTGCAGACGTTCATCGAGATTTGAGGCGACGCCGTTGCACGACCAAAGATGCCCCGAACAAAGGTATAGAGATCAGAAGTCCTAGAAGCGCGGCAACATAAAGCCCACCGAGTAAGCCTGCAATTACAAACGAACCGACTTGATGCCCACTGATCACACATTGATTCACCGAGTAGGGAGTCGGGTTGCAGTTTGGAAGCAGCCAGATGAGGCACTGGGAAAATAGCGAAACCAAGAGGGGAACAACAGTAACCCAGATCGCTATACGCCTCCATTTTTTGGGGTTTGCCATACCTCTTCCTTTTGCTCGCTTCGAACGATCGCTATTGGCCGAACGCGGCCGTTCATTGCGAACGTTCCGAGGCATTACTTCTCGACTTCCTTGAGCCAATCGCGAAACCATTGTACCGGCATAGTCTCGCTATCAAACGTTTTCGAGCGCAACTCCTCAATCGAGTATGTGTTCGCAAGATAGAGGTCCCATTGCGTTTCGACGTCGGTCAACACAGGAAGTAATTCTTCAATTGCAGGCTCAGCATCAATATCTAGATACTGGCACCAGAAACGATCACACCACTCAGCGATCTGCTTGTGACTATACGGGCTGGCCTCCGGATTGGCGCCGTAGGTAAGGACACGAATCACCGAGTCACGGGTGAAGGGAAGCTCAATCGGTTTGGACGATGCCATCTCGTTTCCAATTCGTTTGATTCGCGGGTTACAGCGTACATCGCGAGGTCCGCTTTTGGCCGATTGCTGCCGCTCACTGTACGGCAGCTGCCGATCCGAACCAGACACCCAACAAGCTGTGAAGCGTAAAAGCATCCGGGACCTCGAGTTCAATTTAAGTGAAACTCCTCGTTCTTTATCGCTGTAAGGGTACGTCTGGCCTTGGAGAATACAATGTAATCTCGAATGGTAGTCCAGAGACAAAACGCAAGCACAAGGAAACCTGCCACACTAACGTTGAGCGACTGTTTACTTAAGTCGAGCAAGAAGGCGGCCGCTGGAAATGACAACAAAAAGAACAACACCTGGGGTCCGCGACTCCAGCAGACGATCTCACCAGTATCATGGTTGAGCCACCCCAACAAGGTCTGCCAGTTATCGCTTTCTTCAAGCAGTGCGGACACCGTCATGCCATTCTCAAGTCCGGGCTTACCTGGAAGCGCAACGCCAAATTGACTTGTTTCGCCGCTTTGAAAGTTGAAGAAAGTGCAATGCTGCCTGCCTCGCGACAGGCTTGTCGTGATATCGAAGACATGATCAATCGTGATGGTAATGCGCTGCATGTCATTGCTTGCTTTTAACTGCATCGAATAACTGACATACCTTGTCTTTTAAACAAAAAACACCCGTTTCGGACGGAAACGTCTGCTTCTGGCCGAACTCGGCCGATCGATATAGATCAGTGTGTACCTATGCGGGGTCAACTAGCCAACTCAATTTTTGCGATGCGGTAACGGGCCCAGCGATCAGGCCAAGGATGCTTATGGCCTTCGGGCATGCAGCACTCTAAGCCAAGGTTCCGCAGTGCATTGTGCTCGCTTTTGGTTACCCAAGCCCGCAATGCTGTAGCGTCGAGAACTTTCATCACTTTCGGAATCAGCGCGGGCCCATCAACGAAGTCGCCTTTCACGGTCTTTTCGAGTAAATGCTTCATAATGCATGCAACTGGAATAGCGTGCTCAACGATCGGCTTGTTTCCGCGCTTGCGCTCAGTAATTGCTTTCTTTGAGGACGGGAGGGGATCTTTCGACCGAGCCGCTAAGCGCGCGTGATATGAGCGAATCAGGTTGTTCACAACTAGTTGGCAGTCATTGCGTGTGCTTAGCTCATGGGTTTTCCATACCAATACTGAGTGAACGATTTGCGCCGCAATGCCTTCAAGGGTCAGTCCTTCATAGCTTTTGAACGGCTTGATTGCTGGTTGGTTTTTTTTGGTAGCCATAAGCTATTGTATAACGACTGTCGACCCATTGCGGACATCTGCTTCACAATCCAGTACTCTACGCAAACTGCTCAGAGCCACCTATCTCTTTCAGAAGTGCGAACGCCTCTCGCGTTGCCGTCCTGTTTTTCCAAGACCTCTCCTACTGCGACTAAAGCTCATTACTATCCCGTTCATTCGACTTAGTCTACATCTGTTTATTGCCTATGTAGCACTGCATCTGCGGTCGTAATCCAAGTCAACATTTGTCATGCTGAGGCTTTCAATGAATCCAATCCGTTAGAGGGCGAATAGGACCAAACTTTGACAAATTCGCGTGCGCGATCGCAAACCCGACACTTGTCAAAGAGAAGTTAGAGAGCTGAGTGTCGTCCCATACCTTCCAAAGGTGATCAAAATACGGTCGACGACTCGCGCAACACTCGAGTAACTTCACTTGGCTGCGAGAATTAAAGATGGCTTCCAGCATCTTGCGGTCGTTAATTGCTAAGTTGAACTGATCGCAAAGTGCCCGCACGTTCTCCAAGCTTCCACCAAGGACCTGGACATGTCGGGCGTCGTGCTCGCACTGAACAAGAAGTGTGCGCGCAGCAGGACTCAAGACTTTGACGCAAACATCTGCTTCTGAAACGCCTGACTGAAAGGCACCAGGGTAAAAACAAAGCATCGCCTTATTCATTTCGAACTTCTCGGTAGTATTAACCGTTCCACATCCGGCGTATTCCAGATGACTTATGGATGCATTTGAACCGGCGATATCGCGAAGTAAAGGCTCTACGTACTGGTCGAGCGTATCCAACAGAGTTGCGAACGACGACACTGTTAAGAACTTCATGTGCTTTATTGCGAAAACTAGCGTTAGTGCGTTGATCTGCGCTGCTGAAATTTTCTGAATTGCTTCGATAGACTCGCTTAGCACGAGCTGGACAAAACTCCTGATGGGCTGATGCGAACGTTGTACAAGCAACTCGACAAGAAGGGACTGCAGGTCAGCATCGCCACTGCGGGCAGCGATTTTCTGGGCCATGTAAAGGCTGTATCGAAAATCAGGGTCGCTTGCGTTACCTAGAGATGTGTGATTCTCACGCTCGACGCGAGCAATGTACTCATTGAGCAATCTCGTCGCACGTGCTTCAGCGATCGCGCCGGCCATGTCGAGCATTTTGACGAACTCAGCGCGGAAGGTGTCGAGCGCTAACGTCCGGACGTTTTCATAAGTGAGGCCAACATTGACGGTCACGTCCCGATGCGCTTGAACTGCTAGTGCGCCATCGCCCACTTCCTGCTGTTGTGTATCACCGATCACGACTATCCTCTGCTCGAGATATCATGGTTAGAAACATCTCGTCCAGCTTGAATCCCAACCCCGCCAGAGCCCACTGTTTGCGATTGTGTCGGTTCGCCTTTCTGCATAAATGCGCTTATAACCGTAACCAGGGCGGCTAGCGCGGCGCAGATGCTATCCCAACCAGGCTTCAAAAATGCCCAGGCACCAGTGACCATAAAAGCAAGAATCGCGACGAGTTTGAACATTTTAGACTGCCTTATCAAGATTAAGTGACTTGTATCCCACTCCACATTTTTGCGTCAACTGATCCATATGAATAATTGTTAATCCTGATGGTTCCGTAGACGCCCCCTTCCCGGCACTGCGACGCTCCCACGTCATGACAGCTTTTTAGTGAGCATACGTCTTATTTGCGACGCGGCAACAGCCCGCTCTTATTCTTCAATATGGCCGCTAACATACTGGTTAAATAGATTGTATAACGCTTGAATTTCCTGCAAGCGCGGGTCGTGCATTAGTCTGACGGATCGACCATATTTTAGTTTCTGCACATTTAAGAACATTGCACAGCCCGCGCCAAGGAAACGATATATCTTCCGCAGTCCCTCGTCACTTGCAGAACCATCATCTTTGTATACTCGACTACGCGTAGCTTTAAAATCGTCAGCCTCCCATATTTCATTACCATCTTCATGGATATACCCTTCCTGAATAGTAATCAGATCTTTGTCGCGCTTATAAGGACTAGATCCTATCTGGCTAATTTGTTTTGAGAAGACGAAAACAAGTGGCGACAGGTCGCCGGCTATGGCTGGCACGTACACGACTATCCCATCAAGACCGATATCGTAATAGTTATCAATATCTTCGGTGTAGATTCGAAGTATGCCTCCCGGCTTAGCTCCAACTACTTTAGCAAGGCCTGAGCAGTGGTGATTAGAAAAGTCACAACCATAAACGAGATCATCGCCTTGGATATGTGACAAAATACCAATCGCTTTATCATAATCTTTCACCAAGAAGACGCCGGGGGCAGTAACATCCTTTACCCCATGCTCTTTTAGCGCAGCTATTAGCCTCTTAACTACTGTTTCTTTCAAATCGTTCGGTACCTGACGAGATGCTATGTATAAGTTGTAGGCACGCTCTAAATCAACACGACCTTGACCATTGATATATCTTTCCCCGATTGCAGTCGAGAAAAAATTGTCAAGGCTGTGCATTAACCCGCCTAAGACGGCTGCAACCTGCACTTCAGGCAGAGAAACAGCACTATGCATGAGAAGATTTCTCCATGCTTCAACTTTAATTAGACTCTTATTTAATTTTGACGGAATTTCAATTCCGCAAATATCTCGAACCCGTTCAAGTGACTCTTTAAAAGTCACGGTATGAACGCCGTCAAGTTCGAATAGTTCTGTGATCACCCCTTCTCGTCTTTTCGTGAAAGCTTGCTTGAGCTTTGCGTTTATTTCCGAGTACAGAAGTATTTCATTCTTGTTGCGCAAAATATCTTTAAAGAGAATCTCTACGCCATGTTGAATGGCCAATATCGCGTCTTTAAGCAACGAGAAACGTTGCGTGTCATTCATTGGATCTGCGTCGAGTTCTTCATACTTCTTTAGATGCCCATACCCTTTTTTGAGCGAATCAAGGCCATTTTCTATCAGTGAGATTTTCATTGAGTGCAAGAATTAGCAGCTAATCGAATCAGGTCGGTATTAATCTAATAGCGTGTTGTAGTTTGCTGTGGGTTCCATGCATAGCGGAACGACCGCTTTTGGCCGGAACCGGCCTGTTGCACTTAATTAGCCGCTTTGCAAAGCGGCAAAAGATCCACCGATAGTCGCAAACGCTGTTTCCCTATAAAGCAATACCGACAGGGACCGAGGCACTCCATGTTGGATTTTCCAGCGCCTTCAATCCTGCATCGCCCATGAACGAGAGAAAGCTTGGGCGCGGTCGCGGTACGCCTTTGGACAGGCTGCATGGAACACACCGAACACCACCACGTTCGCGGTCTCGCATGGCAGCCAGCGGCATGAAGGCGATGCATGTCGGAGCAGCACCCCGCTCTCTGGCTGAAAAGAATGGCATAGCTACGACCATCTCGGGATGCACGGCGCTAAGGACGCCAGCAAAGCCATACGTGTCTCGGTCCCGCTTCTCTGGCGTCGGGTACAGTCCCTTAACCTGTACCGGGCGGAGTATGATGTCACCTGCTACCTGCTTGGATACGACGAAGTCAAAGCCGACGTCGCGCTTCGGGAAATAAACAGCCCAGCCGGCGTCGCCGAACAAGCCAGCCACGTAAAGCTCTGCGAAATAGTCTCGCGTTTTCGGGGGCCGTCCTCGGAACCGAGAAATAAGAAGCGGGAGCGCCTTCTCGTTCCAGAATCGCAGGGATACATGACGGCTCGACATTCCGTCGTCTGGATAGCGATCGATCACTACCACGCCACTTCCGTCCAGGGTCGCGCCCGTCAAAGCCTCGACCGCACTTGCGATGATCTGGCGCACTGCGTTTGCAGAATTTGGCACTGCGACCTCGGCGAGATGCACCGCGAGCTCATCCCAGAGGTGCGAATCGCCGCGCAGTTCCCAAATGTCGGGCCGTGGCGAGAAGAGATCGGTGAACAATAAGTGCTCCATGTTTTCGTCATCACGGCTTTTTGACTTGGACTATCCAGCCGCACTTCAATGCCCACCGAGCCTCAGTTCTCCAAGTGATGCGTCGATTCGTGCTTGTAGTATGGATGGGGGCGGGACAACGCCTCGCAAGCTCCTCAAACGTCGAGCAGGCCCAAATTTCTTTCCAAATGCTCCACTTTGCGGGGTCAGTCTCGGCCGTAGCCCGCAAGCTACGCTTCTCGATCACTTGGTATGCACCTTCGAGAATAGCAGGCTGTTTGCGCATGTTTTTCCTTTCGATACCGGGCGCTATCGCGCAACAGTATTTTGTTCGGCGGCTGGCCAACTGCCGCAAGTTTTAGCGCACCAACGAAAAAGGAAACTTGGCCCGGCAAAATTTTACCATCCATGTCGAGAGCAATTTTCCAAGCCGTAAGCGGCCTTGACGACAAGGCCACTTATACGCATTTATGAGCGACAGATCCTGTTTCGTAAGTCAGACTTCGGTCTGCTCAGCGATCTCGAGTGCGTCGTCGACCTCAATGCCGAGATAGCGCACTGTGCTCTCTAGCTTAGTATGGCCGAGAAGCAGCTGTACAGCACGAAGATTTTTCGTACGACGATAGATCAATGTCGCCTTCGTCCGCCGCATTGAATGAGTTCCATACGCCGCTGGATCCAAGCCGATGGATCGCACCCACCTGGCGACGATCCGTGCATACTGACGAGTCGAAAGATGATGCGAGTTCTTTTCCCTACTCGGGAATAGATACTGGTTCGATGTAAGCTCTCCAGCTGCAATCCAGCCTTGAACCGATTGGCGAGTCTGCTCCGTGATTTCAAACTGAACAGGCCGGTGGGTCTTCCGCTGCATAACAATCGCACGATGGAATATGCTGCCACCTTGAGCGACGTCTTTCACTTTCAGACTGACGAGGTCGCAACCACGCAGCTTGCTATCGATCGCCAGATTAAAAAGTGCTAAATCTCTTGAGTGTTCCGCAATCTGCAGTCGGATCCTTATCGCCCAGATTTCCTTCAACTTCAAAGGGAACTTCTGACCGACCAGACGCCCCTTGTTCCATGGAATACGCCGGCTGCCGGCATCGCTACTTGTGTTCATGTCAACCTCCTTAGTGAGCAAGGCCTAATTTTGGTCCGCAGCTAGAGGAAGAGGTGCAATTGCAGTCGAGCTAGCCCATGGCGCATAGTAGAATCGATGCAATGCGCAAGACATTCAACTAAATTGAAGGGATATCATCATGGCAAATATTGATCTGTCGGGCTACAACCTTGGCGAACTGAAGGGCCTGCAGCACGACATTGAAAAGGAAATCAAGAACCGCCAGCACCAAGATTTGCAGAAAGCACGGGAGCAAATCCTAGCAATCGCTCAGCAGGCGGGGGTGTCGGTCGAGGAGCTGCTTGCTGCAAGTAGCAAGAAATCGAAGAGCAGCAAGGGACAAAAGGTCCAGGCGCGTTATCAAAACCCCGGTGACGATAGCCAGACCTGGACTGGTCGTGGGCGCCAGCCGAAGTGGATTGCAGAAGGGCTCGCTAGCGGAAAGTCCATAGATGACTTCCGCATCTGACAGGAAGTATTGACATCGCTTCCACCAGTAGTGCAACGCAGTTCTGTACCTGATTTACGACTGTGGAGGTTCTCTGGTTGTGCCAGCCGGGATGAGATTGAGTACCTCCCAAATAACCACGTTGGCAAAGCCACGGTCCTCAAGAAACCGCATCGCATACAGTAACCCATGCGTCTTCCTTAACTGGACAGCCGCAACAAGCAACTTAGCGTTGCGGTGAAGATCGGGTTCAAGCTGAGTAGTCATCAGTACATTGTAGAGAACCCGTCCGCTTCGACCATGATATAGATCAAGCAACTGCACCCTTGACTGCGACTATGTGCAGGGATTGGGAATCGGCTTGAGTCTGCGTTCGGCTAGAAGTGGTCGGTTGCTGACAAAGACCGTTTTCAGATCCACCCAAGCATGAGAGGCAAGCGTGAACCCTTTGGAAAAACTCGACAGCTTCTACTTTCGCTTCTTCCCTGTTGTCTTTATGACGGTCTTTTTCGCCACCATCGTCAACAGGCTAGCAATGATGCAGCTAGATGGACTACTCGGCGCTAGTGTTGCTTTTACTACGTCGCTGTTTGCTACCTGTTCGCTGCTGTACGCGCGAGCACGCGCAGTTACTGACCCGGCCGAGATGGAAGCTCGCGCCAAGATTGCGGACGAGTCACTTAAGGCTGCACTTATCACGGTGATGGGGCTTGGCGTTACGGCTTACATCTTTGCAGGGCTAATTGCCGACTACCCTATGCGCGTTGGACACATACTTGACAAAAAAGGTGGTCCGGAAGTGACTCCCGCTTTAACTGCCTTCGCTTGCATAATGATTTTTGGTGTTCCTGTTGTAGCGAAGATGATGCATGTTGTCGAAGAAACAGGTAAGAGCATGGGCCTGTTGGTCAAAGCGTCGAAGCCGACCATCCAAAAACCAACAGAGGACTAGCGGATCTAGGCTCTATAACTGCTTTAGAACGCCTAACAAAATCCTCTCGATGCTCTACAGGCAACAGCCGGGTACACTGAGCCTTGCCGAACGTCCGCAATCGGTCCAGCCTGTGTAAAAACTCATCAGCTGAATTCGTTAGCCGAATTGTACGGCTTACGGCCTATCCAGAAGCCTATAGAAGTGCCGTAGCCTTGGTTATCCCGTTTTCTAGTCCTCGGCAAGACCAGCAGCAAGAACGCTCCAAACAGCCCGGTTTGCGGCAGAAAACGGGCGTACGCCCTGATCGCCGCCAGCATTCCCTCCATGCCAAGCAGCGTGAGCAAGCGACTGAAGTTGTAGGCCAGCACATGCAAGCTCATTTCGCTCTTCACACGCTCCAGGCCTTTCGTTAGAAAGTGCGTGGATCCCATCCATGCCTTGATCGTGGCATAGGGGTGCTCGACAGTCGAACGTCGTATGCGCATGGCGTCGGGCGTCTGTTCAAGGCGCGCCTGCATGTCGTCGAGCACGTCCTGATGTTCCCAGCGCGTCACACGCCGCTGCGCGCTCGGCGTGCACCTGTCCTTAAGCGGACAACCCTTGCAGTTCGAGCTCCAGTAGCGGTGATTTGTCATGCCTTTCTCGACGCTGGAAAATCGCCAAATCAAAGCTTCCCCGGCCGGGCAGCGATACTCGTTGTTTTCGGGATCGTAGATGAAGTCGGCTTTGTCGAACCTGCCATCGGCCTTGGCCCCGGAAGTCTTTGTAGGCGGCACCAAAGCACCTATGCCCGCCTCATGACAGGCCAGGATTTCCTCGCCCTTGAAGTAGCCTCGGTCGGCAATCGCTGTCAACGTCGTCGTACCGATCGCTGTGCGGGCCTTCTTTGCCATGCCGGACAATTGATCGCGGTCGCTGCCATTGTTGGTGACCTCGTGCTCGACGATCAAATGGTGTTTGGCGTCGACCGCAGTTTGCACGTTATATCCCACGATGCCTGAACCCCGCGTCATCATCGAGCGCGCGTCCGGATCGGTAAGCGAAATCTGCGTTTCGCCAGTCTTTTCCAGCTTCGCTTCAATTTCCTTGAGCGTGGCCATCTGCGATTTCAACGCTGCGATCTTGTCGTTCAGGCGAACGCTTTTCGCTTGTGCAGCAGCCGGCTCCTGCCGGTCGGTGGTGTCCAGTTCTGCCAGATAGCGGCTGATGCTCGTTTCGATCTCCGCCATCCTGCGTTTTAGCTTGGCATCGGTGAAATTGCGGTCGCTACTGTTGACGGCCTTGAACTTGCTGCCGTCGATTGCCACGATGGCGTCCGAGAACAGGTCCAGTTGCTGGCACAAGACGATGAACTGTCTGCAAACGTTGCGTATCGCCTTGCCGTTGTCCTTGCGGAAGTTTGCGATCGTCTTGAAGTCCGGCGCCAGGCGCCTGGTCAGCCACATCAGCTCGACATTGCGCTGCGCTTCGCGTTCGAGCCGGCGGCTCGACTGGATGCGGTTCAGGTAGCCGTAGATGTAGAGTTTGAGCAGTACAGCCGGGTGGTATGCCGGCCGACCAGTCTTTGCAGGCACTACTCGCGCAAAACCCAAGTTAGCCAGGTCAAGCTCATCAACGAATATATCGACCACGCGAACGGGGTTGTTCTCGGTGACGTAGTCGTCCAGGTGCTCTGGAAGCAGCGTGCCTTGTCCACGGTCTTCGCCTTCGATAAAGCGCTTCATTTGGCACCCCAGTGATGAGATACTTCCTCAACGTTTACCCGGCCGGGTTCGCTTACACGGTCCTGCGTTTTTACACAGCCTGGGCCAACAGCAGACATTCGCGTAACCGGTGTTGTTGCCCATTCGATTACAGGTCCTATCGCCCAAATTTCCAGGACTAGCAATGACCAGTATTCTTTTGCCGACGCATCTTCGTGCCAAGCTTGGCCCCGAGGTGAAGATGGACGTTCACTGGGTAGACGTGAAGCTGGCCGACGGCACAAAGTTCATGAATTTGGTTGTTCGCGGAGGAACTGCGATTACGGGAAGAGCAGCCGATCCGAACGGTGAGGGACCACTTCCATTCGTATCGGCAGACATCGTTGCCTTGCGCCGCCACGCGCTGCTTGGTGTCTTATGGCCGTTTTGGGGTAAGAATGGAAGCCGCGTTGGCTAGGTCCGCTTTGGGTCGGTAGTTGCCGTACACTGAACGGCCATAATCGGCCAGGAGCTGTCATTAGGGAACTTTACCCAACTCACATTTTGGCGCTGATTCTTTTTCCATTTCGCGGGAGGTTACTTGAAGGTTTCGAAATTCATTTCTGCACTTTTGGTTGTCGCTTGCTTCATGGCACAAGTTCAAACCGCCTTCGCTGCGGACGCGCCCAAAATTGCGTTTTCGACGAAATTTGGAGGTATTGACTTCCTCTTCACTGAAGACGTTGATCGTGCGGCCAAAGCGGACGGCAGTGATTTTCAATTTGCGCTACGCGAAGTTGGCTTTGAGTTGATTTCGGCTGTTGGTAAAGCCGCCGCCAGTTCGCCCGGGCTTCAAGCGATCTTGATTGACCGAATCAAGTTCAAGGAGACGAAGGCATTGGTGGTCCTTGGAGTGATTGCAGACGGAAAGTTTGCGTCGCTTAATTACAACGGGAAGGCACCAAATTCAGTCCTCGAGAAATTCGCGGCCGGCCTGGAGGAAAACCACGTCTCGTCGCTGCGAGTAGCTAACGGTGTTGGGGTTGAGCTATTCATCCAGCCGCACTGATTTTGATCTGACTTCCGGCTCCAACCTTAGGAACGTCCGCAATGGGTTGGTTGCGCCGCAAGCCAGAGGCCGCAACCGGCCAGAAGCGGAGGTTTAACTAAGAACTGAATAAAGCTGAAGCGACAGGACTATATGACATTTCCAATGAACGAAATTATCGTCTTAGACATCGCTGGCGAAAGAGCGCTAGTACATGCGGCGAACTCGTTTCAGCGGAGGGAACTCAGGCGCATTGGCTTTGCCGAAGGCCTTGATGATCGAATGGTGATGCCTCTCCATGATGACGATGCCCGCGTTCGCGTCGTGGTGAGGCTCATCGATTTAGGTGCGCTATTCTCTGATGGGCGAGACTGGTGCCCGGCAGCGCTCGTACATTATTACCGTGAGCAGAGTCTTATAAAGGGGTCGTTTCGCGTCATTACATGGCGGAATCCGGAAGAGTTTTTTGTATCAACTCAATAGCTTTATGACTGTCCGTTCTGGGTCGGATTCGGTCCTCGTGACAGTCCGCGACTTTTCTGCCTTGGCGACCTGATATGCTGAGCTGAACGGCCGGGTTCGGCCAGAAGCGGTCTTTCAAAAACTAGTATCGAGTCCGAACGAAATGGAAAAAATCCGGCAGCTCGTTGTGGTCGTCTGCTACACCGCAGCATCTTCAATTTTTTGGGGATGTGTAGCCGCAGCTGCTGCTCGATACGGGTTCGATATCGATCCTGGCTCTGCTTTGGTGGCGGTAGGGTTACCAACCGCACTAGCACTTTCGGTGTTCATCTTTCCGAGAATTAGCAGGATCGTCGCGATGCAATAAGCAATCGTGCGTACCGCGCGATGTCTGCTTGGGTCGGATGGGTCGTGACAGTCTGCGATTTTTCCGCCTTGGCTACCTGCTATGCTGAGCTCAACGGCCGGGTTCGGCCAAGATCGGACGCGGAAGAAGGAGACCAATGATTTATCTCGACTGTTCGGGAGTGCATTTTGGATCGCAGCTCGACGAGAAGCATCTTTTTGAGTGGGCGACGGAGATTCCAGGTGTCCTTCGCTGGGAACAGGATACGTTGGTGGCCAGAACGAACCTATCGCAAGCATCCCTTAGAGACCTGTTAGCTTTGTTCAGTCGCTATCAAATACCAATGGCCCAGCTTGCCCAATTCCGAACGTCCAAGAACGAAGACTGGTTTGCCGCACCAAAGATGTATTGGCACAGCCGCGTGTTCGGCAAGCTTGCCCGCTAACAACGTAGCTGTCCGAGTTCCGCTTTGGGTCGCGAGCTGCCGCATACTGACAGCAGGAACCGGCCAATTGCGGATTTTACCGTTGGACGCTGAACAGCGAAAGCATGCTAGATGACCCAATTACACAAACAGCTTGAGGCGGTTAATGATGAGGCAACTTTTCTCGCCTTCGTTCAGGCTCTAGCCGTTGACCGGCGAAACGATGCTGAACACTGGGAAAATGGAAATATCGAGGATTTTCTGGAAGCTGCTAATGCATGGGCTGAGGCTTCAGACTTCGGCGCTAGCCATGGTCTATCAGCAGCATCTCCATGGAGAAAGTTCGCAACTTTTCTGTACTGTGGGAAGATCTATGAGTAGCGACAGCGTTTGGGTCTGAAATCGGCCAGGAGCCTACATTGGAGCCAGAATGAAAAGGCGTTTGTACGGAATTGTTTTCGCATTTCCGCAAGATGAAGAGTACAACGGTATGGCTCATCTCTGGACACGTGATGCCGAGACCGCTTACTGGTTTTCACTGACTCGTGCAGTTGACTCTGATGACATCGAAGTGATGGTCTCGGGCCAACTCAACTACGTAGGCCCTGACCTTAGCGTTATACTTTCGTCGACTGAAATTGTCATCAAAGTGAGCGCTGCAGCAGCGCGCGCACTCGACGGTTATTCTGAGTATGCTGTTGCGTTCCACCCAGAGAGTCAGGATCTTTGCTCAATTCGTGAAACACTAGAGGTCATCTTCGGAGGCAAAGTTGGCCTTGTGATCGACACTTAAAAGGCAATTTGGCTATGTCCGCTTCGGGTCGACTGCTGCCCCACAAAAAGCAGCGGCAGCGGCCAATAGAGGACTTTCCAAAACCTGCCCATGCACGAAAGCTACAGATGGGGTACTGCCGTTAGGCCACGGCAACAGTGCGGCTAGACGCGTAGCCGTCGATCTTTGCCCACAATATTATGCCGCTCTCATCCTTTTCTCTAGGGTTCAAAATCGTCGCGCTGGCTGCATAGCTAAACTCACCGATCTCGATCGAGAATCGTCCGCCTCCGTGGCGGGGCAAGGACTCCATGGCGACGTTGTGCTTGTTCAGAAACTTCCTTAGTTCGGCAAAGCGAAGCTTTGGACACTTTAAATAGCCATCTGGCCGGCCCGCTGCCCGGATCATCATGTTGTGAATGTCGTTGTCGGATCTCGGCTTGGTAGTATCAACCGTGACGTTGTCAGGCACTTTTGGAATCGGTTCGTGCGAAACGGCCGTTATGCGTTGCGGTTCTGGATCGTTAGCGAGCGCTTGGTGGCCGACTGCTGGTACTAGATGGAGAGACTCGAAGAGATTTAGAAGATCGTCGCCGGTGAACACAGACTCGTCTACACCTGGCGCAGCTTTCACGTTTACAAAACCCCGGCTTCCCGGCAGAGGAACATAGGAAAACCGGACGGAAAAGACCTGTCCAGCATTGATGAGAGGGTGCCGAATCGTTCCCCAATATATCGCGAGACCACCAGGAGCCAGACGCGAAACATGGGGCGGCCTTATTGCATAGCGCGCGAAAATCTTCTGGATCGTGGACTCGTTGACACCATGCAACTCCTCGCTAACCTCTTCACGCATAGCAGTGACAGTCGCTGCCAGCACGACGTCGATCGATTTGTTGTCTGGCCAGAAGACAAAAACTAGGAAAAGAGCAATCGATATGCCGTACGTAGGCCATGCGAGGAGAAGTGCCAAGCCAAGTGCAATTAAAGTCGACACAATATATTTCTGCTTTCAAGATTTGGTTATAGACTGAGAACCAAGGTACAGTGCCATTATTTAGCGTTTGGTTGGCGAGGGGGAACGCTATGGCAGCTTACGCTAAGATTTTCAGTTCAAGACAATGGATGCGATGCCACAGTGTGTCACTGTAATTGTCAAATGGCAACTCTACCTTTGTTAAGTGCACAGGGCAGTTGCTCACTGCGCAACTAATCTGTCGCGAAGCTCCCTTGCATTGGCGGGAAGATGCTCCCATCGATGTCTGCTTCGGGTCGAAAGCAGTCATTGAAGGTCTAAGCGAGACCGAATAACGCGCGTAGCCCGGAGTACGCATAGCGTTCGTATTTCTGCAGTGTCCTAGTCGACGGCCAAATATATTGATGGTCTGGGAAATCCGCGACGGGAATGAGGTAGACCCGTTCCGGACGCTCATTAGACTGATCCATACGTACCCAAATCACGAAATCTACAGCCGGGTCGTGGGCCAGTGTCACCTTCCAGCAGGGGTAACTGCGCTCATATCGACAGCGTGTGCAGAGCAGACGCACCTTGATATCTCTAACGCGCCATGTCCGCGGGCTGATTGCCTCCACCTCCGCCCTGTGTTCCGTCATATAGCGGACGAGTTCGTTCGTCATGTCACGTGTGACGCAACGCAGTCGGTAACGCGTAATGGTCGCATGAGGTAAGGAGGGCCAGCTGACGCCCGCTAGGCCCATGGCAGAGATGAGACCATTGAAGCGAAAAGCGTATGATTTCGCTGCAGGCCCTGGCCCAGCATCAATCAGTGCCGGTGTTACTTTCCCGTGCTCAATGAAAAGATCACGCAGCGCGTCAAGCATCTCATCATCAGTCCATTGCCGCCGGCGCCGTTTGCGTTCGATCGCTGCTTGATCGAACCTATCTCGCGACACGACTGCTTCGAACGCATTGTCTCTACGCACCCACTTTTCCCGATCATTAGCACGGCGGGTAGTGCGCATTCGCTGAGTGCCGCGGTTGAAGGTCATCGTGCCGACGTACTTGTCGTTGGTCAGTATTTGCTTTACCAAGTGCGCCGACCAGGGCCTGCACGTACAGGTTGAGGCTCCTTCGCTGTTGAGCCTTGCGGCTATACCGACGTCAGTCATCCGTTCGTCAAGGTACATCGCGTAGATTCGATGGATCACGGCTTGCTCGTCTGGTGGCCCTGGCACATAGGTCACTCGATCACTAGGCATGTTCTTTCGTTCCCCTGGCTGTAAGATGCCTTTCGGTTGACCAGTTGCTGACAGAGCCATGCGACGCAATCCGTATCCCGCAGTGCCGCCTTGCTTGTAGCCGAGTTCGGTAAATCGTACTTGCGCACGGAAGACCTTAGCTGACAGTTCACGGCTGTATTCTGCCGCCATTGCTCTTTTGAGCCCTTTGATTAGGGTAGCGATCGGGGAGCCATCGTTGTCGAACGACTCTGCGCAGTAACACACCGTTATCCCGGCTCGCCGGCACGCGTACTCGTAGAAAGCAGCCTCATCGATGTCTTGAAAGCGTCCCCAACGACTAACGTCATAGACTAGGACGGTTGTGAACTCAGCTTGTCCAGATCTGATCGTCTCAAAAAGGGAGAGCAATCCAGGCCGGCCATCCAACGTCAGGCCGCTTCGGCCTTCATCGCGATAAATGCTGGTGATTTCGCAGTTCTGCTTGTCGGCGTAGTCACGTAGCGCAGCTTCCTGATGGCTGGTCGAGTAGTTCTGATGTTCCGTAGACGCTCTAACATAGAGCGCTGCGCATACGCGGCCTTGGTTTAGCATGGTTCCTCCGCCTTGCTGACTTCAGGAATCCCGAACATCGTTTCGAGTGAAAGGTGTCTGGCGAACGCAAACTGGTCCAGGTTGGACGCTTTTAAGTAGACTGGCTTGGCTGTCAAGTCGGCTTGCGAAAACAGGAAGTAGTCTGCAATCTCCCCAGTTGCTGGCTCCATGCGAGCAGTAATGGTGAAGTCAATTTGCGGTCGTGGCAAAATTCTCCAGTTGCGAATCCCTCGCTTTGGATTGCGTGGCACAGCGACATCGCATCGAACACGTACTGCTCTGTTCAACAGCAAAATATGACAGTCGGCAGTTCGTTCGACTGTGGCACCTCCAGCCAGGGCCAACGTTTCTGCACGCTCCAGGAGGTCTGCCTGCATTGCCGCCAGTTTTTTCTTGGTATCGATAAACGCATATGAGGCACTTCGAGGCAAGCCAGCTGCGTCATACGCAGACACGAGGGATCCGAATGATCTGACCAGCAGTTGTGGGTCTGGCATCGTTGAGTCCGCAGCGATGATCTTTGCGTTGACTCTTCCGTGTCGTGCATAGCAGGCTTGCAGTAGCGAGATTAGCTCAGGCTTGGTATAGCGTCGCTGGCGTCGAGCGCGCTCAACCTGGACAGCGTCAAAGAGGTCCTTTGGAATGATTGGCGCAACTGCATCAAACTTTACGATCCACTTGGTAGGCTCGTTGCGTGTTCGAGGCACTGACAATTTGCAAGAACGCCGGTTATATGCGAGCGCACCGCAATACTTGACGTTGGTTAGAAGCGAGTTGACCATGGCTTGAGTCCATGGCCGGCCAAACTCACTTGAGATGTTCTCGCTGTTCAGTAGGTGCACAATGCGACGCTCACTGTACCCTTCATCCAAGTAAAGCGCATAAACGCGCCTGACTACAGCAATCTCGTCGTCTGGTCCCCATATGAGGATTACTCGATCGGTTGACGAAACTTTCGTCTCGCCGTACTCGAGTACGGCTCGCGGTGTACCGCATGCTCTGAGCGCGAGGCGCCGTAGTCCAAAACCGGCGTGCCCACCTTGTTTGAAGCCCATCGCAATGAATCGAGACTGTGCTGCGAAGACCTTCTCAGAAAGATCACGACTGTACTCAGCAGCCATGACACGCTTCATGCTCTTCAGTAGCGAGGCATAGGGACCACTATCGTCGGTGAAGCGTTCACCGCAATACACCACGGTGATCCCAGCACGACGACAGGTGTGTTCGTGATACGCAGCTTCGTCAATGTCTTGGAACCGCCCCCAGCGGCTTATGTCATAGACGATGATATAGCTGAAATCTGGCTTTGCTGACTGAACGTCTTTCATCAGCGACGTTAGGCCGGGCCGCCGCCTGATATCCAGGCCGCTCTTGCCGTCATCGACATACTCCCGAATGAGAGTCAGATTGCATGCAGCCGCGTACTCCCGGATCTTCGCGCGTTGGTGATCAGTCGAGTAGTCCTGGCTCTCGGTAGACATCCGCACATACATCACCGCCCGGTGTGGGTTGTGCTGCTGAACCATGGACGCCTCCGTCATAGGTAACTCAGGGCCAATCTTACGGGGAAATCTATCCGTAGATTAGCATTGCTACCGCGTAGGTGATGGATGTTTGCGGACTGTAGAGACCGCTATCGATCACTGTGTGTTGGACTAACGTTCATCGGTCTGCATGAGATAGCCCTTTGAATCAACGGTCATCTTCGTTATGGTTTGGCGGTTTAATTCTTCTAAACTTGCTGGCGTTGGGGTTTGCCGCAGCAAAGATCGCTCACCCGACCGTTAACTATTGGCCGACAGATATTCTCGTGACCGCTGCGGCTTCCGTAATGGCGTGGATACAGACGAAACGCTTTCAAGAGCTAGCTGCCTCCTACACGCTTACGGCGCACGAGATCGGGTTGCTGCGGATAGCTTTGCCAAATCCCCCAACGACTGACAAGTTTTCAAAGTACGTAGGCGATGCTGAGAATGCGTTCTCGCGAGAGCACACGCAGTGGCAGGCCAGACGGGACGTTGACTAGTGATGCAAGCTGGATTCACCGTAGTGCAGATGGTGATTGGCATTTTGACTGTAAGGAGCGTTTTCGGTCGGATCCGGCCCTTCGTGACAGTCTGCCATTTTCGGACTTGGTGACCTGATATGCTGAGCTTAAGGGCCGAGTTCGGCCAGGAGGGGACCTACGTCAGCTGTGTCGACCTTACTCAACACTATGGTCAGAGTGAATCGTCATCAATACCGGCGGCAGTACCTAAACAAGAACTGAACCGCCGACAAGGCCAGAGAGTGGCGCAGTTTGCGTTAAACCTTATTGTTGCAAATAAAGATCTTCTGCCTATCGGACTAGCGTTTTTATGCTCGGTGAACTGCCGAGGGTGGGAGAAGTGGTAAGGAAACCTTGATTTCATCCAAGAGTATATTATTGGTGAGGAAGCCAAAATGCCTCTTAGAGTCATCTGTCCAAGATTTTATAGTGCTGCCCCTAGCTTGCTCTCCTCGCTAAGTCTTTGTTTTTGTTAGGGCGATATTCAAGACTTTATTCGGACGTAACACCCGCTTTCTGCGGGGTGCCTGCGCGATCCGGCGGAATTCAGGCGCAAAAATCGGCGTTCCGATGATGGCCTGGATCTGGATACTTCGTGACCCCACTTTCCGATAGGAGATGCGATGTGTGCTGCTGGTGAATGCATGTTCTGTCGCTACAGACTGACCCGTACAGCGGATGTCGAGACGGGCGGCACGGCTCAGGGAACGGGAACGGAAGAACGGGACGCACAAGGGCTGCCACCTGAGCGCAACACGGCCAGATCATGGGCCACCGAGCGTCGGCCCGAGCTCAGTTCTTGCTGACAGGCTGCTCGGAAGCCGCCGCTGGCGATGCTTCCTGCTCCGGCGCCAGGAAGCGCGTCGATGCCCGCCCGTCGGCGTTGTGCTGCACGATGCGCGTCGGCCGTCCTTGTGCGTCCAGCCACACCTGGCCGATGCCGGCGCCGTTCCACACCCGCTCGCCGTGCTGGCGCGCGTCCGGCAGGTGCGGCGTGAGGGCGAGATCGCGGCGCTGGGTGAACCAGTTCAGCGGCGAGCGCGGCGAATACAGCCAGCGGTTGAGGCGGTCGAGCCAGTCGAGCAGGCGGCGCGGGAATTCGTTCTTGATGCCGCTGCTGGTGATCTGCCAGACATGTTGCGGCCGATCCGACTCGCGCACCTCGACGTCGTAGGCGAAGGAGTAGTGTACGTCGCCCGACAGCACCACATAGTTGCCCGGGGTGCGCGAGTGGCGGAAGATATTGAGCATGCTGCTGGCCGCGCCGCGATGCGCCATCCAGTTCTCGGCGTCCACGGTCAGGGCATGGCCCGCGAAGGTGGCGACCCTTTGCACCACTTCGATCAGCTTGACCCCGAACATGGGCGTCGGCGAGACGATGACGGCGGCCGTTTCGTCCAGCAGCTCGTGCTGCAGTTCGGTCAGGGACTCCCAGTCCATCAGGCCGGAGGGATGGCCGGGCCGGCGCCGGTTGCGCCAGCGCCGGGTGCGGATATCGAGCACGATGATGGTGGGCCTGGTCCGTACGACGAACTCCCACTGGTGGAATGACAGCAGGCGCTTGACCAGCGCGTCCTGCACGGGCGCGTCCAGCCGGCCATCCTCGCCGGCGGTGGAGACGAGCAGCGCCATCTCGTCCAGCACCTCACCGAAGACCTCCGGGCGGTTGCCCCAGCCCTGGCACAGCATGTAGGCGATCAGCGCATTGCCCACGATGCGGCGCGCGAAGGGGTGCTCGTAGACCGTGGTTTCCCACATGGCCGACAGGTTCCAGTCGTCGGTGATGTCGTGGTCGTCGAAGATCATCAGGGTCTGCACGTGCGCGAGCAGCCGGCCCGCCTGCGGCAGATCTCTGCAAAAGCCCGCCAGGGCCTCCGACTCGCGCCGCCAGCGCTGTGCATGCCTGGGCTCCAGCGAAGGCGGCGGCGCATCCGCCACCAGCCGCCATGGTATGGGCGACCAGACCAGCAGGTACATGGCCATCACCTCGGCCAGCGTCACCAGGTGGTTGTGCGCATTGGCCGTGGTGAAGATCGGCTTCTCGCTGCCGCCGAAGAAGCGGTCGCGCAGCGCATCGTTGGACCTGGTCGCCGGCAGCAGCTCTTCGCGCCGGTAGTAGCTGGCCCGGTGACGGTACAGCGCCTCGCTGTCGGCGACCACCGCGCCTTCCAGGCATTCGGCGTAGAGGCCGAGGCGCCGGATCAGCGCGTGGATCGCCGCCAGCATCGGGCCGGCCACATCGTCGGCATACACCTGGTCGCCGCACATCATGAGCATGGCGGGCCGCTCCTCGGCCCGTTCGAGATGTTCGGCCAACAGGGCGTCGGCGCGCGCCAGGCCGTCAGGCGAGGGATGATGCGGCTTGCGGCAGGAACCGAACAGGATATTGTCGCTGCGGCTGCGCAGCACCAGGTTCGGCCGCGCCGCGCCCTCGTGCAGCAAATGCGGCGCCCAGTGCGCGATGCCGGCTTCGCTGCCGTCGTCTTGCGCGAGGAGCAGGTCGTACTCGATGATCGTGTCTTGCGGGAGCGGTTCGGGAAGGGCGACGTCGATCAGGTGCACGCAGGCGTGGCGGCCGACGCGCATCACACGGCAGCGGCTGGCGTCCAGGGGCAAGCGCCGGGGCGCGCCTGTCCTGGGCGCCAGCACGAGAGTCAGGTCGAGCGGCGCGCTGCCGACCAGCCATAGCACCAGGCGGCCCGGTTCGAGGCGGCGCAGGACGGGGCCGGCAAGCACGGGAGGCAGGCCATCGGGAACAGGAGGCTGGGTCAATCGGACACGGTGCTGGTTTGATGAACAAACCAGTGTAGCAGACCGGCCGAGTACG
The DNA here is from genome assembly GCF_050586525.1 of Massilia sp. BKSP1R2A-1. Classification (NCBI taxonomy): domain Bacteria; kingdom Pseudomonadati; phylum Pseudomonadota; class Betaproteobacteria; order Burkholderiales; family Oxalobacteraceae; genus Massilia; species Massilia sp. BKSP1R2A-1. Next base: position 335,991 of record NZ_JBOBRE010000004.1, on the reverse strand, counting down.
CGAACGCTCGACCGCGCGACCACCAGCGGTCAGGATGGTGTTGATCGAGCAGGCAGGTCGAGTTTCTCGATCCTGCGCAAGAAGACCTGGGCCATTTTCACCGTCTGGCTGTCTTTTCGTTCCGATGCAACCAGCACCGCCTTGGCCAGGTTTCTTTCCGCATCATCGAAGCGGCCATGCTCGTACTGGGCCCGTCCCAGCCAGAACCAGGAACTCGAATGCATCGGATCGAATACGACAGCTTGTTCGAGGTGCGCGATGGCCTGGTCGTACTGCTGCATCTCCGCATAAGCCTTGCCCAGGCCGAAGCGCAGCAGCAGGTTGTCGCTGCCTGCCTCGAGCATGTTTTCCAAGCGCTGAACCAGCGAATTCATCCTGTTTCTCCTGGCAGGCCCTAGGGCGTCCGGCGGGGTAGCTGCCCGTCGCTATCGCGCACCTCCGCCGTCCCCAGCCCGAGCGGCTGCAATTGCGGAAGGATGCGCTTCCTGTCGCCGACCGCGACCACCTTCATCTGCTGCGGATCGAGGTACTTGCGCGCCACGTCCTGCACCTGGCCGGCCGTGACAGCGCGCAGCTGTGCCGGCAGGCCTTTGTAGTAGTCGAGCGGCAGGCCGTAGACGAACAGCTCCGCCAGGCTGGCGCCGACGTCGGCATTGGTCTCGAACTGTCCCGGCAGCGACAGCAGCAGGGCGTCGCGCGCCGCCGACAGTTCGGCGGCCGGCAGCGGCGCCTCGCGCATGCCCTCGACCTCCTTGATGATCTCGCGCACCGAGGCGCCCGTATGCGCGCGCTCGACGGTGCTGTCGATGAGGAAGGGGCCGGGCGTGCGGTCGAAGCGGAAACCCGAGTAGATGCCGTAGGTGTAGCCCTTGGTCTCGCGCAGGTTGTTGTTCAGGCGGCTGGAGAACATGCCGCCCAGGGCGCCGTTCATCACCTGCAGGGCCGCGAAGTCCGGCGTCGTGCGCGCCACGCCGGGCCCGATCACGCGCAGCGCCGTCTGGCCGGCGCCCGGCTGGTCGACCACGACCAGGCGCGCGCGGCTTCCCTCCGGGCCGCCGGGTTCGCCGCTTGGTGCATCGGCAGTCTGCCAGGCGCCGAAGCGCGATTCCACCAATGTCTTCAATTCTCCGCGCGTGATCGCTCCCGACACCACTAGCGCCGCATTCGTGGGCACGTAATGGCGGCGCCAGAAGTTCACCAGGTCCTCGCGCGTCACGCTGCGGATCGCCGGCTCGGTGCCCAGCTGGCCGTAGCCCTTCGGATGGCGGCCGCCCCAGAAGGCGCCGGCGGCGGCCACCGCAGCCACGGCTTCCGGATCGTCGCGCTGCTGGATCAGGTCATTCACGCGGCTGGCGCGCTGGCGCTCGACTTCGGCGGTCGGGAAGGCCGGGTGCAGGACGACGTCGGCCAGGATGTCGAGGGCGGGCGCGAAGCTGGCGCGCAGGGCCAGCAGCGAGACCGAGGAGGCATCGACGCCGCTGCCGGTGTCGAGGAAGGCGCCGAGCTGCGCGATTTCGTCGGCGATCTGCGGCGCGCTGCGGGTGGCCGTGCCTTCTTCCAGCATCTGGGCCGTGAAGCCGGCCAGGCCCGGCAGGCTGGCCGGATTGGCGGCGTTGCCGCTTCTAACGAGCAGCTGGGCCGATACGAGGGGCAGGGCGGGATTGTGGTGGTGCAGCACCGTGAGGCCGTTGGCGAGCCTGAAGGTCTCGCCCTGCGGCAGCGTGAAGCCAGGTGCCGGTCCGGGTTTCGGGGCCTTGGCGCGCCAGGGCTCGGGGGTGTTGATGCCCTGGACCGCCTTGCCGGCGGCCTTGCTGGCCCGGGGCGCGCGTGGACGCGGCGGATCGATGACAACGGGGCTGCCCGGCAGGCCGGTGACGACCGCACGCGAGGCCTTGGCGAGATAGGCGCGCACCACGCGCTGCACGTCCTGCGGAGTCACGCGGCGTAGCTGCTCGATGTCCTTGCTCAGATAGCCCGGGTCGCCCGTGTACTGGTTGTAGTGGTTCAGCTGGTCGGCGAGGCCGTCGCCGCCCAGTTTTTCGATGGAGCTCAGGAGCGCCGTCTCGAGGCTGTTGCGGGCCCGCTCGACTTCGCGCTGGGATGGGCCGTGCTCGCGCAATTCGGCCAGCTCGGCGTCGATCGCCGCTTCCAGGGTGCGCGCATCGACGCCATTTCGCGCAATGACGTCGATCACAAACGTGGAGGTGATGCCGTAGGAGTTCTGGGCCGCGTCGACCTCCTGCGCGATCTGGCGCTCGTAGACCAGTTTTTTATACAACCGGCTCGACTTGCCGCCGCCGAGGATCTCGGCCGCCACCGCCAGCTCGATGTCGCCCGGCTGGTAGGCCGGCGGGGTGAGCCAGCCCATATAGATGCGCGGCAGCTCGACCCGGTCGTGCACCACGACCCGGCGCTCGGCCGTGATCGGCGGCGTCGTCACGCTGGGCCGCGCTACCGGCTCGCTGCGGCGCAGGCCGCCGAAATAGCGCTCCACCAGGGCGCGCGTCCTGGCCTTGTCGATGTCGCCGGCGATCACGATGCTGGCGTTATTGGGGCCGTAGTAGCGCGCGAAGAACTGACGCACGTCCTCCAGCTTCGCCGCCTGGATGTCGGCGTGCGAACCGATGATCGGGGAATAGTAGGGGTGGTCCTTGGGGAACATCGCATGGGCCAGCGCCTCCTCCACCACGCCATAGGGCTCGCCCTCGACGGTCTGGCGGCGCTCGTTGCGCACCACGTCCTGCTGGTTGGTCAGTGCCTTCTGGTCGAGCACGTCGAGCAGGTAGCCCATGCGGTCGGCATGCACCCACAGGGCGAGTTCCAGCTGGTTCGAGGGCACCGTGTCGTAGTAATTGGTGCGGTCGTAGTCGGTGCTGCCGTTGCTGTCGGTGGCGCCGGCGCCTTCCAGCAGCTGGTCGGCCAGGCCGCGCGGGATGTGGCGGGTGGCCGAGAACATCATGTGCTCGAACAGGTGGGCGAAGCCGCGCAGGCCGGGGGCCTCGTTGGCCGGGCCGACGTGGTACCAGATGTTGACCGCCACGATGGGCAGGCGCCGGTCTTCGACCAGGATCAGCTGCAGGCCGTTCGGCAGGGTGGTCTTTTCGAAAGCCACGGTGGGCAGCGGGGTCTGGGCGGGCGTATCGGCGGATGGGAAGGATGCGAGCATGAACAGGGACAGCAGGATGAATGGCTTGAGCAGCGAGAAGGTCCTCATGGCGTGCTCCGGTCGCTAGTATAACGGGCGTGGCTCAATGACAGGCCTGGCGGCCGCGGTCAAGCGTGCTGCCCGCGGGTACCCGGCCGGGATGCGCAGGCAGGAAGCGCCACTCGTAGGCGTCCGCCAGCAGGCGCAGCTCCAGCACGCCGTCGAGGTTCGCTTCGCGCACCTCGCTGTTGGGCTGGAAGAAAATGAAGGGCGTGGCGTAGGCACCACCGGTGCCGACCACGAACTGGCGCACCCCGCGCTCAAGGTCGATGCGGCCGTCGGCATCCTGGCGGGCGAAGCGTTCGTAGTCATGGTCGTGGCCCGACAGGACCAGCTCGGCGCCGGCCGCATGCAGCAGTTCGAAGGCGTCGCGCATGCGGCCCGGCGGCGGGTGGCCGCCCGAGCTGTACAGCGGGTGGTGCCAGAAGGCTAAGGTGCATGCGGCGGGATCCCTGGCCAGCTCGGTGCGCAGCCAGGCGATCTGCGCCGCGTGGGCCGCGCCCTTCAGGTTGCTGTCAAGCGAGATCACATGCCAGCTGCCGAGCCGCAGGCTGTAGTAGCCACGGCCGGCGCGCTCGCCGAAGTAGGCGAAATACGGTTTCGCACCGGGCGTGGCGTATTCGTGGTTGCCGGGCGTGGGCCAGGTGCGGTCGCGAAAGCGTCCCCAGGTCGGGGCGTAGCATTTTTCGAACTCACCGGCCGCACCGCGCGGGTAGGTGTGATCGCCCAGGCTCAGCACCGCCGACTGCGGATCGGCGCGCAGCAGCGGCTCGACCAGGGCGGCGGTGGCGGCCGCGCCGGACCAGCGCGGGTCGGGATGCTTGCAGCGCGCGATGTCGCCGGCGGCGTAGACGGTATAGGTCTCGGCCGCGGCAGCCGGCAAGGAGGCGCCTGCCGCGAACAGCAGCGCCGCCAGTACGCGCCGGCGAGGGCGCGCGATTGCCCCCATGTCTACTCGATGAAGCGCAACAGCCCCTGCAGCGCGTGCGCCACGGCCTGGTCGCGCACCGCCTGGCGGTCGCCCTGGAAGACCAGGCGCTCGGTGAAAGTCGTGTCGCCGCGCGCCCAGCCGAAGCAGACCGTACCCACCGGCTTGCCCGGCACCGCACCGGTCGGTCCGGCGATGCCGGTGGTCGAGACCGCGACGTCGGCCGTGCTATTGGCGAGCGCGCCCTCGGCCATGCGGCCGGCGACTTCCTCGCTGACCGAACCGAATTGCGCGATCAGCGCGGCCGGCACGTCCAGCAGCTCGGTCTTGGAATTGTTGGAATAGGTGACGAAGCCGCAGTCGAACCAGGCGGTGGAGCCGGCGATGTCGGTGATGGCTTGGGACACGCCGCCGCCGGTGCAGGATTCGGCGGTGGCCAGGACCAGGCGCTTGGCCTCGAGCGCCCGGCCCGCTTTGCTGGCAAGATCGAAAATATCGTTGGTCACGAGAGGCTCCTAAGGAATACAGTCCAGGCCGATGAAAGGATCGAGGATAATGCGCGAAACGGCGTCACTCCTTGATGCAACGCGGTATGCGAGCGCGCAATTCATTCTAGCGCGCTCCGCACCCATCCGGCACATCGCGACGCCATTAATTACGCACAGTGCGCCTACCCATATTGCATATCGTATTGACGCGCGCGACAGGGTAAATTGTGAAAGGTTCCGTGCGACATGACACTTTACGGTAGGCTATGCTGGAGTTGCCCGCCGTCCAACTGGCGGAGCTCCCATTTTCCGTTTTTTGCAGGGCCCAAGAATGCCGCCAGAACGATTTGCGCGTGACCGGATGGGGCTGGCGCAACCGTGCGGCACGGGGGCGCCTGGACGCCTTGCCGGCCACCGCGCCCCGCCGGAGGCCGCATGACGCCGCCGCGCTCGATCCGCAGCAAGCTGGTGTCGGTGGTGATGGCGACCACGCTCGCCGCGCTGCTGGTGTCGATCGCCGTCATCGTCGTCTACGACCTGCGCAGCTACCAGCGCACCCTGCTCAACGACCTGTCGACCCAGGCCGAGCTGGTGGGGCACATGACCTCGGCCGCGCTTACCTTCGACGACCCGCGCCTGGCCAATGAAAACCTGGCCCTGCTGCGCACCCGCCCCTCGGTGCGCGCGGCCGCCATCTACGACGCCAACGGCGAGCTGTTCGCCTCCTACCAGGCGCGGGGCGAGGCGCGCCCCATGCCCCGGCAGCTGTCCGGCACGCCCAGGTCCGACCGCGACGACCTGGTGGTCCACCAGCGCATCGTCGAGAACGGCGAGACCCTGGGCACGGTCTACCTGCGCGCCGAGAACCAGCTGCTGGCGCGCACCCTCGACTACCTCAGCATTGCCCTGGGCGTGACCCTGCTGGCGATGGGCGTGGCCTACCTCCTGATGCGGCGCCTGGGCCGGGTGGTGACGGCGCCGATCATCGCGATCACCGAGATCGCGCGCGACGTGGTCGCCACCCGCGACTACTCGCGCCGCGCGCCGCGCATCAGCGACGACGAGGCGGGCGAGCTGGTCGACTCCTTCAACGCCATGCTGACCGAGATCGAAGGCCGCACCCGCGAGCTGGAGACCTCCAGCACCCAGACCGCGCGCGAGGCGGCCGAGCGTTCGCGCGCGCAGCAGGAAGTGATGCGCCTGAACGAGCAGCTCGAGCAGCGCGTCGACGAACGCACCCTGCAGCTGGCCCTGGCCAATGCCGAACTGGCCAATGCGATCGAGGAGGCGCGCAGCGCCAACCAGGCGAAATCCGCCTTCCTGTCTTCGATGAGCCACGAGCTGCGCACCCCGCTCAACGCCATCCTCGGCTTCGCCCAGATCCTGACGAGCGATTCGCTGCCCTCGACGCTGGAGCAGAAGAAGGAATTCGCGAACCACATATTGAAGTCCGGCCGCCACCTGCTCACCCTGATCAACGAGATCCTCGACCTGGCCAAGGTCGAATCCGGCACGGTGACCCTGTCGATGGAGCCGGTGGCGCTCGCCGACACCCTGCAGGAAACCCGCACCATGGTCGAGCCGATCGCGGCCGCCCGCGGGGTGCGCGTGCTGTATCCGGACGTGCCGGGCGCGGTGGTGCTGGCCGACCGCACGCGCCTGAAGCAGGTCCTGCTGAACCTCCTGTCGAACGCGGTGAAGTACAACCGCGAGGCCGGCGCCGTGGTGCTCAGCTGCGAGCAGGTGGGGCCGACCCGGATCCGCCTGTCGGTGCAGGACACCGGCGTGGGCCTGGATGCCGAGCAGGTGGCAAGCCTGTTCCAGCCCTTCAACCGTTTGGGACAGGAAGGCGGCCAGCAGGAGGGCACCGGCATCGGCCTGGTGGTGACCAAGCGCCTGGTCGAACTGATGGGCGGCGAGATCGGCGTCACCAGCAGCCCGGGCGTGGGCAGCGTGTTCTGGATCGAGCTCGCCACCACCGCGCCGCTGGCGCCGCACGCGCCGGAAGGCGCCGACGAGCAGCCGGAAGACGTGCAGACCCTGCCGAGCGGGGGCGGGTCACTGCTGAACCCGCACCTGATCCTCTACGTCGAGGACAACCCGGCCAACCTGCGACTGGTGGAAGAGATCGTGCGCTTCCGCCGGGACCTGCGCCTGCTGTCCGCGCCCGACGGACATATGGGCCTGTCGCTGGCGCGCGCGCACCAGCCCGAGCTCATCCTGATGGACCTGAACCTGCCGGGCATGAGCGGCATCGAGGTGCTGCGCCAGCTGCGCGCCGATCCGGTTACCAGCAACATTCCCGTTATCGCCCTCACCGCCAACGCCATGCAGCGCGACATCGAGCGCGGGCAGGCGGCGGGCTTCAACCGCTACCTGACCAAGCCGATCGACATCGACAGGTTCACCGAAGCGATCAACAGTACGCTGGCCCAGCTCCGTTCCGCGCAAGCGGCGCCGAAGCAGGATACGGGGCCGGCCGATAGGGAGGCCGAATGATTTCACTGACCGACATCCGCCGCGCGCGCATCCTCGTCGTGGACGACGAACCCGTCAACGTCCAGCTGCTCGAATACCTCCTCAAGACCACGGGGTACGAGAACGTCACGAGTACCAACGATCCGCGCCAGGTGGTGTCGCTGCACCTGAAGCTCCGCTTCGACCTGATCATCCTCGACCTGCACATGCCCGGCATGGACGGCTTCGACGTGATGGAAGCCCTGAAGCCCCTGGAAAGCGATTCCTGGCTGCCGGTGCTGGTGGTGACGGCCGAGCCGGACAAGAAGCTGGCCGCGCTGGAAGCGGGCGCGCGTGACTTCATCGGCAAGCCCTTCGACACGGTCGAGGTGATGACCCGCATCCGCAACCTGCTGGAAGTGCGCCTGCTGCACCGCGAGTCGCAGGACTACGGCGTGCAGCTCGAGCGCGAGGTGCGCGAGCGCACCGCCGAGCTGGCGCGCTTCCGCGGCGCGATGGACGCCACGCCCGATGCGATCTTCCTGATCGACACGGCCAGCATGGCGATCGTCGACGTCTCGGAAGGCGGTTGCCGCATGCTGGGCTTCTCGCGCGACGCCCTGATGCGCATCGATCCGGTGGCGCTGGGCCTGGCCACGCGCGAGCTGCTCGAGCGCCACCTGGCGGCGGCTGCGCAGGCGGGGCTGGACGGCGAGGGCAGGGCCCAGTTCGACGCCCTGCCCGGCGACATCGTGGAAACCGAGCTGCTGCGCGCCGGCGGCCAGGGCGCGGTGCCGGTGGAGATCAGCTGGAAGCTGCAGGACCTGGGCAAGAGCCGCATGCTGATCGCCGTGGTGCGCGACATCAGCGAGCGCCAGCATGCGCAGGAGCGCCTGCGCCACATGGCCAGCTACGACGCGCTCACGGGTCTCTCGAACCGCACCCTGTTCTTCCAGAACCTGCGCGATGCGATCGAGCTGGCGCGCGACAAGAACTGGCGCGTGGCGGTGCTGTGCATCACGATCGACCGCTTCAAGATCATCAACGATTCGCTCGGCACCGCGCTGGGCGACGAGCTGCTGCGCCAGTTCAGCGGACGCCTGGTGAGGGTGGCGCGGGTGCGCGACTCGGTCGGACGCCTGGGCGGGGACGAGTTCGCGCTCACGCTGACCATGCAGCGCGACCAGCAGGAGGCGGTGCACGTGGCCAACGAGGTGCGCGAGATGCTGCGCGCGCCCTTCGACTTGCACGGCCAGCAGGCCGCGCTGACGGCCAGCATCGGCATCGCCATGTACCCGGACGACGCCACCGAGCCCGGCACCCTGGTGAAGTACGCCGATACCGCGATGGTGCGCGCCAAGGAGGCCGGGCGCGACGGCTACCGCTTCTTCACGGCCGGCATGAACGTGCAGGTGCTGGCGCGCCTGGACCTCGAGCTGGCGCTGCGCGGCGCGCTGGAGGACAAGCAGTTCGTGCTGTATTACCAGCCCAAGCTGGAGCTGAACACCGGCCGGGTCTCGGGGGTGGAAGCGCTGCTGCGCTGGAACCGGCCCGGCTACGGCCTGGTGTATCCGGCCGAATTCGTGCCGGTGATGGAAGAGACGGGCCTGGTGGTGCGCGTGGGCGAATGGATCGTCGACGAGGCCTGCCGCCAGATCGCGGCCTGGAATGCGGATGGGGTGCGCGACCTGCGGGTGGCGGTGAACGTGTCGAGCCGCCAGTTCGTCGAGGGCGACCTGGAAAGCGTGATCCGCGCGGCGCTGGAGAAGCACGGGGTGGAGCCGGGCCTGCTGGAGCTGGAACTCACCGAGAGCGCGCTGATGTCGAATGCCGGGCACACCATCGAGGTGCTGGAGCGCCTGAAGGAACTCGGCATCCGCATCGCGATCGACGACTTCGGCACCGGGTATTCATCGCTCGCCTACCTGAAGCGCTTCCCGATCGACAAGCTCAAGATCGACATCGCTTTCGTGCGCGACATCGTGACCAATCCGGACGACGCGGCCATCGCGCTTGCCATCATCAGCATGGCGCACAGCCTGCACATGCAGGTGATCGCGGAAGGCGTGGAGACCCGCGCCCAGATGGCCTACCTGCGGCGCCACCGCTGCGACGAGATCCAGGGCTTCCACTTCTCGCGCGCGCTGCCCGCCGAGGAAGTGGCGCGGCTGGTCCATGAAAACCGCGAACAGCCCGACCAGCCGCCCGCCCAGGACGACAAGGTGCAGACCCTGCTCATCGTCGACGACGACGTCAACGTGCTCACGGCCCTGCACCGCCTGTTCAGGCGCGACAACTACCGCGTGCTGACGGCGTCTTCGCCGGCCGAGGGTTTCGAACTGCTGGCCCTGTACCGGGTGCAGGTGATCGTCTGCGACCAGCGCATGCCGGTCATGAGCGGCACCGAATTCCTCAGCAAGGTCAAGGAGATGTATCCGGAGACGATCCGCATCATCCTGTCGGGCTATACGGGCGTGGAGACGGTGCTCGATTCGATCAACCGCGGGGCGATCTACCGCTTCTACACGAAACCCTGGCACGACCAGCAGCTGAGGGAGAACATCCGGCTGGCGTTCCGGCATTACTGGCTCACGTATGGGCCGTATGACGACCGCAAGGCGCCGCGGGACGAAGAGGATAAATCGAGCGTCGCCTGAACGCCCGTTCAACTAAAGTGGTCCCACCCGCTCAGCTTCATGTCGAGCGGCGCCCCCTGCGCATCGACGAAACGCAAGCCAGCTTGCCCCTCAATGCGCCCCACGCGGGTCACCGCCGTCCCGCTGGCCCGTCCCGCCTCCAGCACGGCCTCGCGGTTCGCCACCGGCGCCGTGAAGCACAACTCATAATCGTCCCCACCCGCCAGGGTGAACCTGCGCCGCAGCGCCTGTTCCTGCCGCGCCAGCACAGGCCCCGCCGGCAGGGCATCCACGTCCAGCGTCGCCCCGACACGCGACGCCGCCAGGATATGCCCGAGATCGCCCACCAGCCCATCGGAGATATCGAGCGCCGCCCGGGCGATCGGATGCGCCGCCAGCGCGAGGCCCAGCGCCACGCGCGGCGTCGGCATGTGCATGCGCTCGGCCGCGAGCGCGTGATCCTCCTCAGGCAGCGCCAGCTCCTTCCAGTACCCCGCCAGGGCCAGGCGCGCATCGCCCAAGGTCCCCGAAATCCAGATGTCGTCCCCGGCCCGCGCCGCGTCGCGCCGCAGCGCATGACCCGGCGCCAGCTCGCCGAACACGGTGATGCAGATAGTGAGCGGCCCCTTGGTCGTGTCGCCGCCGATCAGTTCGCAGTCGTGCGCATCGGCCAATGCAAACAGGCCGCGCGAAAAGCCGCCCAGCCAGACGGGATCGGCGGCGGGCAGGGCGAGGGCCAGCGTGAAGCCGAGCGGACGCGCGCCCATGGCGGCCAGGTCCGACAGGTTCACGGCCAGGCTTTTATGGCCCAGCATGAAGGGGTCGGCGCCCTTGAAGAAATGGCGGTCCTCGACCAGCATGTCGGAGGAGATGGCCAGCTGGCGGCCTGGTGTGGGCGTGAGCAGGGCGCAGTCGTCGCCGATGCCGAGGTCGGCGCGGCGCGGGCGCTCGCGCTTGAAGTACTGCTTGATGAGGTCGAATTCGGAAAGCATGGGGCGGATTGTACCGATTTATCAGCAATGCTTATGGATGAGCTTGACTTATTGGCAAGTCTTATGCATCAAAATGCTTCTTGTTGAAAATACGTAGTCTTTGTCAACTGCCAGTCTGATAAAATTGGAGGTTCCCCTCTAGTTTCAGGAAGGCTGCCCGGCATGGACTCGTCATCGGACAAGAAAGAAGAATTGCGTCAACAACTGCGTGCAGCGGCACTCGAATACCATCAGATTCCCCGCCCCGGCAAGATCAGCGTCACGCCCACCAAGGGCCTGCTGAACCAGCGCGACCTGGCCCTGGCCTATTCGCCGGGCGTCGCCGCGCCCTGCGAGGAAATCGTCAAGGATCCGGCCAACTCGTATAAATACACCGCGCGCGGCAACCTGGTCGCCGTGATCTCGAACGGCACCGCCGTCCTTGGCCTGGGCAATATCGGCCCGCTGGCTTCCAAGCCGGTCATGGAAGGCAAGGGCGTGCTGTTCAAGAAGTTCGCCGCGATCGACGTGTTCGACATCGAGATCAACGAAAACGACCCCGACAAGCTGGTCGACATCATCGCCTCGCTCGAGCCGACCTTCGGCGGCATCAACCTGGAAGACATCAAGGCGCCCGAGTGCTTCTACATCGAGCGTAAACTCCGCGAGCGGATGAAGATCCCGGTCTTCCACGACGACCAGCACGGCACCGCCATCATCGTTGGCGCGGCCATCCTGAACGGCCTGAAGGTTGTGGGCAAGGACATCAAGAACTGCAAGCTGGTGGTCTCCGGCGCCGGCGCGGCCGCGCTGGCCTGCCTCGACCTGATCGTCGACCTCGGCTTCCCGATCGAGAACATCTTCGTGACCGACCTGGCCGGCGTGGTCTACAAGGGCCGCACGGAACTCATGGACCCGGACAAGGAACGCTTCGCGCAAGAGACCGAGCACCGCTCGCTGCGCGAGGTGATCCCGGGCGCCGACATCTTCCTCGGCCTCTCGGCAGGCGGCGTGCTGAAGCAGGACATGGTTGCCCAGATGGCGCCGAACCCGCTGATCCTGGCCCTGGCCAATCCGAACCCGGAAATCCTGCCGGAAGACGTCAAGGCCGTGCGCAGCGACGCCATCATCGCCACCGGCCGTTCGGACTACCCGAACCAGGTCAACAACGTCCTGTGCTTCCCCTATATGTTCCGTGGCGCCCTGGACTGCGGCGCGACCACCATCACCCGCGAAATGGAAATCGCGGTGGTGCATGCGATCGCCGACCTGGCCCACGCCGAGCAGTCGGACATCGTGGCCTCGGCCTATGGCATCGCCAACCTGTCCTTCGGCCCGGAATACCTGATTCCGATGCCGTTCGATCCGCGCCTCCTGACCCACATCGCCCCGGCGGTGGCCAAGGCGGCCCAGGACGGCGGCGTCGCCACCCGTCCGATCGCCGACCTCGCGGCCTATGCCGAGAGCCTGCAGCAGTTCGTCTACCGCAGCGGCACCTTCATGAAGCCGCTGTTCTCGGTCGCCAAGCAGGCGCCGATGGAAGCCAAGCGCATCGTCTACGCCGAGGGCGAGGACGAGCGCGTGCTGCGCGCGGTGCAGGTGGTGGTCGACGAGAAGCTGGCCCGTCCGATCCTGGTCGGCCGCCCGGCCGTGCTGGAAAAACGCATCGAGAAATTCGGCCTGCGCCTGAAGCTGGGCCAGCACGTGGACGTGATCAACCCGGACTTCGACGAGCGCTACCGCGACTACTGGCAGGCCTACTACGAGCTGGGCATGCGCAAGGGCGTGACCATCGACATGGCCAAGCTCGAGATGCGCCGCCGCCACACCCTGATCGGCGCCATGATGGTCAAGAAGGGCGATGCCGACGGCCTGATCTGCGGCACCTACGGCACCACCCAGATGCACCTGCACTACATCGACCAGGTGCTGGGCAAGCGCGAGGGCAGCAATGTCTACGCGGCGATGAACTTCCTGATCACCCAGGACCGCCAGCTGGCCATCGTCGACACCCACGTCAACGAGAACCCCACGGCATGCGAACTGGCGGAAATCACCGTCATGGCGGCCGAGGAGATGGAGCGCTTCGGCATCCAGCCGCGCGCGGCCCTGCTGTCGCACTCGAACTTCGGCACCTACAACACCGCCTCGGCCCAGAAGATGCGCGCGGTCCTGCCGCTGGTGCAACAGGCCAAGCCTGGCCTGGAAATCGACGGCGAGATGCATGGCGACACCGCGATCGAAGCCAAGGTGCGCATGAAGATCATGCCGAACTCGGCCCTGACCGGCGACGCCAACCTGCTGGTGATGCCGAATATCGACGCCGCCAACATCTCCTACAACCTGGTCAAGAGCGCCGCCGGCAACGGCATCGCGATCGGCCCGGTCCTGCTCGGCTGCGCCCGTCCGGTGCACATCCTGACCCCGTCCTCGACGGTGCGCCGCATCGTCAATATGACCGCCCTCTGCGTGGTCGACGCCGTCTCGCAACGCTAATTTGTAACGGGTGGTCGATATTCGTCGGCCACCCATTGCGTTGCATCAAACGAACATGTCATCGTTTGTTCATCATTCGTCGCCATTTGTCTTCGCACAAATACAACGGTAACAAACCGTAAGCGGGCGACGTACCCCAGCCGTTTCGGGGCATAATGTCCGTATAAGTGTTGCATTAATTGCAGCTATTCCTATCGTGCAAGGGGATGCCTACTTCCTCTCTGTTACAATCCGGGCTTTGCTGTGTCTGGCGGCCTGCGAGACCATCTTCTAGAAATCCAAGAATATGCAAACATCCAAAAGAGCCTTGATCACTGGCATTACCGGCCAGGATGGCGCCTATCTCGCGCAAATCCTCCTGGAAAAGGGTTACCACGTGACCGGCACTTTCCGTCGTTCCAGCTCGGTGAATTTCTGGCGTATCGAAGAGCTCGGCATCCAGGCCCACCCGAATCTGAACCTGGTCGAATACGACCTGACCGACCTGTCCTCCAGCATCCGCCTGATCGACAGTTCCAAGCCGGACGAGGTGTACAACCTGGCGGCGCAGAGCTTCGTCGGCGTCTCCTTCGAGCAGCCGGTCACCACCGCCTCGATCACCGGCCTGGGCGCCGTCAACCTGCTGGAAGCCATCCGCATCGTCAATCCGAAGATCCGCTTCTACCAGGCGTCCACTTCGGAAATGTTCGGCAAGGTGCAGGCCATCCCCCAGGTCGAAGAGACGCCTTTCTACCCGCGCAGCCCCTATGGCGTGGCCAAGCTGTACGCGCACTGGATGACCGTCAATTACCGCGAGTCCTACGGCATCTTCGGTTCCTCGGGCATCCTGTTCAACCACGAGTCGCCGCTGCGCGGCCGCGAGTTCGTCACCCGCAAGATCACCGACTCGGTCGCCAAGATCGTGCTGAACAAGCTCGACGTGCTCGAACTGGGCAACCTCGACGCCAAGCGCGACTGGGGCTTTGCCAAGGAATACGTGGAAGGCATGTGGCGCATCCTGCAGGCCGACGAGCCCGACACCTTCGTGCTGGCCACCAACCGCACCGAGACCGTGCGCGACTTCGTCTCCATGGCCTTCAAGGGCGCCGGCATCACCGTCGAATTCACTGGTGAAGGCGAGAACGAAGTCGGCCACTGCGCCCGTACCGGCAAGGCGCTGGTGCGCGTGTCGCCGAAGTTCTACCGCCCGGCCGAAGTCGACCTGCTCATCGGCGACCCGGCCAAGGCCAAGCGCGTGCTCGGCTGGGAGCCGAAGACCACGCTGGAAGAGCTGTGCCAGATGATGGTCGACGCCGACCTGCGTCGCAACGAAATCGGGTTCTCGTTCTAAATCATGGAACGCGTCGCGACTGACGACATCCCGGCCTTCATCGGCGGGAGGGAAGGCGAGGGGCGCCGCGCGCTCATCACGGGTTTGCGCGGCTTTACCGGCCGCTATTTGGCGCAGGAGCTGACCAACGCCGGCTACCGCGTCATCGGCACCGTGATGCCGGGCGAGGAAACCGGGCCGGACATCCATCCGGTCGACCTGCTCGACCGCGATGCGGTGCAGCGCATGGTCGACGAGGTGCAGCCCGATGTCGTCGCCCACCTGGCCGGCATCGCCTTCGTGGCCCACACGAACGCCGAACTGATCTACCGCGTGAACGTGGTCGGCACGCGCAACCTGCTGGAAGCGCTGGCGGGTGGCCGGCACCGCCCCACCAGTGTGCTGCTGGCCTCGTCCGCCAATATTTACGGCAACGCCAGCGTGCCCGTCATCGACGAGAACGTGCCGGCGGCGCCCGCCAACGACTACGCCGTTTCCAAGCTGGCCATGGAATACATGGCGCGCCTGTGGATGGACAAGCTGCCGATCACCATCGCGCGCCCGTTCAACTACACCGGCATCGGCCAGGCCGAGAATTTCCTGCTGCCGAAGATCGTCTCCCACTTCCGCCGCAACGAAAAACGCATCGAGCTGGGCAATCTCGCCATCGCGCGCGATTTCTCCGACGTGCGCATGGTGGCGCGCGCCTACCGGCGCCTGCTGGCCGTGGCGCCGGGCGGCGAAGCCTTCAACGTCTGTTCGGGCAGCTCGCACTCGCTGGCCAACCTGATCGACATGATGAGCGAGATCGCCGGCTACCACATCGACGTGCAGGTGAACCCCGCTTTCGTGCGCGCCAACGACGTGCTCACGCTTTCGGGCAGCAACAGCAAGCTGACCGCCGTGATCGGCCAACTCGACCCGACGCCGCTGTCCGAGACGCTGCGCTGGATGTACCTGGCGTGAAGTCCGGCGGTCTTACCGTCGGACTCGGAACGACCATGATCGAACCGGGCCTGACCAAGGGCCGCCTCGATGGCATCGGGGTCTATACCCGTGCCCTGCTGCGCCACCTGCCGCGTGCAGGCTGCAGCGTTGCCCCTTATTCCTGGCCGCGTCCCCGCACGAACGGGGAGGGCATCAGCATCGGGAAGGCGCTGCCGCGATCCTTCGAAACCGCCTCCCTGGTCGACCTGCTGACACCGGGCGCGCATCGCGTGCACATGCCCGCGGATATTTTCCACGCCACCGACTACCGCATCGTGCGCATGGATTGCCCTGTGGTGGCGACCCTGCACGACGCCCTGCCCATCAAGTATCCCGAGTGGTGCAGCCCGCGCCTGCGCCGGACCAAGAACTGGCTCCAGCGCAAGGCCATCGCCAAGGCCGACCACGTGATCGCCGTCTCGCACTTCGCCACCACCGAACTGGTGGAATACTTTGGCGTCGATCCGCGCCGGATATCCGTGGTGCCGAACGGCGTCGACGAGGAATGGCTCGCGCCAGCCGATCCACAGGCGGTCGAAGCGGCGCTCGCGCGCTATAAACTACGTCCGGGCTATTTCCTCACCGTTGGCACCCTGCAGCCGCGCAAGAACGTCGAGCGCCTGCTCGATGCCTGGCTCAGCTTGCCCAAGGCCTTGCGCGAAGAGCGCGGCCTGGTCGTGGTCGGCGGGCCCGGCTGGCGCTGCGAGGAACTTCTTGCGCGCCTGGCCGCCGCCCGCGACGGCGGCGAGAACGTCGTGTGGCTGGACAAGGTTCTTGAGTCACAAGATCTGCGTCTTCTCTACGCCGGCGCCGGCGTCTTCGTCTTTCCTTCCCTGTACGAGGGTTTCGGCATCCCGGTGCTGGAGGCCTTTGCCGCGCGCATTCCCGTGGTGGCCTCGAACGCCAGCTCCCTGCCCGAGGTGACGGGGGGAGCCGCGCTCGAAGTCGATCCCCTCGATACCGGCGCCCTCGCCGAGGCCATGCGCACCCTGGCCGACAACGCTCAAGAGCGCAGCCGCTGCGTCGCCGCCGGCCGGGCCCGCGCCGAACAACTGACCTGGCAGGACACCGCACGGCAAACCGCCGACGTGTACCGCGCCGTCCTTTCGCAGTAAGCTTCCAACATGCGTGTCCTTCATTTCTACAAGACCTACTATCCGGACTCGGTGGGCGGCATCGAACAGGTGATCCGCCAGCTGTGCGTCGGCACGACGCGCCTGGGCGTGAGCAATACCGTGCTGTCGCTGTCGCGCCAGAAAGACCTGGCCCCGATCCAGTTCGACGGCCACACCGTGGTCCGCATGCCCCTGAATTTCGAGATCGCCTCGAACGCCTGCTCGGTCCAGGCCCTGGGCGCGCTGTCGCGCATGGCGCAAGAAGCCGACGTGGTGCACTACCACTTCCCCTGGCCCTTCATGGACCTGGCGCACTTCATGGCGCGCGTGGACAAGCCGACCGTGGTCAGCTACCACTCCGACATCGTGCGCCAGAAGCGCTGGCTGCGGCTCTACCAGCCGCTCAAGCACCGCTTCCTGGCAAGCGTCGACAGCATCGTCGCGGCCTCGCCCAACTACCTGGCATCGAGCACGGTGCTGGCGCGTTACCCCGACAAGACCCGTGTCATCACCTACGGCCTGGACAAGTCGACCTACCCGACCGTGGAACCCTGCCGCCTGACGCACTGGCGCGAGCGGGTGGGGCCGAAGTTCTTCCTTTTCGTTGGCGTGCTGCGCTACTACAAGGGCCTGCACATCCTGCTGGAGGCGGCCAAGGGCCTCGACTATCCGATCGTGATCGTCGGCACCGGGCCGGAAGAGATGGCGCTCAAGGAGCAGGCCGCGCGCCTGGGCCTGAAGCATGTGATGTTCACCGGGGCGCTGGAAGAAGCGGACAAGGCGGCCCTGCTCACCCTGGCCTACGCCATGGCCTTCCCCTCGCACCTGCGCTCGGAAGCCTTCGGCATCTCGCTGCTGGAAGCGGCGATGTACGGCAAGCCCATGATCTCCTGCGAGATCGGCACCGGCACCACCTATATCAATGTGGACGGCGAAACGGGGCTGGTGGTGCCGCCGTCCGATCCCCATGCCCTGCGCGGCGCGATGCGCACGCTGTGGGAGAACCCGGAAGTCGCGCGCGACATGGGCGCGCGCGCGGAGGCCCGGTATCACGAGATCTTCACCTCGGAGCAGATGGCGGCGGGGTATACGGCCTTGTACCAGGAGCTGGTGGCGAAGCGGGCGCCTTCGAGCGCCGCGAGCGGGATGGGACTGGTGGACGTGCCGCCGGCACGGTAGGGTGGTCGGCATAGCCGACCGCCCTACGACATCAGGCCTCGGCCCAGCGCTGCTGCACCGTCCGCACCGCCGGCATCTGCTCCAAGAACAGGTCGACCAGCGCCGGATCGAAATGCCGGCCCTTCTGCTCGCGCAGGAAGGTCAGCGCCTCTTCTTCCGTCCACGCCTTCTTGTACGGCCGCTTCGAGGTCAGCGCATCGAACACGTCGGCGATCGCCACGATGCGCCCCACCAGCGGAATCTCGTCGCCGCGCAGCCCGCGCGGGTAGCCGCTGCCGTCGTATTTCTCGTGGTGGGTGAGGGCGATCTGGCGCGCCAGTTCCAGCATGCCGCCATCGTGCTCGCCGATGATCTCGGCGCCGATGGTCACATGGCTCTGCATGATCTTCCATTCCTCCGGGTCGAGCGGTCCCGGTTTCTGCAGGATGCGGTCCGGGATGCCGATCTTGCCGACGTCGTGCATCGGCGCGGCGTGCAGCAGGTCGTCGGCTTCAAGCTCGCCCATGCCGGCGGCGATGCCGAGGATGCGCGAGAAGTGGCTCATGCGGATCACGTGCAGGCCGGTCTCGTTGTCCTTGTACTCGGCCGCCAGGCCCAGGCGCTGCACGATCTCCAGGCGGCTCGCGCGCAGCTCCTCGGTGCGCACCAGCGACAGGTGGGTGCGCACACGGGCGCGCACGATCGGCGGGCTGACCGGCTTGGTGATGTAGTCGACGGCGCCGGCCTCGAACCCTTCCAGCTCGTCGGCGGTGTCGGTCAGCGCGGTCACGAAGATCACGGGCGTGGCCGCCGTGTCCGGATTGGCTTTCAGCGCCGTGCAGACTTCGTAGCCGGACATCCCCGGCATCATCACGTCCAGCAGGACCAGGTCGGGGCGTTCCTGGCGCGCCAGTTCGAGCGCGCGTGCGCCGTCCTTGGCGAACAGCAGGCGGTAGTGATCCTGCAGGATCTGGCGCAGCAGTTGCAGGTTGCTGGCCTCGTCGTCGACCGCCAGGATCAGCGGGAGGTGGTTCGGTTGGGTCATACGCCTATCTCAATGAAGCTTATTCGCCCAGGGTAGCCATCACGCCTTCCAGCTGTTCCAGGGCGGAGTCGAATTCGAAGTCGCCGATCGCGCCCTGGATCTGGGCCACGCGCGGCGCAACCGGATGGCCGGCCAGCGCGGCGGCCAGGCCCGCCAGGGCGGCGTCGTCGAGGGCGCCGCGGCGCAGGGCCTGCAGCAGGACACCGCCGGCGCGGCGGGCGCGCGTCAGGTCGTAGGCCGCCTGGGCCTCATCGGGCGCAGTCGGCTGCTGCGGGCTGCCGGAGCGGATCGCCGCCAGGGCTTCGCCGAGCGCCGCAGTCGAGGCGTCCAGGGCCGTGGCCGCCGCCCGGTCGTCGGTCGGCACCGCGTTGGTGGCCTGTTCCAGTCTGGACAGCGCGTCCGACAGCTGTTCCAGGCCGACGTTGGCCGCCACGCCGCGCACCTTGTGCGCCAGCATGCGCAGCTCCTGGTGGGCGCCCCCGGCCGCGTGCAGCTTGAGGGTGGTCGCCAGGTCGCCGTACTGGCGGCCGAAATGCTCGAGCGCTTCCAGGTAGACGTCTTCCTTGTCGGCCCAGCGGTGCAGGCCGGCGCGCCGGTTCAGCACTTCGCGCGCCGGGCCCGGGAGCTCGAGCGCGTCCTTGTCGCACTGCTGGTCCAGGCCCAGCACGCGCGCGATCTCGTGCGAGAGCGTGAACCAGTCGACCGGCTTGCTGGCGAAACCATCCATGCCGACTTCCACGCTGGCACGGCGGTGTTCGGCCAGCACGCTGGCCGTCATCGCGATCACCGGGGTGCGGCGGCGGCCGGCCGAGGCCTCGATGGCGCGGATCGCGCGGGTGGCGTCCAGGCCGTCGAGCGTCGGCATCTGGAAGTCCATCAGCACCAGGTCGTAGTCGCCGCTGGTGGCCTGTTCGACCACGGCGGCGCCGTCGGAGACGGCGGTCAGGGCATGGCCGCGGCGGCTCATCAGGAGCTGCAGCAGTTCCAGGTTCTGCGGCACGTCGTCGGCGGCCAGCACCTTCAGGGGCGGCAGCACGGCGGCGCTGCGCACGCGCGGGGCCTGCTGGACGAAGCGCGCCAGCACCAGCGGCAGGCGCACGTGGAAGGTGGTGCCCTTGCCGAGTTCGGATTCGGCCCAGATCTTCCCGCCCATCAGCTCGACCAGCTGCTTGCTGATCGTGGTGCCCAGGCCCGTGCCGCCGAAGCGGCGCGTCATCGAGGCGTCGGCCTGGGTGAAGGGATCGAAGATCGCCTGCAGGCGCTCGGGCGCGATGCCGATGCCGGTGTCGCTGACCGCGATGCACAGCTGGTCCGCTTCCGCGCCCACGCGCAGGGTCACCGTGCCCTGCTGGGTGAACTTGATGGCGTTGTCCAGCAGGTTGGTGAGCACCTGGCGCAGGCGCAGCTCGTCGCCGCGCAGGCCGGTCGGCAGCGCGGGGTCGTAGTGGATGTCGAGGTGCAGGCCCTTGGCGCGCGCATTCGCGGCCAGGGTCGAAGAGAGCTCGTCGATCAGCGACAGCAGGTTGAAGTCGTTCTGCTCCAGCTCGACCGCGCCTTTTTCGAGCTTGGCGGTGTCGAGGATCTCGTTCAGCAGGCGCAGCAGGGCGCGGCCGGCCTTGCGGATGGTGTCGAGGTGGCGCCGCTGCTCCTTGTCCAGCTCGCCGTCGAGCAGCACGTCGGTGAAGCCGAGGATCGAGTTCATCGGGGTGCGGATCTCGTGGCTCATATTGGCCACGAACGTCGCGCGCGCGGCCGCGGCCTGCTCGGCCTTGTCCTTGGCGTCGCGCAGCGCGTCTTCCATCTCGCGGCGCTCGGTGATGTCGAGGATGACGCCGTCGAGCCATTCGATCTCGCCACGGTCGTTGCGCACGCCGCTGCCGTTCTCCCACAGCCAGCGCACGCTGCCGTCGGCGTGCAGCACGCGGTATTCGACCAGGTAGGGGCGTCCTTCCTTCAGCGCGGCGTCGACCGCCTCGTCCACGCGCACGCGGTCGGCGGCGTGGATCAGGGTGCCGAAGCGGCGGCGCGCCTGGCTGCCCAGGAAGTCGGCGGGTGGATAGCCGGTCACGCGTTCGACCGCGTCACTGATGAAGACCATCGGCCAGTCGCCCTCGAGGGTGCAGCGGAAGGAGATGCCGGGGATGTTGCCGATCAGGGAGCGGAACTGGGCCTCGCTCGCGTGCAGCGCCTGCATGATGGCGCGGCGCTCGCTGATGTCGGTGATGAAGCAGACGAACAGGTCCTGCTTGTCCAGGCGCGCATGGCCGATCGCACGGCGGATCGGCACCACGCTGCCGTCCTTGCGCTTGCCCATGAGCTCACTGCTGCCCGCCATCCTGTCGGTATAGCCGTCGCGCACCAGGCCCAGCAGGCCGTCGTGCGAAGCATCGTCGCCGTCGGCGATCAGCACGGCAGCGCTCTTGCCGATGATGTCTTCGCGGCGCCAGCCGAAGATGCGCTCGGCCGCGGTATTGAATTCGGTGATGCTGCCGTCGCGTGCAATGGTGATCACGCCGTCCACCGTGGTGGTGAGCAGGGCGCGCATCCAGGCTTCGCTGGCGCGCAGGTCGAGGAACATCTGGCGGTAGCGCAGCAGGCCGTTGGCGGCCGCCACCAGGGCGGTGAAGGCCACGGTGATGACCGAGATCGCCAGCGCCAGGAAGGAGCTGTTCGAGGAGCCCGGGCCGCCCGGCTCGACATTGCCGACGAAGCGCGCGGCGGCCATGCCGGTGTAGTGCATGCCGGCGATGGCGCAGCCCATCACGATGGCGGCCAGCAGCAGGCGGCGCGATTCGGTGAGCGACTTGAAACGCGACAGGCTGAAGCGCACACCCAGCGCCACTGTGGCCAGCACCACCGCGACCACGATCGACAGCGCGAACATGGCCGGATCGTAGCGCAGCTGCAGGCTCATCTGCATGCCCGCCATGCCCGAATAGTGCATGGCGCCGATGCCGGCGCCGACCACCACGCCGCCAATCAGGAGACCCGTCAGACCCAGACGCTGGCGCGAGATCAGGCTCAGGGCCACGGCGGATGCGCCGATGCTCGGCAGCGCCGACAGGATGGTTATCCACGGGTGGTAGCTGATCGGCGTGCACAGGTTAAAGGCCAGCATGCCGATGAAGTGCATGGCCCAGACGCCGGCGCCCAGCGCCAGGCTGCCGCTGGCCAGCACCAGGGCCCGGTGCGAGCGGCTGGCCGCCGCCTGGCCGGCGATCTGCAGGCCCATCCAGGACGAGAAGATGGCGATCAGGACCGACAGCAGGACGAAACGCGGCTCGTGGACGCCGAAGGTAAGGAGCGAGGGATCGTCCGGGATTGAGAATAATTGCAACATGGGCCAGCTTTATGCGTGAAGGGCAAAAAAATGCGCCCAGGAAAGTTCTTCGCAGTATCGCACTTTCGTTTGGGAAAGTCTTGTTTGAGGCAGGAATCATGCGGGTTTCAGCCGTTTGTGTCGCGCGAGCGCCACCGTCGGTGACATGCATTATGGAAAAGATGCACGGACTGCTATGCTATTTCCAACGTCGCGAGAAACGCTGTCACGCAGGTACCATGTTGCTCAATCGATTCGCAGTTGTCCTGTTCACGCTGGCCGGCCTGGGCTCAGCCTTGCCGGCCGCCGCCGCGCTCCCCCCGGCGGGGCCACGCCTGTACCTCACCACCGAGCTGCTGGCGCCGTCGAGCATGATGGAGGGCGGGCGCGTGGTCGGTATTGCGACCGACAAGGTACGCGAAGCCATGCGCCGCGCGGGCGTGGACTACCACATCGACGTCCTGCCCTGGAAACGCGCCTACCACGCGGCGCTCACCCGTCCCGACGCCTGCGTCTACTCGACCACCCGTACGCCGGAACGCGAGGCCCTGTTCAAATGGGTAGGCCCGACCGACATCGCCCAGTGGGTACTGCTCGGCCGCGCCGACCGCAAGCTGCAGTTGCGCAGTCTCGACGATGCGCGCAGCCTGCGCATCGGCACCTATAACGGCGATGCGCGCGAAGCCTGGCTGCGCAGCCGCGGCTTCACCATCGATTCGACCTCGAACGACTGGTCCAACCTGCCCAAGCTGATGGCCGGCCGCATCGACCTGTGGGCGGCCGCCATGCGCAGCGAGAGCAGCGTGCTGGCGCGCCTGGGTTTTGAAAAGCAGGTGGTGCCGCTGCTGGTCTTCAAGGAGATCGGCGTCTACCTGGCCTGCAATCGCGCCGTCCCGGACGAGCTCGTCACGCGCCTGAACGCGTCCTTCGAAGCCATGGTGCGTGACGGCACCGGGCGCAGGATCGAACGCAGTTATGAAGGCTGGGAGCCGCCTTTGAAAAGCGGCACCGAAAGTTTAAATGTGAAAATCAAATAGGCATACGTGATCCTCAGTCATGATTAGTTACGCCGAACTGAATAGGTATATCAACTACGTTTTCGCGTATCACGACTTTGTTGTAATCGAAGTTTATCTTCAAGTTCGCTCACGCGTTTCCGAAGTTCAGCATTTTCTTTGGCTGTTTTTGTATCTAAGGCAACAGCATCAAATGCTTCTTTAATTAGATGCACAGTCTGCTCATGGTTTTTCTCTTGTAATGCCCTTCTCTCAAGTTCGTCAGTTGACAATTTTTCACCGCGTAACTTTGCATTGTGCATAAGTTTGCCGCGCACTTCATTCATTAGAACCCCACGCTTAGCCCAAGGAACGAATACCTCTTCGCTTGCATGTAGCATACGAACGAGAGTACGTTCAAATCCTGTCGTGAACCCAGTTGGTCTTTCATCAAATAGGAATGATCTCATTGCCGTAGCGCCCAAACTAACATCAGGCACCAAAGTTAGTAATTGGACAATCGTGGATATTGACGTAACGAGTTCTGGCTCAGCGGCCTCTTTGAATTGACTTTCAGCAATTGCTAATCGACGCGCTGAGCTTACCAGCAAGCATGTGGAAGTCATATCCATGTCACGAAGGTAGCGGATATGCGAAACAATTGCCGCATACAACTGGGCATCTCTTCTTGCTTTATCGCGCGCGTTTCGAAGTGAGGCTTCGGTGATCGCTGATCCTTGTTTAGACTCGAACAGATAAGAGCGCACACGTTCTTCAAGTTCGGCGAATGCAGCACTCCTCGCGGGAAGTTTCTCAATTCCATATTCAGTACTTAGTAACCGGAATACCTTTGTCCAGTCGTAGTCGCTACTGCCTAAATACTGTCCCAAATATGCGCGCCAATGCTGAGGCTTCGCCTCATTTAACGCGAGTAAATGGGCGAACGAGCGAACATATACATTCGTAATTAACTGTTGACGTTCCTCAGTGGAGCCTGGTAACCAACGTCTGACCTGTTCATAATCGTTCTGGGCAATCGAGGCATGATAGGCCGTCTCTTCTAACACTGGTTCGCCGACTAAAACTTTTCCGCCTAACTTCCGCCATCTAGTGACAATTGCGCATACAGCATCGTGGTCAGTTTCTCCTTCGCCTAATAGTGACATCGTTACATCAGTATCGAGGACCAAAGTAGTTCTACGAAGAACTTTTGCAATTGCATGACCAGCGGAGTGCTCCATACCCAGAGTACATGCAGCAACAAAGGTCATGCAAACGCGCACTAGCCATTCTGCAGCCGGACCAGTTCGCTCTAGAAAAATATCCTTTATTGCCTGTTCGATCTCTTTTTGTTGTTGTGGAGAAGAGCTTGTTTGCGCAAGGGCGTTAGCTAAATCGTCAACAAAAGAGAATGGACGTAATTCTTGTGGTTTTCGGAGTTCGCCATCCAGACCAATAATCTCACTTACCTCAAAAACGAGCGTTTCACCTCTAGAGATGAAGTATGAAACTATTCGATCTTGAAAAATATTCCAGATTTTGTTAAAGTGATCTTCCGCTAATTTACTGCCTATCGCTTTCTCAATTGATTCTCTAATAAGGCTGCGGCCATTCAGCAGCCGAGCAGGTACATCCTGTGCTTGTCGAGCGATTTCAGCGCATCCTTCCTCGGTTGCAGAGTACAAACGTCCGTCAAAATTTATTACCCTCTCGCTTAATAGCTGCCCGAGAGGCGCGACTAGTGCCTCTTTTGCCAAAGGTCGGGACAAGTGCAACCTGTCAGAGATGCGTTTTGATAGTCCCTCAACTGTTACAGCGCCTTCGTGGGTCAGTATTTCTAAGACTACAGTGCGATATATATGTTCTCGTACAGAGCTCGAATCTTCGCCTAAAGATACTAAGGCTAGCTTTAGCCCTCGCATGTCTGCACTTTGATCCTCCCCTTCCGTTAGGATCTTCAAGCAATCATCAATTTCGGGTCCATAGAATCTGTTGAGTACTTCAACCTTTGTTGCAGCTGCCTCAGCCAACTGTCGACTGCCACATACAACAATTGAAAATTTGTGATCTACTTCATTTTCTAATTGTGTAGCAATCTTGTCTCTACGATGCTCGCTTAGATCGTGACTGGAGCAAAAATAGACCTTTTTAACTCGCTTTGTAGTCAATGCAAGACGTTGAAGATCACTTAGTGCTTTCGCGTCAACGTCATCTCGCAAACTCGCGCACACATAGATTCCCTCAGCTTTTCCGAAACCTACGCCATCTCTGCCCATGTCCCAAGAGGCCGATGTGCTTAAAATCTGTGCGTCTCCTTCAAGAATGCTTACGGCTGAGCGACAGAGGCCTTCGAATCGACCATCATTCGTCTCGATGTCTAAAATTTTTGTTGTTATTGAGACAACTAAAGGGCTATCTTGAATAAAGGGCATGTTTCCTCCAAACCATTTGGAAGAAGTATATCTACCAAAAGCATTGCGCGGTGACAATTTCTTTTGTAGTGCACGAATCATATGCCCTCCGGATAATAAAAGCGGCCTGAAAGCAACTGTCGAATCGATATTTACGAAACAGTGGTTGATTGACGGCAAGTTGCAGTGTGGCTTCCCCGTTGTAACAAGAGGTGAGTGCTTGATCTAAACTTTCCCACACTATTCTAAATTTGCAGCAGTGTATTGACGAAAGCGGAAAAAGGCGAGGAAAATGCGGCGGTGTCAGTGGGGCAAAGTGTTGACTTCACTGGAAGACGCTTACGGCCACCATGTCTCCGACCAAGCCAGGATACTTATTTGCTACTGCTCACTGTAAATCTTTCCGACAGGCGATAGCAAACCGTAGAGGATGTTTATATAAGCTTGAATGCGACTGCCGCGTTGGTCCGCACTCGAAGTGCCGGGAGCATGACGAAATTTTATTGATCCACGTAGCGACATTCTATGCGTTATGGATGTCGGAAAGGTTTACAGCAGAAGGAAGAACAGCAAGGCGGAGCGCCTTTGCCGGGGTGTTTGCTAGGGGATGGTGCCTCCGGCCGGAATCCAAAACTGAGAAAAATCAAACAGTTAGGTGGTCGGTGCGTAATTCATGCGTAGCTGTGCTTGCCTTTGTAAAAGTTTCAAAGCGGTACGCGGTTGCGTTGTGTAGGTCCGCTTTCGACCCAAAGCGGACACCACTAGGTTCCGTATTATGAGAACTGGGCTGTGATCCTTGATGAAATACGGGGCTCGTTTGCAGCAATTGCGTCTACCAGTCCAAAGAGATTCGGCACCAGCCATTCTTCCAAAAGCTGCTTGCGAGTTAGGACCTTACCCAATGCTTCACTATCTCCCCAAGGAGCTTGTTCCGGTTCTAGCACTGTGTAAATCAACTGTTCTCCATCACTTCGAGCGGACACCACCGCAAGGCCCGCAACATTTGCGCCTTGCTCATCGAGTGCACAGATGCCGAGGGTAAAACGAGATTCGTGTCCCTCTGCCCAACGGTATCCGTAGTGCGCAAGTTCCTGACCTTCAGACTGCAGAACGCCTTCGCCCTCATACACTGGCCTGCCGCAGCATGGACACTGACTTGTCTCTTCTTCTGTAATCGCTGTAGTCGAAACCGGTATGTCTTCCATCAAAAGATCCATTATGGTTGTCGTAACGTCCGCTCCTGGCCGAACCCGGCCGTTCAGCTCAGCATAGCAGGTGGCCAGGGCCGAAAAGTCGCGGACTGTCACGAAGGACCGGATCCGACCCATTGCGGACGTTCGCGTGGCTCATACTTCTTGGAGCCGAGTGCGCAAGAAGTGAACGATTTTGGTCTTTCCCATCTCTAGCGCAAAGGCTGCCGCGTTCATACTTTTCATGGATTCCCCTGTGTACGCCACCGTAGTGTCAATGCCGCGCTCAACAAGCAGGCGGACAATCTCTAAACTGCCGCTATGGATTGCACTGAACAATGGATTACGCTCTGGCTCACTTATGTCCATCTGAGCCCCGAGACGGAGAAGCAGTTGGACTGCTCCCAGCCGCGCATCAGACGCTGCTTCATTAAGCGCCGTACCCCCGAGTATGCCGCCACGAGCTTGGATGTCCGCTCCTCGTTCGAGAAGCAGATTGATCATCGTCTCATCTCCAAGCCGCGCGGCAACATGCAAGAGCGGACCAAAAGGTGTCATTGCATGCACCAGCGAAGGGTCGCTGTCCAGGAAAGCTCTTAAAGCGTCGAGGTGACCATTTTTGATGGCGTCGTAAGCAGGTTTAGATTTATGCATCTGTTGTCACTTCGTTGACCTATGTCTGCTTCTGGCCGACAGCGGACCATAGCCGAGTGTAAGTCACTGTTGCAAATACAGCAACCGAGCAGTCGCGTTAGACCGAGGGTGGGCACAGTGTTGTTCTTGAGCAGACTGCTAGGTCACATCCGGCCGGAATCCAATATACAAGAAAATCAATGATTTGGCGGTGTCGTGCGTAATTTGTGCGTAACTGAAATTACAGCAGAGTTACGCTGTTTTGACATTGTCGCGAGTAATGTTGTACTGTCAGAACGTTACTTGAATCGGTACATGATATGGCTCGACGCCGCAATCCGCCTCCCACGCCTCCCACGCCTTCAACACCATCACAGCCTCAGCCCTCCACGACGTCCTGGAGGGATCACCCTTTGGCTGTGGCAGCAATCTCTGTCAGTGCAACTCTACTGATTGGCATTGCACTAGTCAAAGACATCATCGTCCCGGCTTATACTGAGCAACTGAAAAATCAACTTGCGGAGTATCCTCAAGTCAAGGAAAAGAACGAAAAACTGCAAGCTGAAATCGAGGAACTGCAGGGCAGATTGGCAACTGCAAAGAGTGAAACAGCGTTGGCTCTGACTGCAAATGCCTTCGTAAGAGGTGATCCTTATCCTGTTGGACTAAACCTCATCCGAATTGGAGATCCTGCAACAAAGATTGAGGCAACTTTTAAGGCAGAACAAATACAGAAGCAAAAGCATGGGCTGTTTTGGTCAGTCAAGACCAATCACCCTATCTTTACGCAAGTCGCGTATTATTTCGATTTGAGCTCAGGAAAGCCAACCGTACGTGCATTATTGCTGTTTGTCGATCACGAAAAGTACAAGGCCCCATACTTAAAGAATAAGCTTCTGTCGGTTTTGGGAGAACCAAAAGGACGAAACGACGAGGAGAAGTTGTTCTGGATCACAAACGATGCTTTGGTCACGGTCGACGATCAGAACTATTCGATAGATCCAGCTTCCAGATATCGGCCAAGTAAAGTGATTAAAAAATAGGTAAAGCCACCTTTCGGTGGCTTCCATCGTTTTAGCAGCTTAGTTTTTATCTTGATATTTCATCATCCACGCCCATACGTCCTTGGCCCGGTACCTAGCGTGTCCCCGCCCGCCGCTAGCGGTTGGCAGTCGAATTGCTTTCGGGAAGTCAGGCTGTGGTGCTAGACGCTCCCGCACCTGAGCTTCGCTCAGCTTCATACACGCTGCTATGGTTGCAATATCCCATATCTCATAGTCAAACGGGATTTGGGGCCGAATGCGCTCTGCGACTGCGGCTGCTAAGCGGTTAATAAGATCGTTATCGCTGGTACTCATGTTGCTGTACCTCCATTTCGCAAATGCGCGCCTCAGCGGCTTTCAGTTTCGCTATAAGGTCGCGTGTAGTGCAGACCATCGCATCGATATGGTGTCTCTTATTGCGGATCTTGCCGTCGTATTGGGCTAACTCACGCTCCCATGCGCGGGCGTACATGTCGGCGTCGGCGTTCGCCTGCTTTACGTCCTGCTCCAGCTTTGCGACGACAGCGCGTGCATGCCGCTGCTCGAGCTTCACGGCGTCCTCAAAAATGTCCCACCCAGACTTAACAACAGAACGAGCGGCAGGGCCAAGGCAAGGAAGTGAAGGTCGTGCCAAGCCGGGACTGACCTGGCTGCAGGAGGGTAGTTCATTATTGGTCATGCTGGACTACCTTTCGCACTATCTCCAGTGGTGAATCTTTTAAATGGGCATGTCGGTAAGTGCGTGGCTCCCTCGGGTTGCTTGCAGCGCACGCATAGGGCCGGCGAGCGGGTGATGTAAGACAGGCCCATCAGCCCTCTCCTGGCTTTGCGAGCGCAGCCACCTGTGCTGCATCCTGCTGGTTCGCGTCCAGGGTGAACATCGACGCTTGCGGTTGAAAGGCCCGACTGTGGTTCGGCATATCGACCAGGTTGTCGAAATGGCTGAGCAGGGCAGCGCGGTACTGACCCATCGTCTGGAAAGTCATGGCGTAGCTGTCGTTGGCGATCAGGTTGCGCAGCGCGCGTAGCATCACGTCGCTTATAGTTTCTGTGTTGATCATGCGGGTGCTCCTGGGGTAGCAGGTTTAATCTGGACTTCGCCGCTATCAATGCCTTCCTTGGCGCCGGCCAGGTACACCGTCATCGAGACCCGCCCACCGTCCTGATAGAGCGATAGCCCGTTGATGAAGCGGTTGCGGTCTTGGTAAAGCACAGGGCGGGCGCAGTGCGCGGATCTGAGTAGCAGCATTTGATGCCGGTATGCGCCCGCATCGAGGGGCGTGTCCTGGTTGCTCGGTACTGGGCCAATCATGCTGCTTCCTCGGCTGGCTGCTTGGCCGTTCGAAAGCAGGCGTTACAACCGCCTTGCTGAACCAACTGCTTCGCTGTAACGACCTTTCCGCACGGGCCCTGCTTCCGGCGCAGACTGATCGGTGGCTTAGCAGCGGTCTGCTCGCGGTAGAGCTCCGTGCTCAGGCGGCTCGGGGTCCCCCAACTCATGCTGCCCTCGCCAACAGTTGCTCGTGCTCGATGTTTACCCGGATCAGGGCAGCGGCCGGCAGCGGCGACACGCTGTTGCCGATCATGCGCACCTGGTCGCTACCGGTCAGCCGCTTCATGACGGTCTTGCCGCGCTTGTTCGTGTAGGTGTAAAGCGGGTCGAGGATGTAGTCCCGGCGAAAGCCTTGGGCGTTCGCAAGCTCGCGCGGCACCAGCATGCGCAACCCGATGTCAACCACCTCCATCAGCTCGCCGTTGATCATCACCAGTTCTGGGTGCTCGGCGTCCTTCAGGCTCGGGCAATACTCGCGCAGGAACGCGCGAACCTGCTCGCGGCGGGTGGCGGATTGGCTTGGCGGCTCCAGCGTTGTACGCATCTCTGCATGATGCTGCCCACTGGCTGTGATCGTACCCAGCGGATCATTGACAGCGGCTGCGGTGCTCGTGCCACGCAGCTTGACTAGGTTGCTGGTTACCACCGCGTGGCGGTTCTCAGTCACGATCGTGCCTAGAGGCTTCGCCACGTCCCATGTGTCGCGGTCGCCGTTGCTCTTGTTGTCGATGCCAATCAGGTGCGCGGTTATCAGCGAGCTATGGTCCGACGTCGTCACGGTCGGTAGCGGCTGCTCGACGCCGACGCCGACCACGCCCTTGTAGTGCTTCGCCAGGTAGGCGCAGGTAACGCCGACGCGGTCCTTGGTGACGATGGTCGGCATTGGCCGTTCGACCGATACGTTTTGACCACCGCTCTTGTAGTACTGAACCAGCGACGGCACCACCACGGCGCGATGGTTCTCGGTGGTTAGCGTGCCCAACGGCTGGTCGGATGGTACTGGCTTGCCTGCGTAGTGCGGTCCGCCCTGGCCGATGATGTAGGGCTGCGGCGCATCCTTTACGTAGCGCTCGAAACCCCGGCCCACTCGGCGCAGCGTTGCATCCGCGAGCGGCTTCTTGCGATCGAAGATCGAGCGGCATGGGATCGACCAGTCGATGCAGTCGGCGGCGGTCACGAACGGCAGCAACTTGCCCGACTTCACCTCGCGCGACTTCGGGTCGCCGTGGGTGGGGGCCGGCCAACGAATGGCGATGCGGTCGCGGCGCATTACCATGAAGAGCCGCTTGCGGATGGTGCCGGCGCCGTAGTCGCATGCACGCAGCACTCGCCACTCGACCTTGTAGCCGAGACCGGCGAAGATGCGCTGCATTGGGAAGTCGTCTCCCAGGACTTGGCGGATCTCCGGCACGTCAGGATGATCCGGCGCCAGGCCGGTCGTCAGCGCGGCGATGAATGCTTTGAAGGTGCGGCCCTTATGGGCCTTGATCGGACGGCCGGCGTCGTCGAGCGGACCCCAGCCCTCGAACTCCTCGACGTTCTCGAGGAACATCAGGCGCGGCGCGAGAGTCACTCCCCACTTGCACACGACCCAGGCGAGACCGCGCGTCTTTTGGTCGAGGATGTTGAAGCCTTTGGCCTTCGAGAAGTGCGTGCACGTCGGCGAGAACCAGGCCGCGCCGAGCGGGCCGTCGCCGATTGCGCGCAAGATATCGAGCAGGAACACATCCTCGCGATAGTGGCGCGTCGTAGGGTGGTTGGCAGCATGCATGGCCAGCGCCGGTCCATCGTGATTGAGAGCCAAGTCAGGATCCCTCCCGAAGGCCATGCGGATTGCTTCGCTAGCACCGCCGCCGCCAGCGAAGTTGTCGGCGATGCGTTCGTGACCGAAGCCAAGTGGTAGGGTGAAGTCGTCGCGTGGCATGTTCTACTTGTCGTTGATGAAAGGTTCGACCAGGGTGAAGAAAGCCTCAACCTCGGCCACGGCGCGCGTCAGGCGCTGCAGAGGAACTCGATGCAGGCCGGCGTCTATGTTCGCGAGCGCCTGGCGGAGCTGCTCCGCCTCCTCGGGCTCCACGGTGATGCAGCTCGACTGCTCATAGCGATCGCAGATGGAGTTCAAGATGTTCGTGCCCGGGTCAAGCAGGCCGCCGTGCATGCCGGCACGATTCAAGGCCGCAAGCATCTTCGAGAGCATGTTGTATGCGTCGATAGAAGGCCGGGCGATCAAGGATTCGCCCGCCATGCGCAGTTCGAGGGCCAGGCGATCGCGGCTCTCCGTCGCCATTGGCACGTTGGCCTTCGGCTGGAATGCGGCGCGCTGGTGGAATCGGGGCATGGCGGGCTCGCAGCTTACGGGCGGCCGAGAAGAACGGTGAAGCCGTTCTCGCGCGCCTGGTTGATGTAGGCCTGGAATGCGTCCTCGATCGCGTTCTCAGCACGGTCCAGCTCGTACCAGAACTTGAGCTTGCCACCGCCCAGCCGGTACTTGAGACGAGCGCGGACCTTGTAACCGTCGCCGTTCTTGAACAGGCGCAGGCCGATCGTGAACTCGCGTGGGATCTCGATCGAGCCGCCGGTTGCGCGCGCGTCGATGTTTTCGCTGTAGGCGAACTGGACCTGGCCGTTGTCGAGGCGCTTGTGGCTGCTGAAGTTGACCTCGGTCTTCGCCTGGAGCGTCAGGGCGACCTGCAGCAGCGTCTCGCCCGACGGCTCGACGACATCAGCGATGTTGTCTTCGAGGTGGATGGCGAAGTCTTCCTGTTCCATCGGTTTCTTGTTCAAGCTCATCCAGGTGGTGAACTCGCGGCTCAGCTCGGCCTTGAATACGGCGCGGTAATCGCGCCAGCCCGCTTCGTCATCGTCGTGGACGTGGTCGTTGAGCACGGCGGTCAGAGTGCGCGCTTCCGGATCGGCGTAGATGTAGACCTTGCCCGGCAACCCCTGGTCGGCGACGAACACGTTGAAGCTGGCGATATCGCTCAGGTGCACAGTGCCTGCCTTGCGGTTTGGTGCCGATTGGGCTTTCTCGATCAAGGCGGTCAGGTCGATGTGCTTGTGATCGGACGGAATCACCATGTGCGGGGTACCACCGACTTCCTGGGCTGCGCAAGCAGCCAGCGACAGCGCGCCGATCTGCTCGATTGCGCTCGCATCGATGTTCAGATGCTCGCCAGCAGCTTGGCTACCGATGTGGAGATGGGCAGTCGTGCCGGCCGTTTCGTTCTTGTTGTCGTTCACTGTGCGGCTTCCTTAAAAGTGGTGGGTTGCGATGGTTTCGCGTCGCGCAACTCAAGCGACTGCTGACGCGGATGGTTGCGCGAGAGGTCGTTTTCTTCGGTGAGCCAGAAGAAGTCCTCACCGCGCTCGGGTTTCGGCAGCGTGATATTGATGCTGTCGGCGATGACGATCTTGTCGACGTCCGAACCGCGGCCTGCCGGCTTTACCTTCAGCTTGAGCGTCAACTCGCCGCCCTTGCCCGTTTCCTTGACCTTTTCGAGCAAGGCGGCCAGCTGGGTGGTCAGCTCGGTGTGGGTGCGGCCGTCACGCAACTCCTGGAGGAAGATGGCGAATGCGCGCGTGCTCATGCCGCCTCCGCGTGTGACAGTTCGTTGACCGGGACGCGCCACGGCGCGCCGTCAAGGGTGCCGGCCACGCGCACCAGGGCGACCTTGGCGCCGTTGGTGATGTCCGTCTTGATCTCGTGGACGGTTCCGGTTTGCGGGCCAGCATCGCTGTCGAACTTGACGGCGCTGCCGGGACCGATGGTGTTCTGCTGCATGCTGGTCCTTTCAGGTGGTGGTGTTATAGGAAGCTGCGTTCGAGAGCAGCGTGTGCAGGTCGTCGCTGTGGGCGACCTCCTTCGGGATTGAGATGGCGAGGCTAAGCGTGCGGTGCGTATAGCCAGCGACCGCTGGGATGTCCGCCACGCGTGCGTTCGCGACGAGCCAGGCGAGGATGAATTTGTCAGCAGGCTTGCGCGGGCCGCTGGTGCGCGCGAGCGCCTTTGGCGTGACCTTCTTCTTGCCGGCCGCCTGTGCGGCCTCCAGTCCCTCCTGGATTACCGCACCGGCCTTGCTGCCGTGCTGTTTGACCATCTTGAGCGCCGCGGTACCGGAAATCAGCCCGGCGTTCACCGCCTGGTGCACGTCGCTGTTCGCCTCGGCGAGTTGGACCATGTCCTTCACGTGCTGGACGGTCTTGCCGCGGCGGTCGGCGATTTGCTTTTCGGACCAGCCGAAGCCGATCAGCTTGCGGTACTGGACGCCCAGCTGCAGCGGCGTGAGCGCCAGGCCGGAGGCGCTATTGAGCATGTGGGCGACCCTGTCGGCGTCGTTTCCGCGGAACTGGCGGCAGTCGAGGGCCTTGATCTCGAAGCCCTTCTCGATCGCATCGAGGGCCGCGGCGTGACGGTGGTGGCCGTCCACGATCAGGATGTGGCCATCGTCGACGCGCACGTCTAGCGGCGGGAAGGTCGCGCCGTTGCGCAGGGCCAGCGACATCTCGGCCACGTGGTCGGGATTCAGCGGGCGGGCATTGAAGCCTTCTTCCACCTCCAGCGCACGCGGATCGATAGCAAACTGAGTTGTCTTCGATACGGCAGGATTGCTCTTGTCTTCGGCTGCGGCCTTCAAGGAGGCCATGTGGTTTGCGTAGGGCATAGTTATTTGTCGTTGGCCTGCAGCATCTTCACGTCGATCCGCGCGCGGCGCTGCATATGCCGGCGTGCGACGGCCTCCAAAATCAATTTGAGGGCGGGGTGTTGGAGCATGTCGTCCAGTGGTTCCGCCGTTCGCAACATCGTGTGTGCGACTTCAAGGGCGGCCCGGTCTGGAGCGACGCGCTGCATGTCAGTACCAGTACATGCTGTGCTTGTAGGCCCGGCGGAGCGACTCGAACCGGGAGAGACCGGTGAAGCGGTAGTAGCGGTAGGCGCCGAAGAAAGTCATGTCAGCCTGCCACCGCGAATTCTTTTTCAGCCGCGCAGTTTCGCTCGCCAAGTGTGCTCAGGTACTGCGACACCTCGGCCGTGTCGAACTGGGCCATAAATTCTTCCTCCCGCGCCCAGATGCCGTGTTCACGCTCATAGGCCACCGAGTGATCAGGCGCCCAGCCGTCGAGGACGATCCGCGACACCACGGAAGTGATTGCGCCGTACATGTGGTAGATCGGTGGCGGTACGTGCTTGGTGAACTCGTCAGCGACCGCTTTCGACGCCACGGCGACATTCGCCAGCTTCGGCAACCAGGCGCGCAGATCCTGCGCCATCCCCGGTTCGAGTTCGAGGGTAAAACCGGTGCGCAGCGCGGGAACGAAGCGATCGACGGCGAAGCAATCGATGCGCGTGTCGCCGACCTTGATCTCGGAAGGCGTAAAGGACGGTGTTGCGTCGTTTAGCAGCGTGCACCTCCGGTCGAAGCCGGTGATGGATGGGAGTCCCAGAATGGACACGCTGATCGTTCCCTCCGCCAGCGGATGCAGCTGGAGGGCAACCTGTTGTCCTTCGAGGTAGATGCCGTTGCAGTAGCGGCTGACGGTTGGGAAGAGCATCACTGCACCTCGCTACTGGTGACGGTGATGCCGCAAGGGACATCAGCAAAGCGCTCAGCAGCGTCTTCAGCAGCCTGGACTGCGCATGCAGCGAGGGCAGGGTAGGTGTGCAGCTGGGTGCCGGTTCGGACGGATACTTGGAAGGTACGCATGGTCACTCCATCGGGTTGATGAAGTGCATTATTACATACGTATTTTAGTTGTTCAATACGTTCGTAATATTATTTTGCGTGGTCTTGCACAGCAGCCGTAGTAGCTGCATGCTGAGACCGAGGGGGGCGGTTAGCGACTACTCAATCCACTTCTCGTGGTAAGGGGCTGGCTGCTCAGGCTTCTTAGCGTTAGGACCGCAGAAGCGATCCCACTGATTTTCATCGAATCTGTCAGGTTCCATATGCAGATCTGTCCCATCGATAGCATAGAATCGGCGAAATCCTACGTAGCCGCCAAATCCATTCTTCGCGTTCATCTCCCCGCACACGGCCTCCCACTTCACCCGCACATTGCGGAACCTTACGGACTCTGGATCTTTGAGGGTGTTTGTAATGTAAGCTTGAACAGCTGAAGCTTTTGCGGCGTCCAGCTTTTTATCAGCCTTTGAAGGCACCGCAGCAGAGGCACTGGCAAGAGTGAACAAGGACAGAAGAACAAGTGAGCGCATTCTTTCTCCAACAAGTGGTACAGAACTAAACGTGATCAGTTTCACGGCGCACAACGCGTCCAATGACTATGCAATCCGAGCCCCTACAAACCCGGCGCCCGAACTTCGGAGCTGGATTATCGGAGCACAGATACCACTGACCACCTTCTCTGATCATCCTCTTTACGACAGCCTCGCCTTCATAATTCACAGCGTAGACCTCGCCGTTTACAAGTCGTGCGTCCGCCGTGTTGACAACAATGAGATCGCCCTCATAGAGGTTGGGCTCCATGCTTTCGCCCTTAACTTCAATCGCCACAAGGTGAGATGGGTTTAATCCCTTGCGTTCTAGCCACCTAGTCGGAAGTTCCCATATACCCCCGTTGCGGTGATCTAACTCCAACTGAAATCCAGTTACGCCGGCGGAGAGCTTGAAGTCGCTCACTTTACGTATTGAGGTATGTAAACGGCTGCCGTCCTCTGTTCTTCGAACGGACATTGCGCCTGGTATTTCAGCGTTCGCATCAGTTCCAGAAGAGACAGCAGCGTAAGGATCTCCCTTCCCGTCTGCGAGCCACTCTGTACTTACGCCAAGCGCTGCGGCGATCTTAGTAAGGCTGCGGGATGTCTTAGTGCGTCCTGATTCTAAGTGCGCGATGCTGCCTTGAGTTACGCCTGCTCGAGATGCGAGATCTTGCTGCGTAAATTCTGTGCCGAGATGCTCAGCTTTTTTGGCCCTGGCCCAGATCAGCCGCTCTTGAAGTGATTTCATATCACGATTGTAATTAGGAACATCATTACAAAGGTATTGAGCATCTTCAATACGTATGTAATAATGGTTCATGGACATCCAAAAAATCACTGCAGAGCTCATCGCGACTGGGTTGACCCAAGAGGCACTTGCTTCCTTGGCGAATTGTAGTCAGCCAACCATCAGCGCCTTCCTAAAGGGCAGCCGAGGGGCGCGCCCGTCGCTTGCCATCGGCAAGCGACTGCTTGAGCTTCATCACGACCGAGTGATTGCGGTAGACGGTTCCGAGCGTTCCCGCCGTAAGGACGACAAGTCGCCGGCGTCCAGCACGGAGCAGCGGTAGTACGACGATCACTGAAGAG
The DNA here is from genome assembly GCF_050586525.1 of Massilia sp. BKSP1R2A-1. Classification (NCBI taxonomy): domain Bacteria; kingdom Pseudomonadati; phylum Pseudomonadota; class Betaproteobacteria; order Burkholderiales; family Oxalobacteraceae; genus Massilia; species Massilia sp. BKSP1R2A-1. The sequence continues at coordinate 298,969 of NZ_JBOBRE010000004.1, read as the reverse complement.
CTCGATCTGGACCGGCGAGAAGATTTCGGTGATTTAAGTTCGGCTAAAGAATTGCTCATAGGAAATTAGTTATTGGTGGAATTGATTCGATGCAGAAATGTTATCGCGCTGATTCCGAAAGCAGTACCCAAGGAATGGAAGGACAGACCGTGGAAATGTTGACCGCCTACCAAGACATGATCAAGGTGCACGGCTGGAACGGCACCGCTGCAACGCTCGGCATGACGAAGTCGCAGCTGGAGGCCCGCGTGTACGAGGTCAAGGGGCAGGGCATGCGCGTTGACACGGCGCTGCTCATTCAAGCCTACGCCGGCACGACGCACTTTGCTCAGGCCGTAGCTGCTGCCTCGGGCGGCGTCTTCCTTGAGCTGCCGCCGACTGAGGGCGTATCTGGCGAAGAGCTGCATGCCAAATTCCACGAGCTGTACTCCGAACTTGGGGTTCTGTCGGCCACCTACACCGACGCGGTGAAGGATAACGAAATCGACGAGCGCGAACGTGCAAGCCTGGAGGACATCGGCCAGCAAATGCACAAGATCGTTGGCGAGCTGATGTCGCTGATGTTCCAGATTTACTGCCGCCAGCCGGTGGCCGCAACAGAAGTGCCAGGTCATGGCCGCTGATTCGAACGTGACACTGGACCGCGCCGTGATCGAGCATGTTCGCCGTACCTACCGTGACCGGTTTGCAGCGCCTAACAAGGTGCCAGTCGATAAGGTGCGCGTCCTGGCACACCTACGCGCCTTGCTGGCTGAACTGCAGAAGCAGGAGGGCGCCAATGGCGACGCTTGACGTGAGCGCTATTCCGCCCGAGCTGGCCGAGCGCCCACAGTGGCTGGTCTGGAAGTTCGAACCAGGTGAAAAGAAGCCGAAGAAGATGCCGTACTACGTGTCCGGCCGCCGGCGCACTGGTACGCAGGGAAGTCTGGAGGACCGGGCCGAGTTGGTTCCTCTTGAGGTAGCGCACGCCCGCTGCACGCAAGGATATTCCGGAATTGGTTTTGCGTTCCTCCCTGGTGACGGTCTCATCGGTATCGATATCGATGGCTGTATCGATGACGACGGCGTAGTCGGTTCTCGCGCGGCAGAGATTATCTCTGCCTGCGCTTCCTATACCGAATACTCGCCTTCCCGAAAAGGCGTGCACATTATCGTCAACGGCGAGACCAAAACCTTCAAGTCGAATGACATAGGGCTTGAGGTGTTCTGCGGCGCACAGTTCTTCACGTTTACAGCTTCACCTTTCCCGGGCTCCCCCGGTCACGTTGCCGCAATCGAGCCGCGTGTGCTTAACCGCCTGCAGTTGACCGTCCAGCAGGCCAAGAGCGGCTCCGCTTTCCGTGCCTCTCTGCCGTCTCCAGCCGCTACGGACGAACGTGCCAAGCTGGAGTCAGCCCTTGCCTGCATCAGCTCGGATTGCGGCTACGCCGACTGGATTCGCGTAGGCATGGGCATCTATGCTGCGCTGGGTCCAACCGGCTTGGCCGTATGGGACTATTGGTCCTCGCGCTCCTCCAAGTACGCTGGAATCAAAGACCTCGAACCGCACTGGCGATCCTTTGGAGGCGACGGTGGTATTACGTCTGCCACCGTCTACAAGATGGCGATCGATGAAGGCTGGAGGCCACCGCGGCTGCCGGGATCCTATACCGCTCCGGTACGAGCCTCCGCGCCGAGCGCGGAGGTTCCTGCCTACCTCGACGAAGTTCCGTCACCTTCCGCACCTTTTGATGTCGTCGACACGCCCGCGGTAGCGGTGCCGACCCTTGAGGTGCTGCTGTCGCACTTCAGCCTGATCTACCCTACCACCGACGTCTGGGACAGCCTGCGGAAGCAGCGCTTGAAGAAGTCGGCTTTCGCCGCCTGGGTGGGCAAGGACCTGGCAGCAACGTGGGAGAAAGATCCCAAGCGCCGCACCATCCTGCGCGACTCCCTGCCCACCCTCATCGGAGGAAAGGCCGTCGAGGGCGGCGCTGGCGGCGGCAAGCTGGGCGAGATGCTCGACAACCTGACGCTGCTGCGTGGCACCGAGACCGTCTGGGACGCGATCGGCCAGCAGGTTATGTCGCTGGGCGCCGTGCGCGCCGACTATACCGCCGAGCTGACAGGGAAGTGGCAGGAGCATGCTCAGCGCAAGACGATCGAGGCCCGCAACCTGGTATTCGATCCGACGCAAACAGCGGACCCGGTCAGCCACGTGAACATCTTCCTCGGTTGGCCGCTGTCGCCGCGGGAGAACGGCGAGTTGATCAAGCCAATCCTCGCGCTCCTTGCTTCGCTGTGCGACGCCGAGGACCGAGTGGAGGACTGCGTCGAGTGGATCCTGCGCTGGCTGGCTTATCCCCTCCAGCACCCGGGCGCCAAGATGCAGACCGCGCTGTTGATGTTCGGCGAGAAGCAGGGCACCGGCAAGTCGCTGTTCTTCCAGGACGTGATGCTGCCGATCTATGGTGACTACGGCACGGTGGCCAGTCAACACCAGTTGGACTCGACCTTCACCGCCTGGCGCAGCCGCAAGCTGTTCGTCCTGTTCGAAGAGGTCCTGTCGCGTGATGACAAGTACAGCCACAACGGCACGCTCAAGTACATGATCACCGGCAAGACGATGAGCATCAACCAGAAGAACCTGCCAGAGCGGGACGAGCGCAACCACATGAACTCGGCCTTCCTGTCGAACGAGCCGCAGCCGATCCCGATCGAGCTGGAGGACCGGCGCTTCATGGTGATCGAAGCCAGGCGGAAGCAGGACCCACAGTTCTACGCCGAGGTGCAGCGCTCGATCGCAGCCGGCGGGATCGAGGCCTTCTACCACTTCCTGCTCAACCTGCCGCTGGACGACTTCAATGAGCACACCAAGCCGCCGATGACGCTGGCGAAAGAGCGCGTGATCGAGTTCGGTCTGGCCGGCTGGATGAGCTTCCACCGGGCGTGGAAGGACGGCTACCTGGATGCGCCGTACTGCTCCTGCCTGTCGGAGGACCTCTACATCATCTACAAGCGGTGGTGCGACAAGAGCGGGGAGAAGCCGCTCACCTTGTGCAAGTTCTCAGGCCTGATCGCCAGTCGGGAGCACAAGGCCAAGAAGAGTGTGGCGGTCGAGAGCAAGCACAAGAAGACGCGGATGGTGTTCATGGTCGAGAACCCAGACCATCCGGAAGACCTGGAGGCGCAGATCGCCAAGTTTAGGAAGCTGAGCGACGTTCGTGCGGACCGGGCATTGCAGGGTTGAGCAGGGTTGGACACAAACCCTGCAAGGCTGAAACCCGCATGAACAGTGGGTTCTAGCAGCGTAGGTAGGGTTTGCAGGGTTTTACGCACATAGGTGCGAATTGCTGTGGTTCTGATGCGGGTCTTTTTTTTGACGCCCACATCAAAAACAACCCTGCATCCCTGCATACCCTGCCAAGAGTCAGTATCCATGCGGGTTACAAACTTGCAGGGTTTAGAGATTGGGCTGCAAAGCCTGCGAAATGAGGAGAGCAGTATGCGGATGAGTGTGAAGACGACCTTCCCGGCCATGGCAGACCGGATCGCCGAGCTGGGCAGGCAAGGGCCGTTCGTGGCCGCGGTTTCGCTGACCCGCACCGCCCAGGACGTCCAGGCTGCTATCAAGGACGAGATGCGCGCCTCCTTCGATCGTCCGACCGCATATGCCGTGAACGGCACGTACCTGAAGCGTGCGACGAAGACCAACCTCGAGGCGCGTGTCTGGGTCAAGGATGATCCGTTCGGCAAGGGTGTGCCTGCCGACCGCTTCCTGTCGCCGCAGATCTTCGGCGGTGGCCGCCGCCATAAGGGGGCCGAGCGCCTGCTCCAGGCCAATGGCTTGATGCCTGCCGGCTGGTTCCTGGTGCCGGCGGCGGGCGCCCAGCTGGACGCCAACGGCAACATCCGTCGCAGCCAGATCACCCAGATCCTGTCGCAGCTGAAGGTGCAGCGCGGAGCAGGCCACGAATCCCGCGCCACGGGCAGCCAGCGTTCGAACCGCACCATCGCGCGCCAGGGCGTGACCTACTTCGCACTGCCGAACGGGAACCGTGGCCTGCCGCCTGGTGTGTACCTGAAGCGCCGATTCGGCCATGGCACAGCGATCCGCCCGGTGTTCGTCTTCGTGTCGCAGGTGCAGTACCAGACCCGCCTGCGCTTCCATGAGGTCGCCGAGGCCACGGTGGCTGCTCGCTTCCCGCTGCACTTCGAGGCCGAAACGGAGAAGGCGCTGAGGAGAGCGCGCATCCGGTAGCACCCCCTCCCCCGGGTTAGGTTCTTCCCGGGGTATGGCTGGCAAGGGTAATTCAGGCCCCGTCAGCGCATTAGCCGGACCCCAAAACATTTCCTGACAAACATCCTGACAACGCACCGAAACACATGCCGAACCTGACAACCATCGCCGAGTGGGCCAAGACCGTGGGGATTTCCCGCCAGTCCGCATACGAAGCGGTGAAGCGCTGCGAGATCCCGGTCACCGATGGCAAGGTCGACCCGGACTATGCGTCGCATCTGTACGCAAAGAATACCCGCCAGCGTGCGAACGGGCACCGTCCTGACCAACTGGCAAACGGGGCGCAGCCCGGGGCGACGGCGGGTGCGGGAGGGGCGGGAGGTCCGGAGTCTCCAGCCAAGGTGCCAGGCTACGATACGAGCCGTGCGCGCAGGGAGGCGGCGGAAGCGGAGGCGGCCGAGATCAAGCTTGCCGAGATGGCCGGGAGGTTCCTGCTCAAGGCCGACGTCGAGGCCGCTATGTTCGAAGTTGCGCGCGGGCTGCGCGATGGGCTGAGCAACTGCGCGCGCCGGATCGCAGCGGAGGTTGCTTCTCTCGACAAGCCGGAAGCATGCGAGGACGTGATCGAGCGCGAGCTGCAGGCGCTGCTCCAAAGTATGGCCCATATGCTGCAGTCCGACCTGGGCGTCAACGTCGCCGAGGCGGTCGAGTGATGCGCCTTGCTCCAGCCTTCAGCGTCGTGCGCGCTGCAATCGGCCGCGGCCTGCAGCCGGATCCGAACCTTCCGGTAGACGAATGGGCCGACCAGCACATGATCATTCCGAAAAGCGGGGGAGCCAGCGAGTACGGCAAGTACCGCACCAGCCGGACGCCCCATGCGCGCCAGGTCATGCGCGCGCTGTCGCCGCACCATCCGTGCAAGCGCGTCGTGGTGATGGGTGCGTCGCAGATGCTGAAGACCCAGGTGGGTTTAAACTGGTTCGGCTCGACCGTGGCCCAGGCGCCGTCGAACTTCCTGTGGATTCTCCCGACCGGCAAGCTGGCCAAGCGCGCAAGCAAGCGGATCGACAAGACCATCGAGGCGGTGCCGGTGCTGCGCGAGCGCGTTGCGGTGCCGCGCTCGCGCGACTCGATCAACACGATGGACACCAAGGAATACACCGGTGGTGCGCTGACCATCGTCACATCGGGAGCCGCAGCCAACCTGTCCGAGCTGTCCTGCCGCTACGTCCTGTACGACGAGGTCGACCGCGCCGATGCCAACGTGGACGGTGAGGGCGATACCGTTGCCCTGGCAGAGGCGCGCCAGACCACCTATGAGCGCAACCGCAAGTCCTACTACCCCAGCTCGCCAACCGAGAAGGATGCTTCGGCGATCGAGGCGCTGTACCAGAAGGGCACGCAACAGGAGGCGCTTGCCGACTGCGTACACTGTGGTCACCCTCAAACGCTGGTCTTCGAGCGCCTGCAGGAGGACGAGGCCGCCGGCGCGATGTACCCCTGCATCGAGTGCGGCGGCTTCATGTACGAGACCGACAAGACGAAGATGTTCGAACGCGGCGCCTGGACTGAAGGCGTGGCCGGCGACGGCGAGACGATCAGCTTCACCATCAACGGTATGTTCCTGCCCTACGGCTGGTTTTCCTGGGCTGGCCTGCTGAAGGAGTACAAGGCGGCCAAGGCCAAGCTGGACGAGGGCAGCGAAGAGAAGATGATCACGTTCTACAACACGCGCCTGGCCCGCAGCTGGGAGCGTAAGAAAGAACAGACCAAGGCGAGCGAGCTGCAGGCGCGCGCCGAAGCGTACAAGCTGGGCGCGGTGCCGAAGGGCGGCTTGATCCTGACGGCCACGGTCGACACGCAGCCGGACCGCTTCGAGATGAAGGTGATCGCGTGGGGTGAGGGCCTGGAATGCTGGATCGTGGACTACCAGGTGGTGTCCGGCTCGCCGTCCGATCAGGACACGCAGGACCGGCTCGACCAGCTGCTGCTCGGCCGCTACCAGCATGTGAGCGGACGGATGCTGTCGATCGCCGCGGCCTTCATCGACTCGGGTGGCTCGAATACCCACGACGTGTACAACTTTACCCGCACCAAGCAGCACCGCCACGTCTACGCGATCAAGGGGGAGTCACGCTACGGCAAACCGATCTTGGCCACGAAACCATCGCTGGTTGACGTGAACTGGCAGGGTAAAAGTATCCCGCACGGCGCCAAGCTGTGGCTGATCGGCACCGATACGGCAAAGGACTACCTGGCGGTGCGGTACCGCCTAGTCGATGGCCCGGGCGCAATCCACTTCCCGGCGAACCTCGCGCTCGATTATTACGAGCAGCTCACCGCCGAGTACTGCGTGAGCGTGTACAAGCGGGGCAGGAAGATACGGGTCTGGGAAAAGAAGAAGAACGACCGTAACGAGGCCGGCGACCTGATGGTCTACGGCCTGGCCTGCGCCTATTACCTGGGGCTGCACAAGAAGACGGCAGCACAGTGGAAGGTGTTGCGCGACTTCGTTGACCCGGATACGCCGGACTTGTTCGAACAGCCGCCGGCTCCCGACGAAACGTCGGGCGAATCCAAGTTAGTTGAGCAGGCAGCAGAAATCACCTCAATCCCAGAAAACACCACGAGAGCCGAACAATGGCAGCCGACCACGAAGCCGTCCTTACCACCCAGTCTGCCGCGCCGGCCCGCCGGGAGACAGTGGTGAACAGCGAGGTTTTTGACAATCCCGACCTGGTTGATGCGATCTTCGCCTTCATCGAAACTGAGTTTCCTGACATGGCGTCGCGCACAGCGGTCCTAAAGGAGGAGGTGCGGCGCGAGTTCAGCGGGATCGAGATCTACATACCGCGCCGCTCGGTGGCCGAGCGTGAGCGTATCACTGCTGAGGTGCTCCGGGTGTTCGATGGAAGGAACGCCGTGGAGGTGGCCCGGCGCCTGGGGATCGGGCGCGCTACCGTGTACCGCATCATCAAGCAAGCGGGAAGCAAGAAATAACGTCTCAGTTTTCCGAGAACTGAGACAGCATCACCGCTACCCTCGGTGGCATGGCTATCTCCCAAGCAGATCTCGACGCCCTTGATGCGGCAATCGCCTCCGGTGCCACTTCGGTGGTCTTCGACGGGCGGAGCATCACCTATCAGAACACCGCGCAGATGATCGCCGCCCGGGAGCACACCGCCAAAGTGCTCAACGGCGGCATGCAGAACCGCGGCCCACGGGTCTACGGTTTTCGTTTCACGACGAACCGGGGCGATTGATGCCGAACATCCTCGATCGTATCGTCGGCTGGGTCAGTCCGCATGCTGGCATCAGCCGCCACCTCGCCCGCCGCCAGTTGGAGCGCGCATACGAGGCGGCCAGTCCACGCGACTCCTGGCGCCCGCGCCGGGCCGGCGCAAGCGCAAATGCCGACCACCAGGCGGACGCGCGTACGCTGCGAGTCAAGGCGCGCGCTTTGGTGCAGAACGTCCCGTACATCAGTGCGGCGCTCAAGGGGCTCGCCACAGCAACTGTCGGCACGGGCATCATTCCCCGTGCTACGGGCGTAGACAAGGACATCATCAACAAGCTGTTCAAGGAATGGTCCAAGGTATGCGATGCCGATGGCCGCTTCGACTACTACGGCCTGATGAGGGCCGCATACTTCGCGATGGAGCAGGACGGCGAGGTACTGGTGCGCATGCGCACCCGGCGCCCGACAGATGGCCTGCCGGTGCCGCTGCAGCTCCAGCTGCTGGAGATCGACTGGCTCGATAGCGCTCGCAGCGGGACGCACAACGGGAACGCGATCATCAACGGCATCGAGTACGACATGCTCGGCGCCGTCGCCGCCTACTACCTGTGGGACCGCCACCCGGGCGATGTCACCGTAGCGCGCGGGCGGGCCCAGAGCCAGCGGGTGCCGGCCAAGGACATCATTCACCTCTTCAACCCGGAGCGCCCGGGGCAGGGCCGCGGCTTCACTCGCCTGGCTTCGGTCATCACCCGCGTGCGCGACCTGCAGCTTTACGAGGATGCGGAGTTGTCGCGCAAGAACCTGGAAACCCGCCTATCCGTGCTGGCCAGCGGCGACCTGACCGCCATGGACAACCCGGCCGGCATGGGCGGCGATGGAGCAGGGCAAGGCAACGGAGTGCGCGACCTGGGTGAGCTGGGTGGCGGCAACATCTTCGGCATGCCTGCCGGGATGAATTTCACCGTCGTCGAGCCGAAGGCAGCACCCGGCTACGTGGAGTACGTGAAATTCCAGCTGCACATCATCGCCACCGGCATGGACGTGCCGTACGAGATGGTGACCGGGGATATGAAAGACACGAACTTCAGTAGCGCGCGCGTTCGGCTGCTGGACTTCCGTCGCGCGGTGCAGTCAATGCAGTGGCTCGTGCTCATCCCGAAGCTGCTAGTGCCGATTCACGATGCGTTCGTGGAGCACGCGTTCCTAGCAGGGAAGATCAAGGCGCGCGACAAGTCTGTCGATTTCAGTCCGCCAAAATGGGACTACGTGAATCCGGAGCAGGACGTCAAGGCCGACCTGGCCGAGATCGGTGGCGGCCTGGCGAGCATCAGCGAGAAACTCCGGCAGCGCGGCTACGACCCTGATGTCGTGTTCAACGAGCTGAAGGGCGACATCGACAAGCTGCGAGAGCTTGGCATCCTCGAAGTGTTGCTGTTCCTTCAGCGCGGCAATCTGCCAACGCAAGGGTCCGCTGAACCGAAAACTTAGTTTGAATTAAGGATCAAATGAAATTCGCCGACCTCCTCAAGCAGAACACCAGCAGCACGAGCACGGCCACGCTCACTCTGACGTCGGCTGTCGCCGGGTTCCGCACGCTTACGCAGGCAATGGCGGACAACGAGCTGGCCGTAGGAGATCGGACCACGTTCATAGTGCGCGACACCCAGGGCAATTGGGAATTCTCCCTGTTCGAGATCGTGAGCCCAGGTACATTGACGCGCATCGAAGTGCGCCGCAGTTCCAACTTCGGTGATCCCGAAATCTTTCTGGGCGGAGCAACCGTCTCCAATACGCCAGACGGCACGTGGCTGTCAGAGTTGCTCAGCGCTGCAGATACTGTTGAGGTGACCGATCTTCAGTCACTAACCAGCATCGCGGACGCCGTGCGCTTCCTGGCGCTCGATACGGCCGGAGGCCTGCGCACCGTCACCGCGGCGGTGCAAAAGGCATACAACGGTGGCAGCTCGGCGCCTGCGGACACGACCGTGCCCAGTGCGCCTACCAACCTCGCTTCGAATACGGTCACCCAGACCTCCTTCAACGTGACCTTTACGCCTGGCACCGACAACGTCGGCGTGGCGCGCAGCGAGTGGAGCCTGAACGGCACCACCTGGACGGCCATTGGTAGCGCGACGACGTTCAGCGTGACGGGGCGCACCGCGGGGACGCTATATTCCGTCCAGATTCGCACCGTTGACACCTCGGGCAACGTGTCCGCTGTGGCCACGATCAACGTCACTACTGCGCAGCCGACGAGCACCCCGGATACGCAGTCGCCAACCTGGCTTGCTGGCAGCCTCAGCACCAGCAGCGTCAACAGCAGCGGCTACGTCATGACCTGGCCGACTGCGACGGACAACGTGGGGGTCGACCATTACGAGTCGAGCATCGACGGCGGCGTAACTTGGACCGCGCACGCAGCCAACGTTACGAGTCGCACCGTCACTGGGCGCCCGGCGAGCACGACGGATGATCTGCGCGTGCGCGCGCACGACGCCGCCGGCAATATCTCGAACGTGCTGACCGCGACCGTGACCACAAGCGCCGCTCAGCCGACCACGCCAACGCTTTCGAAAGCTGGCGCCGTTCGCGCGACCGGTGCGGCGACTGGCGTCGCCAACGTTAATACCGACGTCTCGTCCGGCGAGTTGCGTATCCTCCTGAGCGCGAACGCGAGCGAGTCCGACACCACTGTCGCAGCGTCCAGCACTGCGCAACCCGTGACTGCAGCGGGTACGCAGCGCATCAATCTGGCGGGCATTGCCGGAACGACGCTCTACATGCACGTCGTACACCGCGTCAACGGTGTCAACTCGGCAGTCGTGAGCACGCCGCTCTACCAGTACGCGCCGCGCAGCAACACCGCGCCGAAGACGACCATCCTGCCGTCGACCGGAACGGCCAGTGGCAGCGATATGTACTACAGCGGTAGCGACTACTTTACCGGCACTTATTACGACATCACGCCGACGCCTCCAAGCACTCCGCTGGGTGGCTGGGACACCACCGCAACGGGTGCGGAGACGATCATTGCCGCTGCAGAAAACAACGCTGGCGGCGGTAAGAAAAACGGCTTGGCGCCACTGACCGCTGCCACCGCGCCCGCGTGGAACATGATCCAGGTCCTCCTGTGGCAGAAGCCGGCGGGCGTACGTTCGGGGCCGCTGTTCTACAAACTGAAAATCGGAGATGCACCGGCCGTTTGCCTCATGCCGAAAGACGGTAACGGCGAGTTCATCCCAGCATATATCGAGGCAACCGGCTAATGTCGATCCTGACCAGCAAAGGCAGAGCGCTACGGCTCGGCGCCAAGCTCCTGGCGCGCGCTGTGGCGAGCACCCTGCCACCGGACCCGGAAATCCCGGGCAGCGGCACGATCACCTTGGCCGAGCCGGTGAACTTCACCGTGCACCAGCACGTCAACGGCAGCAAGATCGTGACCGCAGGCGCGACGTTCACTGGCGACGTTACGCTGCTCGAGGTCCGCGCCGTGCCCATCGCTCTGGATGGCACCCTGGACGCAAGCAAGGCAACCGCCTGGACGCCGATTGCTACCGACGTCAGCGCGAAGACCGGCAGCGGCCCAGCGCAGATTCCCGAGGGCGGCTGGTACGTGTGGCAGGCCCGCGACGCGATCAAAACCGGCATCACGGCGACTGGTGCGAACCGTTGGGGCGTGGGCGAGGTCGTCCTGTGGATCGGTCAATCCAACGCCGAGAATAGCCCGGAGACCCCCGACAAGTACCCAAGTGGCGACCCGCGCGCCGTCGAATACGTGCTGGTTGGGACCGCTAAAACTAAGGTGCTGCGGCGCCTCGGCACCTACGCCGACCAGAAGCCGCCGAACACGCTGTTTTCCGGCACCGGTGGTTACGGCAGCAACTGGAGCGGCGCCGGATCACGCGGCGACGGGTATGTGTTCTTTGCCAACCTACTGTCCCAAGGGAGGAATGTCCCCGTCCTGATCATTCAGCGCGCTGTTGGCGGCACCGCCATTGAAAGCTGGCTTGCGCCAGGCGGCCACCTGCAAACCGCCATCGCTGCGGTGAATGAGGTTGGTGGGAGTTGCGGTTTGGCTATGTGGTATCAGGGCGAAGCCAATGCGGACTCCGCAACCAGCGAAGGGGCATACTTCGGCAGTCTTGGCACGCTGCACAGCCGCCTGAAAACAGCCTTTGGGCAGGACATCAAGCTCGGCGTCGTGGCCCTGGCGGCCATTTCAGACAGCCAGTACACAGACGGCACTGAAACACAGGTTCCGGCAATCCGGCGTGCGCAAATCCGCTATGCCAACGAAACGCCTGGCGCATTCCTCGCGGCCACCGGCTGCGACCTGTACACGGGCGACGCGGTGCACCTGCACAAGTCCAGCTACAGCATCAGCGGGCGACGCCACGCGAAATCTGCGCTGGCTGCCCTGGGCATTGGCAAGACCGCCGCCGGGCCTCGGATTGCGGGCGCCGCGCGCGCCGGCCTCGATGTCGACGTGACGATCGCGCACACCGGAGGTACGGCGTTGTCCGACGGCGCGGGCGGCAACGGGTCTGCGCTGGCAGGTTTCCGATTCTTCGACAACGGGGTGCCGCTGGCCTACACCTCAAGCAGCATCATCAACGCTACCACGATCCGGCTGAGGCTTGCTTCGGCACCGACCGGCGTGCTGACGATGGACTTCGCGCAAACCAACGCGCCTTTCCATGCGGACCCTACGAATTCGCGGGTCCCGGCGGTCGAGGCATCGATCGTCTACGACAACGCGTACTACCACGGCTCCAGCATCACGGCGACGTTCGCGCTGAGCACGGTCGGCTGTCCGTTGCAGCCGTGCCCGGCTATCACCATCACAGGGAGCTGACATGCTCGGATTTGCAGCAATCGGCGAGCTTGCCCTGGGCGAATTCCCGGACGAGATCGGCACGCCGCCCAAACCTGGCGGCGGGATCGACATCGCGCTGGTGGCCGCGGAGCGCATCGTCGTGTTCGAAGCTAGCCGCAGCCGGGTAGTGATCTTTGAAAGCAGTGGACTAAGAGTGAGGTTTAACCAGATGAGCGCAAAAATTCCCTACAAAGTCGGTGATCTGTGGAAGACGGACCGCGATCCCGATGAAGAGAGCTACTACGCGGCCGACATCACCGACGAGCTGGCCGCGCGCAACACCACCCCAGTCCGGGAGCAGTTGGCGATCTTGCTCGGCGGTGTTACCCAACTGTCCGAGCCCACCATTCAGACGGCGACAGTTGCGGGTGTGCAGCGCACCTTCATTGTGGTGTTCCTCGGCGGAATCGAGGGTGATCTGCCCGCCCAATGGTTCTGGACGGCGCGGGTACGCTGTGCCAACGGCGAACGATTCGACAAGACGACCCATTTCAACAGACTGGATACGTGATGATAAACATTGCCGATAACCCAGCTGTATTGCAACAGCTGGTTGAAGCAAGCAAGGTAGCAGAGGCGTCCGGCCCTGCGAGCATCGAGCGCGATCGACCGCCGGGTGAGGCGGCCGATAGCCCTGCTTATCCGGCAAAGGTGCTTGAGCTGGTTGACGGTCGATACCGTGTCGTAGGCGTCGAAAAGTAGCTTTCAAAAACTGTCTCAGTTTTCCGAGAATTGAGACAGTGCAATGCGCAGAATGGGCTGCATGACGACGCCTACTCCTGCGACCTCCCAAGTCCGTGCCGAGACCGATCCGCGCACGATGCCCATGCTCAGCCGCTCGGCTGAGCTGGTCCCCGCCACGTTCAACGATGCCGACAACACCGTCGAGGTGGTCTGGACCACTGGCGCGCGCGTCCGGCGCTACGACTGGTGGACTGAGACCAGCTACGAGGAAGAGCTGGCTGTCACGCCCGAAGCAGTCGACATGTCGCGCTTCGCCGCTGGCACTGTCCAGGTGTTCGATAACCATCGCACTTACGGCGGCATCGGCTCCATCCTCGGTGTTGCCATCCGCGGCAGCATTGAGAACGGCGAGGGCAGGGCCACCCTGCGTCTGTCCAAGCGCGCCGATATTGCCGAGATCGTCGCCGACATCAAGGCTGGCATCATCCGCGCCATCAGCGTCGGCTACAGCGTCAGCAAGTACGAGATCACCCGCACCATCGATCGCACCGACGGCGGCACCATGCCGTTGTACCGCGCCGTCGCGTGGCAGCCATACGAAATCAGCTTTGTCACCGTTCCGGCCGATGCTGACGCGAGCACGCGCAGCCAGCCGTCGAACGGTGTCCAGTGCGAATTCATCACCCGGGCGCCCGCCCATTCCGCTCCATCCAACCAGGAAGACAACATGCCAACTGCTACCCAACCGGGCGCCCAGAACACCGCGCCTATCGACGCCGCCCGCTCGGCAACCCCTCCGGCCGCGGCTCCTGCTGCGCCGGCACCTGCTGCTGCGCCAGCACCGGACGACGCTGCGGCCCGTGCCGCCACCGAAGCCGCCGCCCGCTCGGCGGAGATCACCGAACTGTGCGTCCGCCATGGTGTGACCAACCTGGCCGCTGGTCTGATCCGCAGTGGCGGTACCGTCGACCAGGCGCGCGCTGCCGTGCTGGAAGAGCTGGCCCGCAACGACGCCGCCCGCGGTGGCCACAACAACGTCGGACGTATCGTGACCGTGAGCGACCAGCAGCAGGTGCGCATGGCCGGCATCGAGGAAGCGATGATGCACCGCATCCATGCCGGTACCAAGTTGACCGACAACGGTCGTCAGTACCGCGGCATGAGCATTCTCGAAATCGGCCGTGACTTCCTGGAATCGCAGGGTGTCAACACCCGCGGCATGGATCGTATGCGCCTCGCCCACGAGATCCTCCACTACCGCTCGAGCATGCATGGCACCAGCGACTTTGCCGCGCTGTTCCAGAACGTGGCCAGCAAACGCCTGCGCGACGCGTACGCCGAGAACGCCGGCACCTACACCCAGTGGGCACGCCGTGCGCCGAACGCGCCGGACTTCAAGAACATCAGCATCGTGCAACTGTCGGGCGCCCCGGAATTGCTGCAGACCAACGAGCACGGCGAGTTCAAGTACGGCACGATGAAGGATGCCGGCGTGAACTATGCGCTGGTGACCTACGGCCGCATGGTGTCGCTGACCCGCCAAGCCATCGTGAACGACGACCTGCGTGCCTTCGAGCGCCTGGTGTCGGCATTCGGTGCAAGCTCCAGCCGCCTCGAGAATCGCCTGGTCTACAGTCAACTGACCTCGAACCCGGCCATGGGGGACGGCACCCCACTGTTCCACTCGGACCACAAGAACCTCGGCACCGGCGCCGGCTCGGCCCTGCAGTTGTCCGCCCTGAAGGCGGGCCGCACCGCGATGCGTGTCCAGAAGGGCCTGCAGAACGAAGAGCTGAACCTGTCGCCGAACTTCCTGATCGTCCCCGCCTCCCTGGAGCAGGACGCTTACCAGCTGACCAGTTCGAACTATGTTCCGGCCAAGCAGGGCGACGTGAACGAATTCCGCAGCGGCGGCCGCACTGCGGTCGAGCCGATCGTCGAGCCGATCCTCGACGGCGTGAGCGACAAGGAGTGGTACCTCGCCAGCAATAACAGCCAGATCGACACCGTCGAGTACTGCTACCTGGATGGCGCGGAAGGCCCGGTCATCGACAGCCAGAACGGCTTCGAAGTCGACGGCGTCACCTGGAAGTGCCGCCTGGACTTCGCGGCCAAGGCGGTCGACCACCGCGGCCTGTATAAGGGCGCCGGCGCGTAAGCGCTGTCGCTTCCGTCTCCACGAACGTTAGGAACCAGAGCAAATGAAAAACTATGTCCAGAAGGGCAACACGGTCAGCGTGATCGCACCGTACCTCGTGTCCAGCGGCCAGGGCGTGCTGGTCGGTGCGCTGTTCGGCGTCGCCGCCCACAATGCGGCGCAAGGCGCGTCGGTCGAGATCGTGCGCAAGGATGTGTTCGACCTGGCGGCGGTCACGGCCGACACGGCAGCCCAGGGCGCGAAGATCTACTGGGACAACACTGCCCGCAAGCTGACCACCACTGCAACCAACAACACGCTCGTCGGTTGTGTTACCGAGGCGAAGGCCAACGGCGACACCACCGCCCGCGTCCTGCTCGACGGCGTCACCCGCTAATCGGTCCGCCGTGCTTTTCGCCAAACTCGAAGCGGTTACCAACGCCTCCGTCCTGAATCACCTGGCAAACGTTCAGGTGGCGATCGGCGGCGCGGTAGTGCCGGGGATCTTCCGGAACCCTTCGAGCGTGGCCCAGCTGGGCGGCGGAGCAGCCGATACCAGCCCGACCCTGACTGTCGCGTCCAGCGCAGTCATGGCCGAGCCAGCCGACAAGACCATCGAGATTGCCGGCATCCCTTACGTGATCGGCGCCAGTTCGCCTGACGGTACTGGCCTGACCGTCCTGACCGTGGAGCGTGCGCAATGAGCACCGCATTTTCGAAAGTGGTCAGCGCTGTCATGGCGGCCCTGTCGACGAGCCCCGCCGTATGCAGGGCTATTTACCGCGCCCGCGCCACGGCGATTCCAGACCAGGACGATGAGGCCATCAGCGTGCAGTGGGACCAAGGCTTGCCCAGGGCGGGCGTCATCACTGGCGCACCGGTCGACTGGCAGACCCGGATTAGCGTCGACTGCTATGCGCGCAGCACGCGCGAGTCTGGCGACGTGGCCGTTGACCCGCTGCTCGAGAAAGTGTACGAGCGCCTGGCTGCCGATCCAACCCTCGGCGGCATGGTTGACGACCTGGTCATCGCCGGCATCGAGGCGGAGAACACGGCAGACGGCAAGAAGACGGGGTGGGTTCGCCTGACCTATGTCGCTGAGCACCGTACCGAAAATTTACTTTTGAGCTGACATGAACGCAACGAACACCCTGAACAAGCGTGCCATTCCGCCAATGCCTGGCGGCGGCTCGTGGACTTTCGACGAAGACCAGTGGGCGTGGATCCCCAATGATCCGGCTACCGCCCAAGCCCCTGTCACGGCCGCTAAGGTCGATGCAGTCAACGAACCGGCCGCCGCCTCGGCCACCCACCAGGAGTAACTCATGGCACGCAGCATCAAGAACACCATCGTCACCGCCAAGGTGGAAGCCACCGTAGGCGTGGATGCCTTGCCGACGGGCGCCGAGAACGCGGTGCTCGTATCGGACGTGAGCATCACGCCGCTGGAAGCGCAGGCTATCGGCCGCAATCTGATCCGCGGTTACTTCGGCGGCAGCGAGCAGTTGGTCGGCCCGAGCAGTGTCAAGATCTCGTACACCGTCGAACTGGCAGGTTCCGGCACTGCCGGGACTCCACCGGCCTGGGGCCAGCTGCTGCAGGGCTGCGCTGTCGCGGAAGGCGTGCTGGCGACGCCGGCCCGTGTGGAATACATGCCGGTGTCTACCGGCCTGAAGTCGCTGACCCAGTACTACTACGACGACGGCGTCCTGCACAAGGCGCTGGCGTCGATGGGTAACTGCACGCTGTCGGCCAAGGTCGGCGATCGCCCCGTGCTGCGCTTCGAATGGACTGCCTTGGATGGCGGTGTCGCCGCCGTGCCGAATGTCACGCCGACCCTGACCGCATGGAAGAAGCCGGTGGCCATGACGAAGGCCAACGTGGTCGATGTCACCTTCGGCGCGACCTACGCCGCCGGCGCGCTGACCGGCGGCACGACCTACAACAGTACCGGCCTGGAGCTCAACTTTGGCAACACGGTCAACTTCACCCCAATGCTGGGCACCGAGACCGTTGACATCACCGACCGCGAATCGACGGCCACGCTCGAGATGGAGCTTACTGCCGAACAGGAAGTCGCGCTGATGGCGGACGTCAAGGCCAATCTCACGAAGAGCGTGGCCCTGACCATCGGCACCGTCGCTGGCAACAAGATCATCGTGTTCGCGCCGGCCGCCCAGCTGACCAACCCGCGCAAGTCCGAGCTGAACGGCAAGCGCCTGATCGGCTACGACCTGCGCCTGGTCCCGGTCAACGGCAACGACGAGTGGCGCATCGTCGTCCTGTAACCCATCCACAAACTCAATTGTAAGGAACCGCCATATGACATACGTACTGAAAAAACTGAACAAGCTCCCGGTCCGCGTCAAGGGCACGCTGCCGGGCGAAGACGGCAAGCCGGTCGAGTTCGACTTCACCCTGCATTGCAAGCGCCTGTCGCAGGAAGAGATCGAAGCTGTGCAGTCCGACAAAGACGGCTCGGTCAAAGACTTCCTGCGCACCAACACGGAAGGCTGGCAGGACGTTAAGGACGAGGGCGGCGCAGCCGTGATCTTCAGCGCCGAAGGCCTGAACGAGATGTTGAGCGCCGCTGGCATGCCCATGCTGTGCTTCACCAGCTACATGAAGCAGATCGCGGCCACCGCAAAAAACTGATCAAGGCCGTGCGCCTGATGGCGCGCGGCGAGCTTCGCTTCGGCGAAGAGGCGAACAAGGCCGAGCGGCACGTCAACGAGGCGCTTGCCGCCTTCGGACTGTACGCCGTCGATGACCGGGTGCTCGATCAGGACGAGTACTGGCTGTGGCCCGAGAACGAAGAGGCATTCCACCTGTGGGTGGGCCTGCAAACCCAGTGGAATGTCGGCATGGCCGGCGCCTTCGGCCTGAACTACCCGGGCGTCGAGACGTGCATGCGCCTGCGGGACTACAGCCGGAAGAAGCGAGTCGAGCTGTTCGCGATGGTGCAGCTGATGGAACAAGCATGCCTTGAAGAGTGGGCAGAGAAACGGAAAGGCTAGGTAGGGCGATGGCTGGAACACGTGCAACTATCACTGTCGGTGTTGATGGCGCGCCAGAGAGCCGGCGCAGCATCGACAGCGTTGCGGACGCAATGCGGCGCATGAACGCGGAGTCGCTGGAGCGTGTCTCGGGCCAGCTCGGCGCCCTGAACGACCGAATCGGAAGCATCCGGTCGACTATTGGCAGCTTCATTGTTGCCGACATCGCCCTACGAGGATTCACCTCCCTCAGCGACAAGATCGGTGCGACGCTCGACAAATTCGGCGACTTGGACGACACGGCGCAGCGGACAGGGGCTAGCATTGAAAACCTGTCCCGGCTGCAGAAGGTGGCTTCAGTGTTTGGAGCGGACTTCAGCACGGTTGGCGGCGCACTGGCAAATCTGAACAAGGGCCTGTCCGGCGCAGACGATGAGTCCAACAAAGCCCGGAAGGCGTTGGCATTCCTGGGCGTCTCGGCGCGCGATAGCGCAGGCAAACTACGCGAGCCAGGCGAACTGATGATCGAGGTCGCCAAGCGGCTCCAGAACTACGAGGATGGTGCGGGCAAAGCCGCGCTTGCCAACGACCTGTTCGGAAAGTCGGGACGCGAGCTCCTTCCGTTCATGGGCGATGTATCGGAGTCCATCGACGATTTCTCCGCGACTTCTAACGAAGCTGTCGCGCAAGCTACCGCTCTGCAGGATCAGTGGGGAAAAATGCGAGAACGCTCGGATGAGCTTTTCGCCGGCATCGTGGTGTCCGGTCTGCCCGCCATGACAGATTTGGCAGATGGCATTACGGATGTAATGAAGGCACAGCAAAACCTTGTCGCCAGTGATGCATCCAGTTGGGCAGAAGACATGGCAGTAGGCGCGGCCCGCCTTATTGATGTCGTGGTGTTGATTCCGCGCATCATGTCTGCTGTCGGCAGCAGCTTCAAAGCGGTGGGCGCGGATATCGAGTATGTAGCTACCGCTGCTGTCGAGGTGGCAAAACTCAAAAACCCAGCGAACGTTGCCTTTGAATTTGCTAAGGGGAATGATCCACTTGCAAACATTAAAAAGGCACTAGGCGACCGGAATAAAGTAGTTGAAGACGCGAACGCGCAGTACGAGCGGCTTTGGAATCAGCCGGCAAATCAGTTTGAGCAGGCAGTGCTTAAGCGGCTGTCTGACCGCAAGGGCGCAGCGGAACCGCCAATGCCTCCCGGGAATGACAGACCCCTTGCGGACTATTCCACGGGAAAGGACAGCGACGGTGAGGCTGCGGAGAAGGCAGCCGAGGCCTACCGCAACCTTGTTGAGTCGATCAAGGCCAAGATTGCCCAGTCCCGCATCGAAGCAACCGTCGGCAAAGCAGCGACAGCTGCTCAGCAGGAACAGATTCGTTTGGACGAGCAAATCGCCACCGGCAAGCTGAAGCTGGGCGACCAGCAGCGCGCGGTCGTCGACGGCCTGCTGCAGGAGCTGGCGGCTACCAATGAGGTCATCGAGTCCAACAAGCGCGCTGCCGAGGGTGCGGTCGCTATGCAGAAGATTCGTCAGGAATGGCTGGACTCGAATGCCAAGGCGCTCTCCGACGCGACCGAAGAGGCAGTGCGGAACGAAGCGCTCGCAAGCACCTTCGGCATGACCAAATCCGCCATCGAGCAGATGGAGCTCGCTCGCCTCAAGGACCAGTTCGCGCAGCGCTCGTCGCTCGGGTTGACCCTGGAGGAGATCGAACACCTTGAAAAGCTGATCGCCGCGAAAGAACGCAGTGCGACGGCCCTCGTCGCAGTCGATGCCGGCGAAGCGGCCAAGAAAGCGGGCGAGGACCTGGATAAGTTCTTGGACCCGACCAAGGCCCAGACCTTCGGTGAGGCACTCAAGGGCGCATTCGGCACCGCGGGTGATTCGCTGACCCAGCTCGTCAGCAAACTCGACGCGTACAGCATCCGCCAGGCGGAGGTCGACAAGGCCCGCAAGGATGCCGCCATGAGGTTCGCGAACGATTCGAAGGGCTACGCCATGGCGTCGGAAGCGATCTCGCGCAACGAGCTGCGCAGCCGCGTCACCGCCTATGGCGACATGGCCACTGCCGCCAAGGGATTCTTCTCCGAAGGCAGCAAGGGCTACCGCACCCTGGAGACAGCCGAGAAGGCCTTCCGCGCGTACGAGCTCGCCATGGCCGCCGAGGGACTGGCCAAGAAACTGTTTTTCAAGGAAGCGGAGGTGGCGGCGCACACGACCCTGAACGCGACCAAGCTGTCCGGCGAGGCGGCCACGACCGCAGCGTCGACGGCCCTGGCCGGCACCGAGGCGAGTGCCTGGGGCATAACCGCCGTCGTCAAGGCGATCGCCTCGCTTCCGTTCCCGCTGAACCTGGCGGCCGGCGCGGCGACCATGGCCGCCGTCGTGGCGGTCGGCGCGAAGCTGGCGGGCAGTGTCGGCGGCTCGGGCATCAGCTTGTCGCAGTCTCGCCAGGAATCCCAAGGCACGGGCAGCGTCTTCGGCGATTCCGGCGCCAAGTCGGAATCCATTGCACGCTCCCTTGAGCGTGTCGAGGAAAACACCTATCAGGGCCTGGCCATCAGCATGAGCATGCTGAGCGCCCTCACGTCGATCAAGAACAACATCGGGTCTTTCTCGGCGCTCGTCGTGCGCGACACCAACATTACCGGCAAGGCCCCTGTCTCCGGTCTGGGGCAGGGCAGCGCCGAGGAATTCTGGAGCTCGGACAAGGCCAGTTTCCTGCAGGGCGGGTTGCTCGGCGTGGCTCTCGACAAGATCACCGGCGGCTGGCTGAGCAAGACCACTGGCAAGATCATGGGCGCGATCTTCGGCGGCAAAACCACGTTGGAGGACAGTGGCTTTACAGCCGACAAGACCACGCTGGGAGCCATCGCCAGCGGAGGACTGAATGCCATGAGCTACGCCGAGATCAAGAAGGATGGTGGCTGGTTCCGCAAGGACAAAACCAGCACCCAGACGAATGGCCTAGGCGAGGACGCGAACCGCCAGATCGCCAAGGTGTTGCTTTCCCTGTCCGACAGCGTGCACGAGGCCGGCCTTGCCCTCGGCCTGCCGGCCGATACCTTTACCGACAAGCTCGACGCTTTCGTGGTCGACATCGGCAAGATCAGCTTCAAGGACATGAAGGCCGACGAGATCGAGAAAACCCTGCAGGCGGTATTCTCGAAGCTGGGCGACGACATGGCCCAGTTCGCGGTCGGTGGCCTCGAGCAGTTCCAGGAGGTTGGGGAGGGCTACATGGAAACCTTGGTGCGCATTGCGCAGGGTTACCAGTCGGTTGATGTCGTCATGCAGTCGATGGGCATGACCTTCGGCATGATCGGCACCGATTCCATCGCGGCGCGGCAGCGTCTGCTCGATCTGTCCGGCGGGCTGGAAAAGTTCGTACAGAGCAGCGAGCAGTTCTTGAAGGACTTCTTCACCGAGCAGGAACAGGCCGCGGCCTTGAAATCGCGTATCCAGCCGATCCTCGGCCAGTATGGCCTGTCCGCTTCCGGCGAAGATGCTACCAAGAACTTCCGCGACTACTTGGTAAAGGTTGATCCTTCCACCGAGGCCGGAGCCAAGGCCTTCGCCGAGCTGAGCAAAATTGCCCCGGCCCTTAAGCAGATCGCCGACGCCGAGCAGTACATCTACGACGAGCGTAAGGACCTGCAGGCCCAGCTGGACGAGCTGACGATGTCCTCAGCGCAGCTGCTGGCGAAGCAGCGTGATGCTCTGGACGAGAGCAACCGGGCGCTTTTCGACCAAGTGCAGGCGGCCACCAAGGCTGCGGCCTCTCTGGACGAGCGCAAGCAGATGCAGGAGCAACTCGACGAATTGACCATGACCTCAGCCGAGCTCCTTGGCCGGCAGCGTGACGCGTTGGACGAAAGCAACCGCGCGTTGTTCGACCAGGTCCAGGTAGCGAAGAAAGCCGCGTCGGTAGCGACCGAGCGGAAAGGGCTGCAGGAACAGCTGGACGAGCTGACCATGACGGCTTCGCAGCTGCTGGCCCGCCAACGTGATGCGCTGGACGAAAGCAATCGTGCACTCTTCGACCAGGTGCAGGCAGCCAAGGCCCACAAGGATGCGACTCAGAAGGCGTCGGACGCGATCCGTGCTGCTCAGGAAGCGGCTGCGGCATCAATGAAGTCCTTCGGCGACTCGGTTGTGGCAGCCATGGACCGCGCGACGAATTCGGCAAAGAGCATGCGGGACTTCGCAAATTCCCTCCTGCTCGGCAACCTGTCCACGCTCGACGCGGACGCGAAGTACCGGGAGGCGAAGCGCCTGTTCGAAGCAGCTGATCCTTCGGACACGAGGGCAGCGGAAGCCTTCCTCCAGGCGTCCAAAGACCGCGGCGGCGACTCGTTCTACTACGAAAGAGACTTCGCGGCAGTACAGGCCAAGCTGGCGGCGGGCGCAGCAGCACTAGACGCTTACGCGGCCAGTCTGCCGGATTTCTACCGCGGTTACGTCGCCATGCTCAATTCAGCGGCCGTGGTAACGCCGGCCGCCGCGTCGCTCCAGCAGGGCAGCATGTCGAAATCGTCGGCTCAGCAGGCTGACGTATCTCGAGTAGAAGCGAAAGTTGATGCGCTTATTGAAAAGCTTGGCGGTTCGATGGAGCAGGTGGCAAGCAGCACATCGCAGCTCGCCGAACAGTTCGACCGGGCTTCGGGCGGAGGTAGCAAGCTCAGAACGGAGGCAGCATGACCGCACCAGCGTGCTTCATCTCGCCGCTGTTGATCACGGCTGCAATGATCACCAGTACTTCCGCCGTCACGAAGCTGCCGGGCGAGTCGGACTGGGTCGCCACCGGTGACTATGCCCTTGGGCAGGTCGTCTACCGGCCGTCGCTCGGGCGGCGATTCGAGAACTTGAAGCCCGGGGTCAATTCGTCGCCACCGGAAGATGCTCTCGATCGCTGGTATGACCTCGGGACCACCAGCAAGATGTCGATGTTCGATGACAGCCCGGGTACGCAATCGATTTCGCCCAACACGCTCACGCAGGTGTTCCGACCGGGGGCATTCAATGCGATGTACCTGGCTGGACTCGACGGCCAGACTCTCTCGGTGATCGTGAAGGACCAACCTGGCGGCACCATCATCTTCGAGTACCAAGGCTCGCTGGAGAAGTCCGAGGCCTCTGACTGGTGGGAGCACTTTTTCTCCCCCCTGCGGCCCCGCACTGAATTCACCGCGACTGAGATTACGCCATACGCGTCCTGCGAGGTAACCATCACTGTGGTCAATACCGGAGGCGTGGCGCGCATTGGAATCGTCTCGATTGGAGATCTCGTTTCTCTAGTCGGCATAGCCGAGAGCGGTGCCCGTGTGAAGGCACGGACTCTTTCCCGAATCGATTCGGATTCGCGCGGCAGGCCAACAAAGCAGCAAGGTCGTAATGCACGAGATCTGACGTTCACGGTCACTGTCCCGCTTGATATGGCCGAGACGATCGCTGATGCGGTTGATGAGGTCATGAATGTGTCATGCGCAGTGATGGCAACTGATATTGACTCGCTGCGTGTGGGACGTACCTTTGGCCTGATTGGCTATGACCTCACCCTGCGCTCCAACGATGCTGTTTTCAATTTCTCAGTACAAGGGACTAACGTCTAATGCCTACTACTCCACCACCCATTACGCCGGCACCGCCAGCACCAATTCGCCACGAGAAGGCCACGTTCTCGGATCGTGTCGACGACTTTGTGACCTGGCTCGTCGCTGTGGTCGCGCAGTTCGCCGCGCTCGCCTTGAATGTCTTCAACAACGCGAAGGAGGCATTCGACAGCGCTGTGGCGGCTGCCAACTGGGCCGGGCTGGCGTCGGGCAGCGCAGCTGATTCGGCAACCTCCGCAACAAACGCATATCAGTCCGTGATCGCGGCCGCAGCCGCAGCGAACGCGTCACCATGGGCCAGCGGTACGACCTACCAGCAATTCACGTGCGCGGTCAGCAAGGTCAACTTCAAGGTGTACCGAAAGACGACCAGCTCAGCCACAAACAGCGGTGGAGCGACCGATCCGGCCAACGATCCGGCGAACTGGCAAGCGACGGGCCTGACGTCTATGCCAGGCGGGAAGCGGACGTCGAATACCATGCTGAGGGTGAATGACCTTGGCTCGTACATTGAGCTCAGCGGGACCTTTACCCAGACGTTCGATTCGCCTGCGCTGCTCGGCGATGGGTGGTGCGTCTGGCTCAGGAACACGGGAACCGGGGATATCACGATCCCGTCGTCCGACGGCAGGACGAACTGGATCATGTACCCAGGGGAGGGGCGACTCTTCCAGTGCGACGGCACGGCTATTCGATCGATGGTGATCCGCAACTTCTACAAGAAGTTCACCAGCACCCAGAACTTCATCAAGCCGCCAGGCTACTCGCGGTTTGACGGCAGGCTATGGGGCGCCGGCGCAAGCGGGTCGATTAGCACGCAGCAAGCCTACATGGGCGTCGGCGGCAGCGGTGGAGCAGCGGCTCAACCCTTCTCGATGCCGGCGGCTGTGTTGGCTGATACGGAGTTGGTAACGATTGCCGCTTCAGTGCCAGGCATTTCCGCTTCCGGAGAGTCTACTGTAAGTGGAACGGCCGGCGGACAGTCATCGTTTGCCGGGTACATCGCTCTAGGAGGACAGCCAGGCACATATAGTGCCGATGGTAATGGCGAAGGCTCGGGTGGCGTTGGCGGACTCAATACTTTCGGTCTGAGTGAGTTTGCCGGCGGAAGAGGAGGTCTTGGACGAATTCTCGGTAGTACACCGGGTCAGTCGACCCTCGTTGGCGGTGCTGGAAGCGGCGGCACTGTCGGTACAGGCGGCACAGCCGCATCAGGTACCTCGAAGGTTGGCGGTTCTGCTGGCGCTTCAGTCGGTGCCTCGAGCGCAACTCTAGTGACTGCCGGAGATGGCGTTGCCCCAGGTGGAGCTGGTGGCGCTTGCCGCGTAACTCACCCAAGCGGCGGAGTGGCCTCTGGCAAATCGGGCGCCGGTGCCCGCGGTGAAATGGAAATCTGGGGAGCAATCTGATGCGCGCACATGTGATCGAAGACGGGAAGATCATCAACACCATCGAGATCGAGCGTCTCGACCTCATCCCGGGCCTGCAGTTGGTCGACGCGGACCTTGTTGGCGGGGCCATCGGCGACGACTACGATGGCGAAGCCGGCACCGCGCAGCCGCCGGCGCCGCCCGTTCCGAGCGAGGCCGAGACCATCGTCGCGTACATGGACGCCGTCCAGCAGCATATGGACGCGACAGCCCGCGCTTTCGGCTACGACGACTTGATCTCGGTCGTCACCTATGCCGAGGAGCCGGCCGTTGCCCGCTACCAGGCCGAGGGGCAAGCCTTCCGCGCCTGGCGCTCCGCATGCTGGGCAAACTGCGAGGCGATGCTGGCCGCCGTGAAGACTGGTACCCGGCCGGCGCCGACGCACGAAGAACTGATCGCCGAGCTGCCCGAGCTGGGCATCGAGTATTCCGGGCCGTTCGCCCAGGCAGCCTGACGGCTCCGCCCTACCCTTCCAGCCCGCTTTGGCGGGCTTTTTTTTACGTCTATCGAAATAGTCTCAACTTTCCTAGAAATGAGACGAGCCCAACGGGAAACTGTGGACTTCTAGGCACTCTCGATTTCCCTGAAAGGTTCCATGTCCAAGATCAGCGCGCCCGAAGCGGGCAGCTATGCGGGCGGCATCGTCTCCGTCGGTGCGTCCCTGACGCTGACCGAAATCGGCGTGCTCGTCGGTATAGCCACAGCCCTCCTGACGTTTATCCTCAACGCCTGGTACACACGCCAGAAGAACGCGCGTGAGCAGCGCCTGGCCGACCTCGATGCTCGAGAACGCGAAGTGCGCCTCGCACAGCTGGAGGCCGCCAAATGACGCCTGCTTTCCTTTTGCGCACAGCCATTATCCCTGCCATGGGCGAGCTCGCTTTATGCGGCATCCCTGACACGCCCAATGCGCGCCGGTTCGTCCTGGCGATCGCGCTGCAGGAGTCCGGTCTTCGTCATCGGCGCCAGATCGTCGCCGGCGGCGCGGAGAATGGCCAGGCCTCCTCATTCTGGCAGTTTGAAGCCGGCGGCGGCTGCCGTGGCGTGCTTGAGCACTACCTCACCGCGTCGTGCATGCGCGGCCTGTGCAAGGACTTCAACGTCGTCGTCACGCCGCAGGGTCTATGGGAAGCGATGCGCTACCAAGACGTGCTGGCCGCGATCGCCGCGCGCCTGCTCATCTACACCCTGCCGCAGAAGCTGCCAACCACAGCCGAGGAGGGCTGGGCACAGTACGTCGCCGCCTGGCGGCCAGGTAAGCCGCACCCATCCACCTGGGCAAACGCTTGGGCCACCGCAACCGAAGCCATAAAGGAGTCTGCATGAAACGCATCCTCGCCGTCGCCCTGCTCGCCACCCTCGCTGGCTGCGCCAACCTCAAGTTCGAATGGAAGGCCAGCTACAAGACGGACAACTTGGCGCAGGACCTGAAGGAAGCTGGTAAATGAAAAGCCGCTTCCTGTCCGTGCTCGTCCTGATCCACGTAAGCGACAGCCTGAAGCGTCTGGCTTACCCACTGGAGTTTGAATCGGAGAGCCTGGGCCGCGTCATCACCGTGCCGGCCGGCTTCGAGACTGACCTAGCGAGCGTGCCGCGGCTGCCGCTGGCCTACCTGCTGTTCGGTGGGGTGGGAGACGCGGCGGCGGTTGTTCATGACTACGCCTATAGCGGGAAGGAGTCGATCAGCCGGGAGCAGGCCGACACCCTCTTCCGCGAGGCCCTCGCCGCCCTGGATGACGCCAGCACTACCGGCAAGTCGGGAATCACCAAGGCTGTTGCCAGCGGCTGGTTCTCGGTGCGCCGCGCTGCCATGTGGCTGGGGGTGCGCGTCGCGGGCGCGGGCCACTACGTCGCGGCGAGCTGACGATGGAATTCCACGCTATCACCGGCAAGGGTGTCGCGCACGTGTGCGACGTTCATCGCGGTCCGGAAGACCTTTCGCCACTGCAGATGATCAGCCAACAGGAGCTGACGCGCCTGCGAGCTGCTGAGACCGAGCTGGCGGCGTTGCGCCGGGACTTGGCCGCTTTACTCCACGCCTCGCCTCTGGGTTAAGCAGCACGCGCCGGGCCAGCTCGAGCGGCAGGCCAAGGCGGAACAGCACACTGGCGCCGGCGGCTGCGCCATGGGATGTTGCCACGTTCACAGCCAGGTCCACGAGGGTTGCCGTCAGGCGATCAGTTCGAATGTGCATCGCAGCAGGGTAGCAGCACCTCGGCCGCCCGACTTGAGCCAGATCAACGCTGCTACACTCCACCCATGTTCGGAAAAGTGAAACAGCTACGGCGCGCCGGCAAGCGCCTCTCTATGCACGATATACAGCGCGCTGACTACGTCGAGGGCGAGGTACGCGTGTACGGCCTGGCCGGCGCCATAGTGGCTAGCGTTAGCAAACCAGATTCCCAGGTCGGCGATTCTCTGCTGCCGGTGCTGTACGACGCCAAGTTGGTCAGCATGCACGGCACCGGGATGCTCTTCAAGGGCGAGGAGAGGCCCCAGGGCGACGCCGGCCCAGCCTACATCCAGGAGTGGTCAGTGATGGTGGAGCGGTAGCGATCATTCCGATTTCGCCGCTCCACAAAGTTGCTGAACGCCGCATGAATACTGATGTTTAAGCGCGCTTCCGGAAGAGTTTTGTGGAGCGGAAATCGCGCGCGAGGCCGCATGGTTGATGGTTTTTCCGTGCAACTTCCCAAGCTTACGCTTTCATCTTCTGCGTCGCTTTTTTAGCGCTTGGCTGCTTTCCAGGCGTAGAAGTGATCTTGAGGTCATCTTCAGTTTCTATAATATTTTTACCAAATTTGATGAGAATATCTCTGACAACGATCCCGAACGTTGCATCGGAGGTTATTTTCACCAGTACCTGCTCAATTGCCTCACGACTAGTGCAGGTATGTGAAACGTTTTTCCAGAATATTTTTACAGGATATCCTTCATCAGCTTGGAACCACTCTGCAAACTCGTGGACAGCAGCTCGGTCATTACTTGCAGTCCAAAGCAAGCAAAGGGCTTTGTAACGATGCGGACTCAGGATCGAGGCGGACGAAGTTTTTTTCTCTGTTTGTCGTATAAAGCTTCTTATGCCAACCCCAATCATTTGATCACTAAGTGACAACATCTGCTGATTCAGATCCTCGACAACTTCATCAATCTCGATCTGTTCATTCCGCGAAATCATCGCGGAGCTCAGCCCCTTTTTCAACGATGATAAAAAGTTGGTCATTTAGATTCTCTCCAAAACAATTTTTACTGGTAGATGATCGAATTTGGATGCTTTGTTGATCACCAGATCGGTATACGGTTGATAGTTTAGTATTTCGGTCGCTGATTCGACTAGGTGCCAATCAGAATGACCTAAAAAGGCAGCGGAAACGATAATTTGATCAAATGTGTGCCACTTGGAATAGAATCCTCCGCTATAAAAATATGAGCCACATTTTGTATCAACAGTTGAGCCGTGTGAATAGTCATCCTTTCCCCCTAATTTTCTCCAGAATGGATTGTATAGCAATGAGGGATTAGTCTTAACCAAGTGTCTGTCACGCGTTGACGCCAATCCATCTGTGAGAGAAACGTCAAAGGGCTCATCGTTAAAGTCACCCATCAATACTATTAAAGAGTTCTTATGCGCGTCCTGAGTAGATGTAAGAATTTGGTTGACTGATGATCGCAATGTCTTTCCTAGCATCAGTCGATTCGGATTATATTCATCTAAATATAAGCGGCTTGGCCAGTGGGACGCAAACACGTAGAGGGGGCGAACGTCCCCATCAATTTCAAAAATAAAAAGCTGGCCGACTTTAGTTGTTCTATTGAATTCTTCAAGAACTTCTTTTTGTTGTCCAATCAGCTTTAGCTTTTTACTGTTATAGACGATACACGTGTCGAAATTTGCTCTCCCTGCTTTGACAATTCCACTTTCCACAGAGTATCCAACCCGAGCAGCTTGCTTTGTGATTGTTGCCACATCGTTTTTCGAAAGTTCGCAAAGTCCAATGATGTCAACGTTCTGGTTCGACATCAAATCATCTAAGAGGGCATAGAAAACTTTTTTGTCTGAATCGGAGATCCGCCCATCCTTCGCTCTGGGCGGTGAGAAACTTGAGTTCAACCATACGACAGAAATTGTTAGTCCTGACATCACCTGACTTCGACAAAAACTTAGTTAAAAGCAATTTTACCCGAATTGTAAGCCAAGAACAATTGGCGTAGGTTTTTGCGTAGTTTTTTGATTTCGATCGAATGTTTCATACGGAAAAGTGCTGATGCATCATGAGAGTGTGCTGGTTTGGCCCTGTGAAGCAGGTGAGGAATGCTCCACAAAGCGATATCGACCCGCATGGATGCTAGCTTTCATGTGGTCTTAAGCGTGGATTTTGTGGGGCAGAAAAGTGCCGCTAACTGGCATGGTTAAGCTATTCTCTAGACAACTTCCCAAGCTTATGGCCTGCAACGATTAAATTGGTCAGCTATTCAAATCTTTCGGATAAAAATGTTTCCGCTGAACCCATCTAAAACCTTCATGTTTTGTGATCGCTGCAATTTCAATGGGGCCACCAACTGTTTTATTTGGGCGGTCAATGGAGTATTTGACAAATCCTATTGTTGTCTCAACCAAGAAACGAGCGAGATTAACGGCGTCTTGAATTGGCATACCTGGCAAAACGAGGTGCTTGTATAACCCGGCGCTTAGTTTATCTCTTGCTGCTCTCGCCTCATCAATCGCCATACCAAAATCACGCATAGCAACACCCATGGCATCTGTTCCGAGCCCGATAATTAGTCGATCCAGTGCTTCGAATTCGCCCTCCCAGCGTATGCCCCAATCGGTTTCACTTTGGACAATTTCAGGGGCGACATTTTGTGCACTGGAGATGCGAAGGTCCCACGTTTCACTTAGTGGTCGCATTGCCGAGTAGCCGCAGATCCTCACTAGAAGGTTGGACGGATAGGATTGCAGTGAGACTTTCTCATGAACAAGGAAATCGCGTGCTTTCGCTGCAATGTCCTGAATGGTCGTTCTCGTCGGATCTAGTTTCCAGTGTTCAAATGCAGGATCTTTACCATCGAACCGGCGTCTCAAATCCTTGAATAGCGTTTCTATAGACTCGTTTCCAATTCCGCCGTCACCTGTAACCATTGCTCCTACAGGATGACCCGACCATAGATTTACGATTTTGTTAGCGTGAGAATACGTCATCCCATTTGCGTAGGAGCTGACACTATCTGCCGCCATCACAATCCCGTCATTAATCTTGACGCATACGATTACAGTCATGGGTTCCTTGCAAGAAGAAGAAGCTACACGCTGCTTCAGATAAGATCAATAGCGACTCACTAGTCAAGACGAATAGCGATCTCTTCAGCGGTTTCATTGTAGTACACCTGTAACTGCTTGAGGTCGCGATGTCCGACCATGCGTGCCAGGTCGAGCACATGGAGCTTCTTCGCCAGCCTAGTGATTGCCAAGTGTCGTGTGTCGTGGAAGGTGGCGTTAGCGATCTCGGCCCGGGTCTTAGCCTTACGGAAGAGGGTATCAAGCGATTTGGCCGTGATCCCGAATACAGTCGCGCTTTCTGTTTGCGTAGGGAGTAGCTCGAGCAGCTCCACTGCGCGCTTCGATAGCGGCACTTTCCTCTTTGTCCCGTTCTTCGTCTCGGTCAGCGTGGCAACGCGGCCAACGATGTCTCGCGGCAGAAGACCGCAGATTTCGCCGGCCCGCATCGCGGTCTCGATCGCGAACAAAAACGCGACGGCTACTCGCTGGCTGACCGTGACGGCCGGCTGCTCATTGTCGAAGTCGAAGCCCAGCGCGAGGCAGATGCGTTCGATTTCGTCATCGGTGTACAGGCGGTCGCGCGCCTCCGATTCTTTTGGGCGCCGCACATCAGTGGTTGGACTCGACGAGATCCACTTCCATTCTTTCGTTGCCACTGTAAAAATATTCGACAGTAAATTTAGCTCGCGGTTGACCGTTGAACCGCTGACCTTATCGGTATTCAATCGATGATCCCGCCACTTCCCGAGCACTTCGGACGTCGTGTCGGCAAGCTTCATCTTGCGGAAAGGCTGTCCGTTGACCTCCCACCTGCCGATCGCAGCGAGCCGGAGCTGCTCGAAGCGTTGGCCGCGCTTCGTGGCTGACACCTCTCTCTCATAGCGGTCGAAGGCATCGCCGACCGTTCGACCGGCCTGGATGCCAGTGGCCTTGCCAGAGCGGATATCGGCCTCGCGTGCCGTAGCCCAGGCGACTGCTTCGGCCTTAGTAGAAAACATTTTTGATTCTCTGATCCCCTGGATCGCTACCTGGGCACGCCAGCCAGTTGGCCGCTTTGCATATGAAGCCACGCTCTAAACTCCTGCTGAGTAGTCTCGTGCGTAATTATTGCGTAAAACGTGCGTAATGCGTGGGGAGATAAAGCGAGAAAATGCGGGAAGGTGTGGAAAGCCTTTCGGCTTGCCGCCTGTGCTAAGTCTTTGTTTTGACTTGGAAAGCGGGATAAAGCGGAGTGTTGCGTCGGGTATTCTTGGTGCCTCCGGCCGGAATCGAACCGGCACGCCTTTCGGCGCTTGATTTTGAGTCAAGTGCGTCTACCAATTCCGCCACAGAGGCCCGATAGCAGGCGCGCATCTTAGCATACCGTTTGCACAACTGACCAGTACCGTGCGGTGCAGGCCGATACTGGCCGTCGAGGTTCAGCAGGCGATGCGCTGCTGCAGCAGGCGCAGGCTGCCCACCGGGCCCTCCACCTGCAGGGCGTGCGGCGAGACTTCCACCACGATGGAGCCGTCGCGCGCGCTCAGCCAGGGGCGCGGACGGAAGTAGCTGAGGCGGTCCGGGTCCGACACGGTGCGGCGGTAGCCCAGCGAGACCAGGGCTTCGTCGAGGGTGCCGAGCATGTGGCGGGCGTCGAAGCGGGTGTTCATCTCGAAGCGGCCCGGACCCATCATGGCGGCCGGCAGCAGGGCGCCGGCCAGCGCCGGCAGCACGATGAAGGCCAGGGGGGTCTCCGGATCGATGAAATGCAGGGCGCCGATCAGCAGCGGCAGGCCGAACAGCAGGGTGATTGCCCAGGGCAGCAGCTGGCGCCAGGTACCCTGTCGGGCCAGGAAAAATGGCCGTTCACGAATTCTGACAATTTCCGAAAAGGTAACGCTTTTCATGTGGATCTCCTCGCAGCGCTGCTCGGGCGGTTGGCGTCGCATTACAAACCATGCGACCAGTTTTATTTTGAACACCAACCCGGGGGAGAGATTGACTCCGCTCAAATGCACTGCCTTGCGGGCATAGGTTCTCACATTCGGGTCGGCGAGCTGCGCACTGCTGGAAAACATGCAGGAATCGTGCCAGAAAAGCAAAAGCCGCCGGCGGTAAGGCGGGCGGCTTTTTATTGTGGAGGAGAAGCGGTTCAGGGACGGCGGAACAGGCGGAAGCGTTCGTAGCGGTCGGAGGCGCGGCGGCCTTCCCACAGCACGGTGGCTCCTCGTACCCCGTGGCGGCGCGCCTGGCGGTCGTCGCTGCTGCTGCGGTTGCGGATATCGTCCTGCAGCAGCACGTAGCGGCAGCCCTTGGCGTCCAGGGAGGCGAAGGGCAGGCGGCCGAAGTAGGCGAAGGAAGCGCGCTGGGCCGGGCCGACATTGCTGTCGATGCAGTCGGCATCGTGCGGCAGCGTCGCCGCGATCTGCTGGGCCACGCCGGCGTAGCTCTTGCTGTAGTTCAGGTCGGGCAGGAACAGGGTCATCAGGAGCACCCACAGCAGGATCAGGCCGCTCGAGGACAGCACCACCGCGCGCCACAGCACCGGCGGACGGCGCGACAGGCGCCAGTGGACCAGCATGATCCAGCCGACGCTGGTCGCGGCGGCTACCACGAAGGCGACGATGCCGACTTCCGGCTTGAAGCCCGGCACCAGCTTGAGCGCGTTCTTGGCCAGCTGGGCCGGCCAGCCGGTCAGCTTGGCGATCCAGAACAGCCAGACCAGGGCGCCGAGGATGGTCAGGACCATCACCGAGAACCAGTCGATCGCATTGATGGCGCCGCGCTTCATGGTCGGCAGGCCGAACGCGGCCATCAGCGCCAGCGGCGCCAGCATTTTGAGGAAGTCGCCGTTTTCCAGCGCCGGGTCGCACAGCAGCAGCAAGGTCAGGGCGAGGAAGAAGAACACCGGCATGACGATGTGCAGCAGGTGCTGCTGGCGGCGCCAGGCCCAGGTCGCCCACACAGCGAAGGGCCAGGCCGGCCAGAAGAACCAGACACCGATGCGGAAGAAGCCCTTGAGCGAATCCAGGGTCGGCAGGCCGACCTGGCTGGCGTTCCAGTCCAGCCAGTCGCCGACCGGCGACAGGCCGTAGGGCTGGACCAGGGCGGCCGGCACGATCCAGACCAGGGTGATAAGAAAACCGACACCGGCGGCGATGGCCATGTGGCGCAGGGTCTCGCCGGTGGCCAGCTTCAGGTAGCGGGTGCAGGCGTACAGGGCCAGCAAGAGGACAAAAGGCGGCATGACGCCGCGGGTGAGCGCCAGCGCGCCTAGCGACAGGCCGACCAGCACCGCGTTGCGGCTCGAGGCATGCTCGACGTAGCGCACCGCGCGGTAGAGGAAATAGGCGAGCAGGGCGCCCTGCAGGGTCGCGGCCAGGGTCAGGTGGCTCTGCACCAGCAGGCCCAGGCAGCCGAGATAGATCAGGACGGCGGTGTCGCCGAGGGTGCGGCCGTAGTCGTCGGGTTCCGGCTGCCCCCCGAAGGCCAGGCGCAGCGGCTGCGCCTCGGCGCGGCGGCCCAGGTGGAAGGCCGTGTACCACAGCGACATCGCGCCGGTCACGAAGATGCCGATGGTCGAAACGCGCGCGGCCAGCACGTCGCCCAGGATCCAGCCGAACAGCTTGATACAGATGGCGCCCAGCCAGAAGGCCAGCGGGCCTTCCTCGCTGGCGGCCAGGCCGGCGATGTTCGGGTACAGCCAGTCGCTGAACGAGCCATGCGCCATCGTCCACATGATGCCGAAGGGGCCGGCGTCTTCCTTCCACGGGTCGCGGCCGATCAGGCCCGGCAGGATGTACAGCATGCCCAGCGCGAGCAGGGCCCAGCGGGGCAGCGCCAGGGTGGCGGCGGCGGGAAGGCGGACGGGTTTCATCAAGTCAGCGTGGAAAGCGGAAAGAACAGTCGCGTAGTATAGCCGCGAAAAAAAAGAAGCCGGGGTGGCGGCTTCTTTTTGGAGCCGGTGAACCGGCTTCTTTCTTGGCAACTCCGGGCGCTGCGGCCCGGGGCTTGCGTGGTGCCTGGGCGAATTAGCCGTTGGCGACCGAGGTCTTCGAACCGACCGAGCCGAACTTCTGGCGGAACTTCTCGACGCGGCCAGCGGTGTCGACGATCTTGTGCTTGCCGGTGTAGAACGGGTGCGATTCAGCCGAGACTTCGATCTTCACCAGCGGGTACTCTTTACCTTCGTAGGTAGCGGTTTCGCGGGTGTTGATGGTCGAACGGGTGATGAATTTGAAATCGCACGACACGTCGTGGAACAGGACTTCGCGGTAATCCGGATGGGTATCGGTCTTCATGATTTGGTGCTTTCGATTGAGTAGGTAGCCAAACGGCACTTCGTCGGTCGACTTGCTTCTTGACCCGATTGCCGATCACTTGCCCAGGGTTGGACTGAACCGGAGATTATAGAGGGGTTTGGGGTGGGTGGCAACAGCGGTGTGCCGGCAAGATCGGGCTCCGGCCAAGGGCGCGACCCAGTTGTCATGAGCACCGCAAAACAAAAAGGCGGCCCGCAGGCCGCCCCATTCGCGCAACACGCTGCGTCGGCTTAGCCGCCGCGGCGCATCATGTCGAAGAACTCGACATTGTTCTTGGTCGCGCGCATTTTGTCGAGGATGAACTCCATCGCCTCGATCTCGTCCATCGAGTACAGCAGCTTGCGCAGGATCCAGATCTTCTGCAGCTGGTCCGGCTTGATCAGCAGCTCTTCGCGGCGGGTACCCGACTTGTTCAGGTTGATCGCCGGGTAGACGCGCTTCTCGGCCAGGCGGCGCTCGAGGTGGACTTCCATGTTGCCGGTGCCCTTGAATTCCTCGTAGATCACGTCGTCCATGCGCGAGCCGGTTTCGATCAGGGCGGTCGCGACGATGGTCAGCGAGCCGCCTTCCTCGACGTTACGCGCGGCGCCGAAGAAGCGCTTCGGGCGCTGCAGGGCGTTGGCGTCGACACCGCCGGTCAGGACCTTGCCCGACGCCGGGATCACGGTGTTGTAGGCGCGCGCCAGGCGGGTGATCGAGTCCAGCAGGATCACGACGTCCTTCTTCATCTCGACCAGGCGCTTGGCTTTTTCCAGCACCATTTCGGCGACCTGCACGTGGCGGGTAGCCGGTTCGTCAAACGTGGACGCGACCACCTCGCCGCGCACCGAACGCTGCATCTCGGTCACTTCTTCCGGACGCTCGTCGATCAGCAGGACGATCAGGGTCACGTCCGGGTGGTTCGCGGTGATCGCGTGGGCGATGTGCTGCAGCATGACCGACTTGCCCGACTTCGGCGAAGCGACCAGCAGGCCGCGCTGGCCCTTGCCGATCGGCGAGATCAGGTCGACGATGCGGCCGGTGATGTTCTCGGCGCCGTTCATGTCGCGCTCGAGGCGCAGCGGCACCTGCGGGTGCAGCGGCGTCAGGTTTTCGAACAGGATGCGGTGCTTCGAGGCTTCCGGCGATTCGCCGTTGACCTTGTCCACCTTCACCAGTGCGAAGTAGCGCTCGCCGTCCTTCGGCGTACGCACTTCGCCTTCGATCGAGTCACCCGTATGCAAGTTGAACCGGCGGATCTGCGACGGCGAGATGTAGATGTCGTCGGTCGAGGCCATGTAGCTGGCGTCCGGCGAACGCAGGAAGCCGAAGCCGTCCGGCAGCACCTCGAGGGCGCCGTCGCCGAAGATCTGTTCGCCCTGCTTCGCGCGCTTCTTCAGGATCGCGAACATCAGTTCCTGTTTGCGCAGGCGGGCTGCGTTGTCGATGTCGAGGCCGATGGCCATCTCCAGCAGCGCGGAGACGTGCATTGCCTTCAGTTCAGATAAATGCATGTTTGTGTGGGTGTCCCGTGACGGGAAAGTAAAGGTAGGGGAGGGAACGACGGGGTTGGTAAGCTGGGAAGCACCGGAGCCGGTGAGCTTCCCGACATGACGGCAGCGCGGGCGCGCTGCCGCCGCTCATGGTAACAGTATCAGATGTTGCTGTCGATAAACTGAGTCAGCTGGCCCTTGGCCATGGCGCCGACCTTCTGCGCCGCCGCGACACCGTTCTTGAACAGGATCAGGGTCGGGATGCCGCGGATACCGAATTTGGCCGGCACGGCCTGGTTCGCGTCCACGTCGACCTTGGCGATCGTCAGCTTGCCTTCGTATTCTTTTGCGACTTCTTCCAGGATCGGCGCAATCATCTTGCACGGACCGCACCACTCGGCCCAGAAGTCGACCAGGACCGGGCGCTCGGACTTGAGCACTTCGGCATCGAAGGTTGCATCGCTGATGTGTTTAATGTTTTCGCTCATAGGTTCCTCAGATGAGGTAAGGATCAAATAACGCCTGGCGGCCTGGGCCGATCCTGCGAGGTCCCGGGCACGGCTTCCGTGCTCTGCTCATCTAATAAATGAGCTGCTACACAATGGTGGAGGCACTGTGTGCAAAAAACAATATGGAAGGACGGCAAGGGGGTGTCAGGCGGGGATGTGCCGAATAATACCCCATTTTTTCAAAAAGTGTGGGGCGGTTTGTACAAAATCTCAACATTGCACCGCACGGCGCAGCTGCTCGATCGCGAGCGGCTTGCGGAAGGCCCCCGCCACCTGCAATCCGAGGGCGCGCGCCAGCTCGCTGGCCGCATTGCGCACGCCGTCTTCCATGGCCGATACGAGGATCACCCGGCCGCGGAAACCCTGGCCGGCGGCGGCCTGCAGGAATTCGATGCCGTCCATCTCGGGCATGGCCAGGTCGCAGATCAGGAGCTCGGGGGCGTGGCGCGGCAGCGCGGCCAGGGCGCGCCGCGCGTCGATCTCGGCATGCACGTCGAAGGGGCCGGAGCCATCGAGCATGTCCAGCATGTCGCGCAGCACGTCCAGCATGAAGCGGTCGTCGTCGAGCAGCAGGACGCGCCTGGCGTGCGGTGCTGGTGAGGACGGTGGCTGCATGGGAGACCCTGGTAATTGAACCGGGGGCCATTATGGCGAACTTTTCCAGTTGCGTGGAAATAATGAACACGGGTGTTGCATGCGCCACGCATGAAGTGCGCGCCGCTTGCGCTGCATCCTGTTCCGGGGCTTATACGCTGCCGGTGAAGCGCGCCAGATGGCCCGGATGCCACATGGTCGCCACCGAGGCCACCCGTCCGCCGGAGGTGGTGCGGCGGTGCAGCACCAGGCAGGGCAGGCCGGCCTTGACGCCCAGCATGGCCGCGACCTCGCCGGGGGCCGGCTGGGCTTCGATGCCGTAGGTGGCGCCCTGCAGCGGCGCGGCCGCCATCAGGTGCTCGTTCGGGGTGATGGTGGCGAAGTCCTGCGCCAGGTAGTGTGGCGCGCATGCCGGATTGACCCAGCGGTCCTCGACCTGGATCGGCACGTCGTTTTCGAAGTGCACGATGATCGAATGGAAGAGCGGGGCGCCGCTTGCCAGCTCGAACTCGGCGGCGAGTTCCTCGGTGGACGGCTCCTCGCGCAGCAGGCGCAGCTGGCTGCGGTGGGCGCGGCCGCGTGCGCGGATCTCGTCGGCGATGTTGCGGATCTCGACCAGGGTCGCCTGGTATTTCTGCGGCGCCACATAGGTGCCCGAACCCTGGCGCCTTACCAGCGCGCCCTCGGCGGTGAGCTCGCGCACGGCGCGGTTGACGGTCATGCGCGAGACCCCGAACTGGCGCACCAGCGCCTGCTCGGAGGGCACCAGGTCGCCTTCCTTCCAGCGGCCGGACGCGATCTCGCCGACCAGGTAATCCTTGATGCGCTGGAAAATGGGGGTGCTGTCTTGCGCGATCTGTTCTTCCAAACTACTCTCCGGGGACACATGCGATAGGCGGATTGCGGCAGACGGCCGCGACCCGGATTCTAGCACCGCAATTCGAAAGCAAGAGCCGGAGTGCCCCGGCGCCGGCGCGGGCATATCGTGCAGGCATCGCGACATCACCTGGACACTCACCATGAACGCCATGAGCAACATCTACGATAGCGAAGAAGCACGCTGGGCCGCGGTCCAGCGCCGCGACCGCGACGCCGACGGCCAGTTCTATTATTCGGTGCGCAGCACCGGTGTCTACTGCCGGCCCTCCTGCCCTTCGCGCGGCGCCCTGCGCGCCAACGTCGCCTTCCACGCCAGCCCCGCGGACGCCGAAGCGGCCGGCTTTCGCGCCTGCCGGCGCTGCGAACCGAACCTGCCGCCGCTGGCCGAGCGCCAGGCCGCGGCGGTGGCGCGGGCCTGCCGCCTGATCGACGAGGCCGAAGAAACCCCCAGCCTGGACAGCCTGGCAGAGGCCGTGGGCCTGAGCCGCTTCCACTTCCACCGCCTGTTCAAGGCGCACACCGGGATCACGCCCAAGGCCTACGCGGCGGCGCGCCGCACCGCGCGCCTGCAGCAGGGACTGGCGGGGGCACCGAGCGTCACCGACGCCCTCTACGACGCCGGCTTCGGTTCGAGCGGCCGCTTTTACGAAGCCAGTGCCGGTGCCCTCGGCATGCTGCCTGCGCGCTACCGCGCGGGCGGGCGGGGCGAGACCATCCGCTTCGCCGTCGCCGGCTGCTCGCTCGGCGCCATCCTGGTGGCGTCCACCGGCCAGGGCATCTGCGCCATCCTGATCGGCGACGAGCCCGAGCCGCTGGTGCACGACCTGCAGGAGCGCTTCCCGCAGGCGGAGCTGATCGGCGCCGAGCCCGAGTACGAACGGGTGGTGGCCCAGGTGGTCGGCTTCGTGGAGGCGCCGCGGATCGGCCTGGACCTGCCGCTCGACGTGCGCGGCACCGCCTTCCAGCGCCGCGTGTGGGAAGCGCTGCGCGCGATTCCGGCGGGCGTCACGGTCAGCTATGCCGAGCTGGCGGAACGCATCGGCATGCCGACCGGGGCACGCGCTGTGGCGAGCGCCTGCGCCGCCAATCCGGTGGCCGTCGCCATTCCCTGCCACCGTGTGGTGCGCACCGGCGGTGGCCTGTCCGGCTACCGCTGGGGTATCGAGCGCAAGCGCACCCTGCTCGAACGCGAGGCCGGCTCGTGATCGATGGGGACCGGGTGGGTGAAGAGCTGGACGCTTTCGGCTGCGCCGTGATTCCCGGCCTCCTCGCTGCGAAGGACTGCGAGGCTGCCGCCGCGCTGTACGAGCGCCCGGCCCTGTTTCGCAGCCGGGTCGTGATGGAACGCCACGGTTTCGGGCGCGGCGAGTACCAGTACTTCGCCTACCCGCTGCCCGCCCCGTTGGCAAGCCTGCGCACGGAGCTGTATCCGCCGCTGGCGGCGATCGCCAACCGCTGGCAGGCAGCGCTGGGGTCGGATATCCGCTTTCCCGACGCGCATGCGGACTACCTGGCGCGCTGCCACGCGGCCGGGCAGCTGCGGCCGACGCCGCTGCTGCTGCGCTACCGCGCCGGCGACTACAACTGCCTCCACCAGGACCTCTATGGGGAGCTGGTGTTCCCCCTGCAGGTGGCGGTGCTGCTGTCCCGGCCCGGCGAGGACTTCGAGGGCGGCGAATTCGTATTGACGGAGCAGCGCCCGCGCATGCAGTCGCGTGCCGAAGTGGTGCCATTGAAGCAGGGCGACGCGGTGGTCTTCCCGGTGAATCAGCGTCCGGTGCAGGGCACGCGCGGCGTCTACCGCGTCGCGATGCGCCATGGCGTCAGCCGCCTGCGCAGCGGGACCCGGCATACATTGGGGATCATCTTCCACGACGCGACCTAGCCGACAGGGGCATGCCCTATGCCCGCCCATTGAATTTCTATACACTCCGTTGTGCTGCGCCCACGAGGCGCGGGACCTCATAAAAACGGAGAATAGAAAGCATGCGCGCGCCCAAGAATCCCCTTTCGTCCCTGATCGTCCTTGCCGCCCTCGGCGTCCTGTCCCCGGCGCATGCCGACACCGTCATTACGAACGCCAACGGCTACACCCTGAACGCCAAGGGCGAGCTGCTGCAGTTCAGCGCACTCGCGTTCGACGAAAAGGGACGCATCACGGCCGTCGGCAGCAATGCCGAGGTGACGGCCAGGGCCAAGGGCGCGCGCCAGGTCGACATGCAGGGCCGCACCGTGCTGCCGGGCCTGATCGACGCGCACGGCCACGTGTTCGGCCTCGGCCAGCAGCTGACCCAGCTCGACCTGTCGGGTTCCACCTCGCTGGCTGGCGCCATCAAGTCCATCGCCGACTACGCCAGGGCCAACGCGAACCACGCCTGGATCCGCGGCCGCGGCTGGAACCAGGAGAACTGGAAGCTGGGCCGCTTCCCGACCGCCCAGGAACTCGACGCCGTGGTCTCGGACAAGCCGGTCTGGCTGGAGCGCGTCGACGGCCACGCCGGCTGGGCCAACAGCCGCACCCTGGCGCTGGCCGGCATCACCAGGTCGACCCCGGATCCGGCCGGCGGCAAGATCATGCGCGACGCGAACGGCGATGCGACCGGTGTGCTGATCGATTCGGCCCAGGAACTGGTGACCAAGGTCATGCCCGCCCAGACCGAGGCGGAAGGCCGCGTCATGCTCGACAAATCGCTGCAGGAGATTGCGCGCGTCGGCATCACCGCCGTCCATGACGCCGGCATCGGCGTGGCGGAGGACCGCCTGTATCGCGACTACGCCGACAGGAAGAAGCTGACGGCGCGCGTCTACGCCATGATCGGCGGCACCGGCGAGGACTTCGACCAGCTGGCGAAGAAGGGCCCGCTGAAGGACTACGCCGACGGCATGTACGCGCTGCGCGCCGTGAAACTGTATTCCGACGGCGCCCTGGGCAGCCGCGGCGCAGCCCTCATCAAGCCCTACAGCGACGAGCCGCATTCGCACGGCCTGCTGTTCTTCAAGACCGCGCAAATGGACGCCATGATGACCAAGGCGATGCGCAAGGGCTACCAGGTCAATGTGCACGCGATCGGCGACGCCGGCAACAAGCAGATCCTCGACATCTACCAGAAGGAACTCGGCGTCACCAAGAGTGGCGCCCAGCGCCACCGCATCGAGCATGCCCAGGTGGTGACGGCGGCCGACATCCCGCGCTTCCAGACGCTGGGCATCATCCCTTCGATGCAGCCGACCCACGCGACCTCGGACAAGAACATGGCCGAGACCCGCGTCGGACCGGAGCGCATCAAGGGCGCCTACGCCTGGCGCAGCTTCCTGCACCAGGGCTCGCGCATCGCCTGCGGTTCGGACTTCCCGGTCGAGTCGCCGAACCCTTTCTACGGCATCCACGCCGCCGTCACTCGCATGGACCACGCCGGCCAGCCGGTGGCGGGCTGGTACCCGAACCAGGCGATGTCGCTGAAGGAAGCCTTCCGCTGCTTCACCCTGGACGCGGCCTACGCCGGCCACCAGGAA
The DNA here is from genome assembly GCF_050586525.1 of Massilia sp. BKSP1R2A-1. Lineage (NCBI taxonomy): Bacteria > Pseudomonadati > Pseudomonadota > Betaproteobacteria > Burkholderiales > Oxalobacteraceae > Massilia > Massilia sp. BKSP1R2A-1. The sequence goes on along the minus strand of NZ_JBOBRE010000004.1, from coordinate 257,213 downwards.
AACAGCCTGGGTTCGCTGGAGCCGGGCAAGCACGCCGACTTCATCGTGATCGACCGTGATCTGTTCCGGATGTCGAGCTATGACATCTTCAAGACCGGCGTGCTGGAGACGTGGGTAGGCGGCAAGCAGGTGTTCAAGAAGTAAACCGTAGGGTGGGCCTGGGCGGCCCCGCGAGTCTCCCGCCCACGCGTTCAACTATCATTTGAATGGCCGCACCGCGTCTTTTCATCTGCTGGTTGAACGCATGGGCAAGAAACTTGCCCACCCTACGAACGGCATTCAGCTGACCACTGAAAGTGGTTGACTTGGTTGTATAGACAACCTAGACTCATCGCAGATTCCAACCCAGGAGCCGCCATGAACTCACCGATGCCTCACGATCCCCGCTTCGACCCCTCGCGCGTCATCCGCGCCCCCCGCGGCAGCGAACTCTCCTGCAAGAGCTGGCTGACCGAAGCCGCCTACCGCATGATCCAGAACAACCTCGACGCCGAGGTGGCCGAGAACCCGCAGGCGCTGGTCGTCTACGGCGGCATCGGGCGCGCCGCCCGCAACTGGGAGTGCTACGACCAGATCCTCGCCTCGCTGCGCGAACTGGAAGACGACCAGACCCTGCTCATCCAGTCCGGCAAACCGGTCGGCGTGTTCCGCACCCATGCGGACGCCCCGCGCGTGCTGCTGGCGAACTCCAACCTGGTGCCGAAATGGGCCAACTGGGAGCACTTCAATGAGCTGGACCGCAAGGGCCTGTTCATGTACGGCCAGATGACCGCCGGCAGCTGGATCTACATCGGCACCCAGGGCATCGTGCAGGGCACCTACGAGACCTTCGCCGAAGCCGGCCGCCAGCACTTCGGCGGCGACATGGCGGGCCGCTGGATCCTGACCGCGGGCCTGGGCGGCATGGGCGGCGCCCAGCCGCTCGCCGCGACCTTCGCCGGCGCGGTGTCGCTCAACATCGAGTGCCAGCAGAGCAGCATCGACTTCCGCCTGCGCACCCGCTACCTCGACAAGCAGGCGCGCGACATCGACGAAGCCCTCGCACTCATCAAGGAACATACTGCCAAGCGCGAAGCCGTCTCCATCGGCCTGCTCGGCAATGCCGCCGACGTGCTGCCGGAACTGGTGCGCCGCGCGAAAGCGGGCGGCCTGGTGCCGGACCTCGTCACCGACCAGACCTCGGCCCACGACCTGATCAACGGCTACCTGCCGCAAGGGTGGACGGTGGAAGAGTGGAAGGCCGCCCAGCAGGACCCGGCGCAGCATGCGCGCCTCAAGAGCGCGGCTGCCGCGTCCTGCGCCGTGCACGTGCGCGCGATCCTCGACTTCAAGGCCATGGGGTCCTACGCCGTCGACTACGGCAACAATATCCGCCAGGTGGCCAAGGACGAGGGCGTCGAGAACGCCTTCGACTTCCCCGGCTTCGTGCCGGCCTACATCCGTCCCCAGTTCTGCGAAGGCCGCGGCCCGTTCCGCTGGGTGGCGCTGTCGGGCGACCCGGAAGACATCTATAAAACCGACGCCAAGATCAAGGAGCTGTTCCCGCAGCACGCGCGGGTACACCGCTGGCTCGACATGGCGCGCGAACGCATCGCCTTCCAGGGCCTGCCGGCGCGCATCTGCTGGCTCGGCCTGGGCGAGCGCCACCTGGCCGGCCTGGCCTTCAACGAAATGGTACGGACGGGCGAACTGAAAGCGCCGATCGTCATCGGCCGCGACCACCTCGACACCGGCTCGGTGGCGAGCCCGAACCGCGAGACCGAAGCGATGCGCGACGGTACCGATGCGGTGTCGGACTGGCCGCTGCTCAACGCCCTGCTCAACACCGCGGGCGGCGCCACCTGGGTCTCGCTGCACCATGGCGGCGGCGTGGGCATGGGCTATTCCCAGCACTCGGGCGTGGTCATCGTGGCCGACGGTACCGAGGCGGCCGCGCAGCGCCTGGCGCGCGTGCTGGTGAACGACAGCGGCTCGGGCGTGATGCGTCACGCCGACGCGGGCTACGACAGCGCAATCGAGACGGCCAGGAAGAACGGCCTGATTCTCCCGATGATCAAGTAAAGAGCAAGAGCATGAACGAATCGCACCACCATCTGACTTTGCAACCGGGCGAACTTCGCCTGGCCGATCTGCGCGCCGTCTGGGCCGCCCACGTTCCACTGTCGCTCGCGCCTGAAGCCTGGGCCGCGGTCGAAGCCTCCTGCGCCCTGGTCCAGAAGATCACCGCCAAGGGCGACCCGGCCTATGGCATCAACACCGGCTTCGGCATCCTGGCCAAGGCCCACATCCCGAACGACCAGCTGGCGACGCTGCAGCGCAACCTGATCCTGTCGCATGCGGTGGGCACCGGTGAACTCATCGCCGACAACATCGTCCGCCTGATCGTGCTGACCAAGATCGGCAGCCTGGCGCGCGGCTATTCCGGCGTGCGTCCGCTGATCATCGAGACCCTGATTGCCCTCTACAACGCGGGCATCATGCCGGCGATTCCGAGCCAAGGCTCGGTCGGCGCCTCGGGCGACCTGGCGCCGCTGGCCCACATGACGCTGGCCATGCTGGGCGTGGGGCCGGTACGTTATCGTGGCGAACTGATGGAAGCCTCGGCTGCCCTGCAGGCCGCCGGCATCGAACCCGTGACCCTGGCCGCGAAAGAGGGCCTGGCCCTGATCAACGGCACCCAGGTCTCGACCGCGCTGGCCCTGCACGGCCTGTTCATGGCCGAGCGCCTGCTGGAAGCGGGCATGGTGGCCGGTTCCCTGTCGGTCGACGCGGCGCGCGGCAGCGATGCGCCGTTCGACGCGCGCATCCACGCGGTGCGCGGCCAGCCGGGCCAGATCGCGGCGGCGCACATCTACCGCGAACTGGTCAAGGGCAGCGCCATCCGCGCCTCCCACCTGGTGGGCGACGAGCGCGTGCAGGACCCCTACAGCCTGCGCTGCCAGCCCCAGGTGATGGGCGCCGCCATGGACCTGATCGCCAATGCCGGCCGCACCCTGCTGATCGAGTCCAACGCCGTCACCGACAACCCGCTGCTCTTCCCCGACGATGGAGCGATCGTCTCGGGCGGCAACTTCCACGCCGAACCCGTCGCCTTCGCCGCCGACACCCTGGCCCTGGCCATCGCCGAGATCGGCGCCCTGTCCGAACGCCGCATCGCGCTGCTGATCGACGCCAACCTGTCCGGCCTGCCGGCCTTCCTGGTGAAGGAACCGGGCCTGAACTCCGGCTTCATGATTGCCCACGTCACGGCGGCCGCGCTGGCCTCGGAAAACAAGTCCCTGGCCCATCCGGCCAGCGTCGACAGCCTGCCGACCTCGGCCAACCAGGAAGACCACGTCAGCATGGCCACCTTCGCGGCGCGCCGTCTGGACCAGATGGCGCACAATACGGCGGTCATCGTGGGCATCGAATTGCTGGCGGCGGCCCAGGGCATCGAGTTCCACCGCCCACTGACGAGCTCCGACCATCTGGAGCACGTGCACGCCCAGCTGCGTTCGCGCGTGGCGCCGTATGACGCGGACCGTTTCTTCGCTCCCGACATCGAGGCTGCGCGCAAGATGGTCGTCGAAGGCGAACTGTCGGCATCAATCAAGGAATTGTTCACGGTACTGCATCCGTAATCAATCTGTTTAATCTGTTTGGAGAGGACATGGATTTCAGGTTCAAGGCAGGCAGGCTCCCCATGCTCGTGTCGATGCCCCACGCGGGCACCGACATTCCGGACGAGGTGCTGGCGACCATGACGCCCTGCGCCGCGGCGACCGCCGACACCGACTGGCACCTGCCGGAACTGTACGGCTTCCTGGAAGAGATGGGCGTGTCGACCATCTCGGCGCGCTGGTCGCGCTACCTCATCGACCTGAACCGCCCGCCCGAGAACACCAACCTGTATCCGGGCATGGACACGACTGGCCTGTGCCCGGTCGATACCTTCGGCCGCGAAAGCCTCTACCTGGAAGGCCGTACGCCAGGTGAAGCCGAGGTGCGACGGCGCCTGGAGCGCTACTGGATGCCCTACCACGAGCAGCTGCGCGCGGAACTCGACCGTCTGAAGCGTGACTTCGGCCGCGTGGTGCTGTGGGATGCGCACTCGATCGCCTCGGTCGTGCCGCGCTTCTTCGAAGGCCGCCTGCCGGACCTGAACTTCGGCACGGCGGATGGCGCCTCCTGCGATCCCGGATTGCAGGAAGCCGTGGTGGGCGTGGCGCGCGCCCAGGACCGCTTCAGCATCGCCGTGAACGGCCGCTTCAAGGGCGGCCACATCACGCGCAAGTATGGCCAGCCGGCGCAGGGCGTGCACGCGATCCAGCTCGAGATGTGCCAGTGCCTGTACATGAACGAAGCGCCGCCGTTCGAGTACCGTCCCGAGGTCGCAGGCCAGGTCCAGCCCCTGCTGAAGGACATGGTCAAGGCTGCGGCCGGCTGGGTGCGCGCATGAGGGCGCTGTTCGCGCGCCATGCATTGCTGCCTGACGGCTGGCGGCGCGACGTGCTGCTCGAATGGGATGCGCACGGCGACCTGACGCGGGTCGAGGCGCAGGCGGCGGCGCCCCTTGGCGTGCCGCGCGCCGACCATGTTTTGCCGGGCATGGTCAACCTGCATTCGCACGCCTTCCAGCGCGCACTGGGCGGCCTGACCGAGGTGGCGGGCGAGGGCCCGGACAGCTTCTGGACCTGGCGCGACCTGATGTACCGCTTCGCCGCCAGCATCACGCCCGAGCAGATCGAGGCCATCGCCGCCCAGCTGTTCTCGGAGTGCCTGCGCCACGGCTACACCGCGGTGTGCGAATTCCACTACCTGCAGCGCGCACCTGGCGGCGACGCCTATGCGCGCCCTGCGGAGACGGCCGAGCGCGTCGCCGCCGCCGCCCACGCCACCGGCATGGGCTTGACCCTGCTGCCGGTGCTGTACAGCCACGCCGGCTTCGGCGAGCAGCCCCTGAAACCCGAACAGCGGCGCTTCCACACCGGTGTCGATGACATCCTCGGCATCGTGGACGCGCTGTCGCCCATGCGCGGCGGCCAGCTCGAAGTGGGCGCGGCGCCGCATTCGCTGCGCGCGGCCACCATCGCGCAGATCCGGGAACTGTCCGCGGCCTTGCCGCAAGGGCGCCCGCTGCACATCCATATCGCCGAGCAGCAGGGCGAGGTGGAGCAGAGCCTCGCGTATTGTGGCAAGCGGCCGGTCGAATACCTGATGGACCAGGTCGCGGTCGACGAGCGCTGGTGCCTGGTGCATGCCACCCACCTGAATGACGAGGAAGTACGGGCGATCGCCCGCAGCGGCGCCGTGGCGGGCCTGTGCCCGACCACCGAGGCCAACCTCGGCGACGGCCTGTTCCCGCTGCGGCCCTTCATCGATGCGGGCGGACGCTTCGGCATCGGCAGCGACAGCCACGTGTCGCAAAGCCCGGTCGAGGAACTGCGCTGGCTGGAATATGGCCAGCGCCTGCAGCATCAGCGCCGCAACGTCGCCTTCACGCGGGAACAGCGCGACGTCGGCCGGTACTTGTGGCAAGCTGCCTTGTGTGGCGGCGCCCAGGCGGCCGGCCGCAAGGTCGGCGCGCTCGCCGTCGGCCTGCGGGCGGACCTGCTGGTGCTGGACGACAGCCACCCGAACCTGGACGGCGTCCGCGACGAAGAGGTGCTCGGCCGCTTCCTGTTCTGCGGTAACGACAACCTGGTGCGCGACGTGCTGTGCGGCGGGCGCTGGGTGGTGCAGGGCGGCCGCCACGTGGCGCAGGACGCGATCGCGCGGCGCTACCGCGATGCAGTCAATGAACTACGGGAGGTAAGCCAATGACCACTCTGATCCCCTTCGCGGCGCTCGCTCCGGTGCCGTGGAAGAACGGCGGCGGCAGCACGACCGAAATCGCCATCGGCCCGCCGGATTCCGGCTTCGAGGACTTCGACTGGCGCGTCAGCCTGGCCACCATCGAAAAGGATGGCGCCTTTTCCCTGTTCCCCGGCGTGGACCGCACCCTGGCGCTGGTCGAGGGCCACGGCATGACGCTGGACATCGACGGCGAGCCGACCCTGGTCACGGATGCCGATCCGGTGGTCGCGTTCGATGGCAGCTCGAAGGTCGAGGCCAAGCTCAATCGCGGCGGCAGCACCGACTTCAACGCCATGACGCGCAGCGAGCGCTGCTACCACACCTTCGGACGCCGCCGCCTGTCGGGCGACTCCACGTTTGTCGCGCGCGCCGACGTGACCGTGCTGTTCCTGGCCGAGGGCGACGCGCTGGAACTGCGCAATGAAGAGGAGCGTATCGGCCTGGTGCGCTACGACGCGGTTGTGCTGGAAGGCGGCTCGGTATGGAAGCTGGAGGGGCAGGGCATGGTCTACATCGTCGACGTCTGGTACCACGGCGACGAGGAGGACGAGGACGAGACATATTATGAGTGAGCTGGCGGACCTGCTGTTCACCAATGTCCGTCTCGCGACGATGGTCGGCGGCTACGGCGAAATCGAGGACGCCGCGCTCGCCGTCCGCCATGGCCGCATCGCCTGGATCGGCCCGCGCGCTGCAAAGCCGCAGGCCGCCGACGAATATGACTGCGGCGGCGCCTGGATGACCCCCGGCCTGGTCGACTGCCACACCCACATCGTCCATGCCGGCAACCGCAGCAACGAATGGGAAGCGCGCCTGAACGGCGCCACCTATGAAGACATCGCACGCCAGGGCGGCGGCATCATGTCCACGGTGCGCGCCACGCGCGAGGCCGACGTCGACACCCTGCTGGCGCAGAGCCTGCCGCGCGTGGCCCGGCTGCTGTCCGAAGGCGTCACCACGCTCGAGATCAAGTCCGGCTACGGCCTCGAAGCGGGCGCCGAGGAGCGCATGCTGCGCGCCGCGCGCCAGGTCGCCGCGCGCCTGCCGGTGCGGGTCGCGACCACCTTCCTCGGCGCCCACGCGCTGCCGCCGGAATTCGCGGGCCGCCCCGACGACTATGTGGACGCGCTGTGCAGCGGGATGCTGCCGCAGCTTGCCCGCCAGGGCCTGGTCGACGCGGTGGACGCCTTCTGCGAACGCATCGGCTTCACCCATGCGCAGACCGAACGCGTATTCGAGGCTGCGCGCAAGCTCGGCCTGCCCGTCAAGCTGCATGCCGAGCAGTTATCGAGCCAGGGTGGCGCGGCGCTCGTGGCGCGCCATGACGGCCTGTCGGCCGACCACCTCGAATACCTGGACCAGGCCGGGATCGATGCCATGGCGGCCGCCGGCACCGTGGCCGTGCTGCTGCCGGGCGCCTACTATTTCCTGCGCGAGTCCACGCCGCCGCCGGTCGCCGCGCTGCGCGCAGCCGGCGTGCCGATGGCCGTCGCTACCGACTGCAATCCTGGCACTTCGCCGATGACGTCCCTGCTGCTGGCGATGAACATGGCCTGCACCTTGTGGCGCCTGACGCCCCAGGAAGCCCTGCTCGGCGCCACCATCCACGGCGCCCGGGCACTCGGCCTGCACGGCCAGATCGGCACCCTGGAAGTCGGGAAGGTGGCCGATATGGCGCTATGGGATATTGCTCGCCCGGCCGACCTGGCGTATGCGATGGGTTCGAATCCCTGTCGCACCGTGGTAAACGGCGGCATCGTGCGCGCCGCCCACATCGGCGCTTGAGCCGAAGTGCTGCGGAAAAGCTGCGTTCCCGCATGCCGGACGCTGTCAAGAGAAGTGTTTTTGACAGGCATCAAATCGCCTGTTTCCAACTGGGGAATGATGAACTGAACGAACCGCATCACACGCTGTGCGAGAAGCAAATGGTGTCGTAACAAGGGTAACGAGTTGTAAAGCTTCATTGCCGCTTAAGAATCGACGCCTATAGTGAAGCCGTGTGATTCACCATCTCCCCTCCCCATTTGAAGAAAATGGGTTCGCCCACGGCGCCTTCTGGTCCGTGGGCTTTTTCTTGAGCGGATAGAATCAGGCGCGGCGTTCCGCCAGCGCGGCCAGGCTGTCGCCGGTGACGCGGCAGATGCGCCAGTCGGGCAGGATGTCCGCTCCCATGGCCTTGTAGAACTGGATCGCCGGCTCGTTCCAGTCCAGCACCGACCACTCGAAGCGGCCGCACTGGCGCTCGACCGCGATCTGCGCGAGGCGGGTCAGCATCTTCGTGCCGAAGCCCTTGCCGCGGTGCGACTGGCGCACGTAGAGGTCTTCCAGGTACAGGCCCTTCTTGGTCAGGAAGGTCGAGAAGTTATGGAAGAACAGGGCGAAGCAGACCACTTCGCCGTCTTCCTCGCCCATGATCGCCTCGCAGGACGGGCGTTGGCCGAACAGTCCTTCGTGCAGCAGTTCCTCGGTGGCGACCACCATATGCTCGAGTTTTTCGAACACCGCAAGCTCCCTGATCATCGACATGATGTGGGGGATGTCTTGCGTGGTCGCGGGGCGGGTGGTGAAAGTGGTCATGGTGTTTCGAGTGGGTTGTTCAGGTTGGCGGATTGCACGGGTTTCGCTGCGGGTGCGCGCAGGGCCCAGGCCACGCTGGCCAGGCACAGGACCATGCCGGCGAATTCGATGGGGCCGGGACGGTAGCCCTCCAGCTGGATCGACAGCAGCACCGACAGCACGGGCGTGATCACGCCGATGTAGACGGTCTTCTGGGCGCCGATGCGGCCGATGAGCGTGAAGTAGGCGAAGAAGGCGATCACGGAGCCGAAGATCGACAGGTAGACCAGGCCGCCCCAGTAGGTCGCGCTGGCCGGGATCACGAAGCTGTCGCCATGCGCGAGCGACCAGACGGTGACGAGCGAAGCGCCCCACAGCATCGACCAGGCCATCGTCAGGGGCAGGTTGTCGCATTCTTCCTTGACCTTGCTGACCACGATGCTGCCGGCCGAGCTGGCGATGGTCGCGGCCAGCGCCAGCACCACGCCGGCGATGAATTTCGCACTGCCCCCAGCCTGGAAGTCGGCCCAGGCGGTGCCGATCGAATGCCAGAACAGCAGGGCCACGCCGGCGATCGCGGCCACCCCGCAGCCGATGGTGCGGCGGTTGATGACGGTGCCGAAGAACAGGCTGCTGAGAAGCGGCGTCCAGAACACCATCAGCGCGAACACCACGGCCACCAGTCCCGAGACCACGTATTGCTCGGACTCGTAGGTGCACAGGTAGGAGATGCAGAAGGTCAGCACGCCCTGCAGCGCCATCCACTTGTGAACGCGCCACGGTAGCATCAGGCGGTCGCGCTTGATCACGCAGATCAGGAAGAGCGTTGCCGCGGCCAGGAAGAAGCGGTAGGCCACCGAAACGGCGGGCGGCGCCTCGCCCAGTTGCAGGGTAATGGCGAAGAAGGTCGAGCCCCAGATCAGGGAGGCGATGGTGAAGAGGGCGGAGGAGGGCATCGGGCGAGTATACCGGCTTACCCGGGGTTTCGTAGGGTGGACGGCTTCGCCGTCCGCGCGTTCAACTCACGGCTGAGAAGACGTTTCGCCTGCTCATCCTGGTTTGAACGCGCGGACGGGAGACCCGTCCACCCTACTAGTACGCAAAATTCAGGCGGCGGTACAGGAAGGACAGCACGAACAAGGGGCCGATCAGCAGGAAGCGCAAATCATCGAAGAAGGAGGGCTTCTTCCCTTCGATCTTGTGGCCGATGAACTGCCCGATCCACGCCACCACGAAGACCGCGATCGACACCGGCAGCACCGTGTACTCCGGCATGATCGCCAGGATCCCCAGCATCACCGCGCTCATCACGCCCATGCCGACGGCGAACTGGGGCGACAGCTTGATGTAGTAGAACAGCGAGGCGAGCGTCGTCGCGAGCGCCACCACCGGATGGATCGCCCACAGGATGCCCAGCAGGCTCAGAACGATCAGCGGGATGCACACGAAGTGGATGATCTCGTTGGTGTGGTTGCGGTGGCTCTCGGCGTAGCGCGCCAGCAGGATGTCGATGTTGCGGGGCTGTGAGCTGTGGTGCATGTCTGTCTCCTGGATCTGTTGTCCGATTTTTTCTGATCCTGTCCGATTCTACACGGTCTCCAGCTGCAAATCAGCCGGCACGGCGCTGGGGCGCGGCGCCTGCAGGCGCAGGTTCGGATGCGCCGCGAACAGTTCCGACACCCACTCCACGAACACCCGCACCTTGGCCGACAGGTGACGGTTCTGCGGATACACGATGTGCACCGGCAGCGGGTCGCTGCGCCACTCGGGCAGCACCTGCACCATCCGTCCCGCTGCGAGGTGACCGGTGAGCAGATAGTCCGTCATCATGATGACGCCCAGCCCGGCCAGTCCGGCCTGCACATAGGCGTTCGAATCGTTGAGCGCGATGGCGCCGGGCAGGGCGACCTCGATGCGTTCGCCGTCGCGCGCGAAATCCCAGTTGAGGATCTTGCCGTTCTTGGCCGAGAAGTAGTTGACGCAGCGGTGGCGCTCGAGGTCGCGCGGATGCTGGGGCATGCCGTTACGGGCGATATAGTCGGGCGAGGCGCAGGTCACGAAGTTGATCACGCCGATGCGCCGCGCGATCAGGTTCGGGTCGATCAGCTCGCCGCCGCGTACCGCGCAGTCGACGCCTTCTTCGACCAGGTCGACCGGACGGTCGGTGCTGCCCAGCTCCATCGTGATGTCCGGATAGCGCTCGAAGAAGGCCGGCAGCGCCGGAATCAGTATCTCGGTCGCCAGGCCCGAGGGCGTGTCGACCCGCAGACGCCCGCTGGGATTGAGCCGGTGGCGCGACAGCGACTCTTCGGCGTCGCGCACGTCCGACAGGATCTGCACGCAGCGTTCGTAGTAGGCGGCGCCGTCCGAGGTGATCATGACCTGGCGCGTCGTGCGGTGCAGCAGCTTGACCGACAAGGTCGATTCCAGCGTCTGCACCAGGGTCGAGACGGTGGCCTTGGGCAGGTTCAGCATCTCGGCCGCCTTGGTGAAGCTGCCGCAGTCGACGACCTGGATGAACACTTCCATGGCCTGGAGCTTGTTCATGGTGGGACTCCCTTTTTCCTGATTGTTCAGCCCTATGAACAATCAATTCGATATTGACATCTTTATCTGATTGTAGATGAAGTCTATAGTGTGTGCATCGCAACAAAAAGTAAACACACACGGAGCAGGTCATGAGCATTCGGGATGGAATCTTCACCACGGTAGCAGTCGCCCTGAGCGGGGTAGCGCTGGCAGGCCTGCTGGGGACCGACGCCTATTCGCAGGCTGCCGGCGCGGAAGCGCGCGGCCTGAAGGCGCTCTCGATGCAAGTGGAGCTGGGCAGCGAAGCCTGCGTCGACGAACTTGACCCCCGCTGGGCCTCCCTGCCGGAAGGAGCCGCACGATGAGCGCGGTGCTCGACGAAGTACAGGCTGCGGTCGACGTGCGCGAGCTCGAAGTCGGCGGCGCCGAAGGCCCGCTGGCGGCGCGCCTCTACCTGGGAAGCGGCGCCGGCGCGCCGGCCAAGCGCGACACCCTGGTGGTGTTCTTCCACGGCGGCGGCTTCGTCGCGGGCGACCTGCAGGAAGCGGACGAGTTCCTGCGCTACCTGGCCCAGTGCGACACGAGCCGCGCGGTACTGGCCTCGAACTACACGCTGGCCACCGTCAAGCCCTTCCCGGCGGCGGTGGAAGACGCCCACGCCGTGGTGCTGTGGGCAACGAAGCACAAGGCCAAGCTGGGCTGGTCCGGCAAGAAGCTGGTGGTGGCGGGCATCGAGGCCGGCGCCAACCTGGCGGCGGTGTGCGCCCTGATGGCGCGCGACCGCGCCGCCCCGAAGCTGGCCGGCCAGATCCTGATCATGCCGATGCTCGACCCGGGCCTGTCGACCTGCTCGATGCGCCAGATGAACGAATGCCCGGACCGCGAGAAAGTGACGAACGTCTGCGCCGAAGCCTACCGTGGTTACCTGCCGCATGCCGCGGACCGTGCCCACCCGTATGCCTCGCCGCTGCGCTCGACCCGGCTGAAGAACCTGCCGCCGGCCCTGATCCTCTCCGCCGAAGACGACCCATTGTGCGACGAGGCCGAACAATACGGCGCGAAACTGATCAACGCCGGCGTAAGAACCACCGTGCGGCGCATGCCGCCGGCGCCCCTGGCGGAACCTGGCGGACGCAACGACTGCGCCTGCAAGGTGCACGCGCTGGGGGAAATCGCCACCTTCCTGGCCGCACTGGACCGCTGAGCCGCCAGCAGTAACACGACATCCGCAGTCTCCCGAGCACCGCGCCGCTTGGCGTGGGGAGGCCCTGTTTTTCCCAAAATTCGCCGCTAATGAGCGCCGTGAGGGACTTCTTCAAGAAAGGTGAGCCATGAAGTACGCACCTCTTGCCAGCCGATCTGGCCACCCGCGCGCCATGCGCTGTTGACGCTAGCGCCCTGAGCGGCCCGCTCCGCTCCTAAGCCACTGTAACGAATCGGTCATCCACGCCTGGAGCGTGGAGAGGCCCTCTTTTTTCCTCGCATCCGGATCCGTACCGGCTGCGATAGGGATTGTTTTGTCTCCTCAATAAGAAAGGTTGATCATGAATAACCAACAACGACGGATGGGCACAGTGAAAACGCTCGTGGGCCTGCTGGCGGCCGCGGGCCTGGCCGGGGCGGTCCTGAACGGCTGCGCCGACGCCAACAGCAAGGACGAACCGGCAGCGGCCGCGGCGCAGGCCGGCCCGCCGGTGTCGGCGGCGATCGTCGTCGAAAAGCCGGTCGCCGAAACCCAGGAATTCTCGGGCCGCCTGGAAGCGGTCGAGGTGGTCGAGATCCGTCCGCGCGTGAGCGGCTACATCACGGCCGTGAACTTCAAGCCGGGCGCCGAAGTGAAGAAGGGCGACGTGCTGTTCGTGATCGACCCGCGTCCCTACCAGGCCGAAGCCGACCGCGCCGGCGCCGCAGCTGCCGCCGCGCGTGCGAAAGCCGACCTGGCGCGCCTGGAACTGCAGCGCGCCGAGCGCCTGCTGGCCGACAAGGCCATCGCCCAGCGCGAATTCGATGAACGGGCCAGCGTCCAGAAGGAACTCGACGCCGGCGCACGTGCGGCGGCAGCCCAGTCCGAGGCGGCACGCCTGAACCTCTCCTACACCCGCATCACCGCGCCGATCGACGGCCGCGTCTCGAAGGCCGAGATCACCCTCGGCAACCTGGTCGACGCCAGCGCCGTGCTCACCTCGGTGGTCTCGCTCGACCGCATCTACGCCAGCTTCGACGGCGACGAGCAGACCTACCTGCGCGTCGGTAGCCGCGCCCAGCGCAGCCAGCCGGCCACCGTGAAAGTCGGACTGACCGGCGAAGAAGGCTTCCCGCACGAAGGCAAGCTGGAATTCGTCGACAACCAGCTCGACGCCAACACCGGCAGCGTGCGCATGCGCGCCACCCTGGCCAACCCGGACCGCGCGCTGGCGCCGGGCCTGTTCGCCCGCGTGCAGATCGGCAGCGGCGTGGCCAACAAGGCGGTCCTGATCAACGACCGCGCCGTCGGCACCGACCAGAGCCGCAAGTACGTGGTGGTGGTCGGCGCCGACAGCAAGGCCGAGTACCGTCCCGTCACCCTGGGTCCGGTGGTCGACGGCCTGCGCGTGGTGCGCACCGGCCTGAAACCGGGCGAGAAGATCGTCGTCAACGGCCTGCAGCGCGTGCGCCCGGGCTCCCCGGTCACCGCGCAGATCGTGCCGATGGATGCCGCAGTGACCGCTGCCGCCGATAAGAAGACCGGCACGCAAGTCGCCCTGAATACGAAGGAGTAATCCCATGAATTTTTCCCGCTTCTTCGTCGACAAGCCGATCTTCGCGGTCGTGCTGTCGGTGATCGTCTTCGTGGGCGGCCTGATCTCGATCTTCAAGCTGCCGGTGTCCGAGTACCCGGAAGTGGTGCCGCCCTCGGTGGTGGTGCGCGCCCAGTACCCGGGCGCGAACCCCAAGGTGATCGCCGAAACCGTGGCCGCGCCGCTGGAAGAGCAGATCAACGGCATCGAGGACATGCTTTACATGTCTTCGCAAAACACCTCGGACGGCGCCCTGGCGCTGACCCTGACCTTCGCGATCGGCACCGACATCGACCGCGCCGAGAGCCAGGTGCAGAACCGGGTGCAGCGCGCGCTGCCGCGCCTGCCCGAGGAGGTGCGCCAGATCGGCGTCACCACCGTCAAGAGCTCGCCCAACCTGACCATGGTGGTGCACCTGAATTCGCCGGATGGCCGCTACGATGACCTCTACCTGCGCAACTACGCGGTGCTGAACATCAAGGACCAGCTGGCGCGCCTGAACGGCATGGGCGAAGTCCAGCTGTTCGGCTCGGGCGACTACGCCATGCGTGTCTGGCTCGATCCGCAAAAGGTCGCGGCGCGCAACCTGACCGCCGGTGATGTTGTCTCCGCCATCCGCGAGCAGAACGTGCAGGTCGCGGCCGGCGTCGTGGGCCAGGGCCCTAGCAAGGACGCCGAGTTCCAGCTGACCGTCAACACCCAGGGCCGCCTCTCGAGCGTCGAGGAATTCGGCGACATCGTGGTCAAGGCCAATGAAGACGGCGCCGTCACGCGCCTGAAGGACGTCGCCCGTCTGGAGATGGGTTCCAGCTCCTACGCGCTGCGCTCGCTGCTGAACAACAAGTCGGCGGTCGCGATCCCGATCTTCGAGGCGCCCAACGCCAATGCGCTGCAGCTGTCCTCGGACGTGCGCGCCAAGATGGAAGAGCTCTCGAAGGACTTCCCGGAAGGCGTCGAGTACAGCATCGTCTACGACCCGACCCAGTTCGTGCGCGAGTCGATCGACTCGGTGATCAAGACCCTGCTGGAAGCCGTCGTGCTGGTGGCCCTGGTCGTGATCGTGTTCCTGCAGACCTGGCGCGCCTCGATCATCCCGCTGCTGGCGGTGCCGGTGTCGGTGGTGGGAACGTTTGCCGTGATGCTGATGTTCGGCTTCTCGATCAACACCCTATCGCTGTTCGGCCTCGTGCTGGCCATCGGTATCGTGGTCGACGATGCCATCGTGGTGGTGGAGAACGTCGAGCGCAACATCACCAACGGCCTGTCGCCGCATGACGCGACCATCCAGGCCATGAAGGAAGTGTCGGGCCCGATCATCGCGATCGCCCTGGTGCTGTGCGCCGTGTTCGTGCCGATCGCCTTCGTGTCCGGCCTGACCGGCCAGTTCTACCGCCAGTTCGCCCTGACCATCGCGATCTCGACCGTGATTTCGGCCTTCGTCTCGCTGACCCTGGCCCCGGCCATGTCGGCAGCACTCTTGACGCCGCACGACGCGCCGAAGGACGCCCTGACCCGCGCCATGGACAAGGTGCTGGGCCGCTTCTTCGCCGCCTTCAACCGCTTCTTCGGCCGTGCTTCGCACCGCTACGAAGGCGGCGTGAAGACCGTCCTGCGCCGCAAGACCGCCACCCTGGGCGTCTACCTGGCGCTGGGCGTGGCCGCGGTGTTCATGTTCAAGGTGGTGCCGCCGGGCTTCGTGCCGGCCCAGGACAAGGGCTACCTGATCGGTTTCGCCCAGCTGCCGGATGCCGCCTCGCTGGACCGTACCGATGAGGTGATCCGCAAGATGTCGAGCATCGCCAAGGAGATCCCTGGCGTGGAATCCTCGATCGCCTTCCCGGGCCTGTCGATCAACGGCTTCACCAATGCGCCGAATGCCGGCATCGTGTTCACCGGCCTGAAGCCCTTCAGCGAACGCAAGGGGCATCCCGAGCAGAGCGCCGAAGCGATCGCCGCCGAAATCAACAAGCGCATGGGCGCGGTGGAAGACGCCTTCGTGATGGTGCTGCCGCCGCCTCCGGTGAACGGCCTGGGCACCACTGGCGGCTTCAAGCTGATGCTGGAAGACCGCGGCAACCTCGGCTACGACGAGCTGTATACAGCCACGCAGGCGCTGCAGGCCAAGGCCTGGGGCACCCCGCAGCTGGCCGGCGTGTTCTCGAGCTACCAGATCAACGTGCCGCAGCTGTTCGCGGACGTGGACCGCGTGAAAGCCAAGCAGCTCGGCGTGCCGCTGTCGACCATCTACCAGACCTTGCAGGTGAACCTGGGCTCGCTGTACGTGAACGACTTCAACCAGTTCGGCCGCACCTACCAGGTGCGTGTGCAGGCCGATGCGCAATTCCGTTCGCAGCCGGATCAGATCGCACAGCTGAAGGTCCGCAACGACAAGGGCGAGATGATTCCGCTGTCGTCGCTGATGCAGGTGAAGGACAGCTATGGTCCTGACCGCGTCCAGCGCTACAACAACTACGTGGCGGCCGACATCAACGGCGGCGCGGCCCCGGGCGTGTCCTCGGGCCAGGCCCAGGCCATCATGGAGCAGCTGGCCAAGGAAACCCTGCCGAAAGGGATCGCCTATGAGTGGACCGAGCTGACCTACCAGGAGATCCTGGCCGGTAACACCATGATCTACGTGTTCCCGCTGTGCGTGCTGCTGGTCTTCCTGGTGCTGGCCGCCCAGTACGAGAGCTGGACCCTGCCGCTGGCGGTGATCCTGATCGTGCCGATGTCGATCCTGTGCGCCCTCATCGGCGTCAAGCTCTCCGGCGGCGACAACAACATCTTCACCCAGATCGCCCTGTTCGTGCTGGTCGGGCTGGCGTCGAAAAACGCGATCCTGATCGTGGAATTCGCCCGCGAACTGGAAGACCATGGCCGCAGCGTGTTCGAGGCCGCCCTGGAAGCATCGCGCCTGCGCCTGCGTCCGATCCTGATGACCTCGATCGCCTTCATCATGGGTGTGGTGCCGCTGGTGTTCTCGACCGGCGCCGGCGCCGAGATGCGCCATGCCATGGGTGTCGCGGTGTTCGCCGGCATGCTGGGTGTGACTCTCTTCGGCCTGTTCCTGACGCCGCTGTTCTATGTCCTGCTGCGCACGCTGGGCAAGCGTTTCGAGAAAAAATCCCCGACCGCCGCCCACAAGGCGCCGAGCCTGGAAGGAGTGCATTGAGATGAACAACATGATCGCAAAGGGCGTGGCGCCCCTGCTGGCAGCGCTGCTGCTGACGGCCTGCGCCACTCCCGAATTCAAGCAGCCGGCGGTGGAAACGCCGACCGCCTTCCGGGAATCGCAGACGCCTGCGAAAGAGGTGGAAGGCGTCGACGGCGCGCGCTGGAAGCCGGCCCAGCCGGCCGAAGCACAGCCGCGCGGCCAGTGGTGGCTCGCCTTCAACGATCCGGCGCTCACCGCCCTGATCGATGAGGCCAGCGCCAACAATGCGAATCTGTCGGTGGCCGCCGCCCGCGTCAAGCAGGCGAGGGCGATCGCCGGCATCGCGGCAGCGGACCGCGTGCCGCAGATCGGTGTGGGCATCGGCGCCCAGCGTGCCCGCCCTTCGGCGCTGGAATCCGGCCTGCCGCAGGGCACGCCGATGCAGCCGGTGACGAGCTATAACGCCCAGCTCACCGCCAGCTACGAGGTCGACCTGTTCGGCCGGGTCGCGGCAGGCGTGTCGGCGGCGCGCAGCGATGCGGCGACCTCGGAAGCCAACTATCGCTCGGTGCTGCTGGCCCTGCAGGCCGACGTGGCGCAGACCTACTTCCGCCTGCGCGCCCTGGACGCCGAGCTGGATACCGTGGCGCGCACCGTGCAGCTGCGCGAGGAAAGCGTCAACGTCAACCAGCGCCGCTTCGACCTGGGCGACATCGGCGAGTTCGACCTGTCGCGGGCCCGCACCGAGCTGTCGACCGCCCGCGCCGAAGCCATCGGCCTGCAGCGCCAGCGCGCCACCGCGGAACACGCGCTCGCGGTCCTGCTGGGCAAGCCGGCGTCGAACTACGTGGCCGGCCGCAGCCCGCTGCTGGACGCGACCGCGTTGCCGACCATTCCGGCAGGCCTGCCGTCCTCGCTGCTGGAGCGCCGTCCGGACATCGTCGCGGCACAGCGCGCGATGGAAGCCTCGAATGCCCGCATCGGCGTGGCGCGCAGCGCGATGTTCCCGGCGCTGACCATCAGCGCGGCCGGCGGCGGCGTGGGCGGCGCCTTCTCCGACGTGTTCCGGTGGAGCAGCCGCTCCTGGGTCCTGGGCCTGCTCACCTCGATGCCCATCATCGACGGCGGCCGCAACCGCGCCAACGTCGAGCGCAGCGAGGCGGTGCTGGAAGAATCGGTCGGGACCTACCGCCAGAGCGTCCTGAGCGCCTTCGCCGAAGTCGAGGACAACCTGGCCGGCCTGCGCATCCTGTCCAGCCAGGCCGGCGAGATCGATTCCGCCCTGGTCTCGGCGCGGCGCTCGGCCGACCTGGCCCAGAAGCTCTACGACGCCGGCCGCTCCAGCTACCTCGAGCTGCTGGACGCCCAGCGCAATCTGGCGGCGGTCGAACGCACGGCAGTCCAGCTGCGCGGCAACCGCGCCGTCACCACCGTGGCGCTGATCCGCGCACTCGGCGGCGGCTGGGACGCTGGCCGTATCGACGGACAGGCGGTCGCACAGAACTAAGCTTTACCTCTCCAGGCGTTGTTTTGCCCTTTGCGGCGGGTGCGTAAGTGCCCGCCGCTTTTTTTCGTGGGTAGCAAAACTACAGAAAGAGTTCAGAATTCAATTGACACACGATCTGGCCAGGCAGAGAATTCCTCGAGTCATTTCCGTGTATGTACGTAGATTATGGTAGTTAAACTACTTGTTTTACATGGTTATTGACCGTTGTTACCGCTTTCTAAAAACACCAATCCGTAACAATTATTCGGAGGAGACATGAAGAAGAAAGTCAGCGTTACAGCCTTGCTCGCATCGGGTGTCCTGATGCTGTCGGCCCATGCCGGCGCCGCCACCCCACCAGCCCAGGCCGGCAACAGTTCCGCCGTCGTCCTCCAGGGCTTCCACTGGAATTCGGCGGGATACAGCAATCCGAACTGGTACAACACCCTGGCCGGCAACGTGGCCGACCTGAAGGCCATGGGCTTCAGCCATGTGTGGCTGCCGCCTTCGTCGGACTCGGCGGCGCGGGAAGGCTACCTGCCGCGCCAGCTGAACAACCTCAGCTCCAGCTACGGCAGCTCGGCCGAACTGACCAACGTCGTACGCGCCTTCACCAACAGCGGCATCCGGGCGATTGCCGACGTCGTCGTCAACCACCGTGTCGGCTCGACCGGCTGGTCCGATTTCACCAATCCGAACTGGACGCGCTACACGATCGCCAATAACGACGAGTGCAACTGTGGGCTGGGGAACGGCGATACCGGCTCTGGCTTCAATGCCGGCCGCGACATCGACCATACGAACGTCGGCGAGACCCAGAACGGCATCATCAACTGGCTCAACTACACCATCAAGCCGGTTGGCTTCAGCGGGCTGCGCTTCGATTACGTGAAGGGCTTCGGCGCCCAGTATGCCGGGAAGTACGCGAATGCCTTCGGCGCCCAGTTCTGCGTGGGCGAGCTGTGGACCGACCTCGACCTGAACAACATCGATGCCCACCGCCAGCAGATCATGAACTGGATCAACGGTACCGGCAACAGCTGCGGCGCCTTCGACTTCACGACGAAGGGTCTGCTCAACGACGCATTGGCCAACGGCAACTACTGGCGCCTGCGCGATTCTTCCGGCAAGCCGCAGGGCGCCCTCGGCTGGTGGCCGGCAATGGCGGTGACCTTCGTCGACAACCATGACACCGGCCCCTCGGAGAGCTGCGGCGTCGGCCAGAACCACTGGCCGGTGCCCTGCGGCGCGGTGATGCAGGGTTATGCCTACATCCTGAGCCATCCGGGTATTCCGACGGTCTACTACCCGCACATCTACAACTGGAACCTGAAGGCGGCGATCAGTGCGCTGATGCAGGCGCGCCGGACCGCAGGCGTGCATTCCACCTCACCGGTCGCGATCCAGGCCGCCACCCAGGGACTGTACGCCGCCATCATCACCGGCAGCACGCGCCAGCTGGCGATGAAGATCGGCCCGAACAGCTGGAGCCCGGGCGCCGGCTGGACGCTGCAGACCTCGGGAAGCAACTACGCTGTCTGGATGAAGTAGACAGTCCGGGAGGCGAGCGGCGCCCGCGACGGCGCCGCTACAATGGGGGCATGACGACAGCACCATCACCGACCCTGACCGGCCTTGCGCCGGTCATCGATGCCGACGTGCGCATCCTCGTACTCGGCAGCTTTCCCGGCGCGGCTTCGCTGGCGGCAGGCAAATATTATGCGCACCCGCGCAACCAGTTCTGGCCCCTGATTTCCGGAGTGGTTGGAGAAGCCCTGGCGGCCTTGCCCTATGAAGAGCGGCTCGTGCGCCTGCTGGCGCACCACGTCGGCCTGTGGGACGTGCTGGCCGGCTGCGAACGCGAAGGGAGCCTCGACTCAAGCATCCGCAAGCCGGCCGCCAACGATTTCGAGCGCTTGAAGACCCTCTGCCCGGCGCTGGAGACGGTGGGATTCAACGGCCAGGCCTCCGGCAAGTTCGCCCCGCAGTTCGCGGCCGCCGGCTACCGCACGGTGGTATTGCCGTCGAGTTCTCCGGCGCACATGGCGATGAGCTTCGAGCAGAAGCTGGCGGTGTGGCGCCGCCTGGTCGATGAATCCGACGTGAACAACGCGTCGGGGCAGACCGCGCTTTTCTAGCCCGTCAGCTGAGCCGTTCACGCAGGACCTCGGCCAGCATGGCGGCGGGCAGCAGTGCCACCGCAAGGATGAAAGAGGGGAGATTGCGGCTTCCCAAAGCGAGTATGAGCGCGGGCAGTCCGATGATAGTGATGGCGCCGTGCTGCATTTGCATCCTGGTCATGGCCGGATCGCGCGCGAGCGTAACCCCTGCGCCCAGCAAGGTGCGCAATGCGGGCTCAGGCAGGGTAGCGAACGGACCTTGCAGTGCCACGGGCGCACGGCGTGTCCGAACCTGTGCGGCCACGGCGAAGATGTCGCGCACCACGAGATTAAAGGGTCTGCGGGAGACCGATGCCACCATGCGCGCGCTGTCGAGCTGCCGTAGTTCCTCCCGTCGAGCACAGTCTTGTGGCAGACGCAGCGCCCAGACCAGGCCGCAATTGCGCAGCAGCGTCAGCACCCACCATCCGGGATCCCATTCTCCCGCGTACAGGCCGAGGCGCGCGGAGCCGGGGTAGGCATGATGATTGTTGTGCCAGGACTCTCCCATCGTCAGTAGCGAGGCCAGCTTGACGTTGCGTCCCTGGACCGCGGCACCGTCCACGACGTGGTGCATGGGGCCGTGGTTGTGTGCGAACCAGCCGATCAGCCAATGGCCGGTGACGCCCGCCGCGATGCGCGCGCAGCCGCCCCAGATCACAAAGGCCCAGCCGCCCGCCAGGTAAAGAAGGGCGATCGGCGGCAGTTGCTGCAGCATCCAGGTCCGTTCGAGCAGGCGGTAGAAGCGATTGCCTGCAACGTCCGGCCGCAAGAGGAGGAGGGGCGGATCGGCCAGCTCGAGTCGGCAGTGCAGCTGCCACCACGCGTCGGTCCAGAACGGAAGTCCGTGGCGCGGGTAGGGATGGCAGTCGGCCTGCCGCTGGGCATAGTCGCGCAGGTCGTGCTGGCGTACCAACCCAAGGGGGCCGGACAGGCCCACCTGTACGCCCGAATACACCAACAGGTACTCGAGCCATTTCGGACACTGGAAGCTATCGTGGATCAACTTGCGATGGCTGCCGAGCGAGTGACCGAACAGCAGCACGAAAGCGGTCGTGGCAAGGAACAGTGCGAATGCACTCCAGCTGAAGGTCGCGACGCCGCCAACGAGCGCGGCGCCCACCATCCCGGTCCACCATAGCGAACGCACCGGATCCCAGCGCACATTGCCCTTCGCCACGTCGCCCCCGGCGTTCTGCCATTCGATCATCGTTGTCCTTGAAAAGTGGCGGATCACGCCATGGCGACATTACTGATAGCGGCTCGGCTCCACGCTGCGCCGCGCATTCATGCTGATCTGCCTGAGATAAGCCAGCTTCGCCGAATACTGGTCCCGCACGTCGCGCCGGGTGCTGTGCTCGACGGCCAGGGCCAGCTGTGCACGCGCGTCGCCGATCTCGCCCATGCGTGCGTAGGCGATGCCCAGCCAGAAGCGGAATTCGTCGTTGAAGGGCGCGCGCCTGATCTCGCGCTCAAACAGCGACTTCGCCTTCTCGGGCTCGCCGTCCTTCAGGGCGATCATGCCCTGGTCGAAATAGTAATAGGGCGCGACCGGCTCGATGCTGTTGATGCGCTTGGCGAGCGCGATCGCTTCTTCACCCTTGCCCAGCTCGACCAGCACCGGCTGCAGGTTGCGCATGACGACCACGTTCTCCGGCTCGCGCGCCAGCGCCGAGCGATAGGTCTGTTCGGCCATGGCCAGCTTGCCGCTGCGCTCGTAGACCACGCCCAGGGTGTTGAGGACGGTGACCAGCTTCGGACGGGCCTGCACCGCGGCGCGCGCCCACCAGTAGGCATCGTTCACGCGGGCCTGCACCAGCATTTCTGCGGCGCGGTTGTTGGCGTAGAGCGCGATGATGTCCTGCTCTTCGATGGCGTGGGCGCGCAGGCGCGAGGCCGCGTCGCTCGGGATGAAGTCGACCAGCAGCTGCATCTCGGCGCTCGGGGAATGCACGTTGGGCATGCGGCGGTCGCTGAGCAGGATGTTGACGTGCGAGCTGGCCAGGAACAGGCCGGCTTCGCGGCTCCAGGTGTTCTGGGCGTCGATGTTCTGGTACTGCACCGGCATGCCCAGAGCCTTGGCGAAGGCCGCGGTCATGATGACGAGCGACAGGCAGTTGCCCGAGCGGGCGGCATAGGTTTCGGCGGCCGTGCGGGTCTTGCTGGACTCGTATTCGAGCTGCAGGTCGGACTTGCGGTACAGGGCGTCGACCAGGCCGTGGCGCTCGCCGCGGTCGCGCAGGAGGGAAGAGAACCTCGCACTGTTCAGGTAAGCCTGCATCTCGGAGCTGAGATCGAACAGGGTGTCGGTGCGGACCGGTTCGGAAGGCGGCGCGAAGGAGGCGTCGGAGAAGACGGGTGGGGGAGGCTCGACGGGCGGCGCAACCGTGGCGCAGCCGGCAAGCAGGGATATCGACAACAGGACCGCCAGGCGCTTCATGTCTTCCTCCGTATTTACTGCTTATGATGGAGGAAGTATCGGCCTGTGCGGCAGGCTTGTCAAAGCCTGCCCGATGCATACCTGGAGCGCTACTTTTATTCGGTGTGGAACGCTTCCACCAGCTCGTCCAGCAGCTCGGCGGTTTCCTCGTCGGACAGGCCCAGATAGGCACAGGCGCTGGCGCCGCCCTTGGCCCATTCGAGCGACTCGGCATGGCCCTGGTAGCGGCAGATCGCGCTTTCGGCCAGTACCGACAGGGCCACCAGCGAGCGCACCGCGCCCGAGGTGGAGGAGTCGTCGAGGACGGCGAAGTCGTGGTGGTGCAGAATGGCCCAGCCGACGTCGCCGGACAGGCCCCAGTTGCGCGCCAGCAGGCAGCCGACCGAGGCGTGGGAGGTCGAGTGGCGTTGTTCTTCCAGGGCCGTGAACGGACGGTCGCTTTCCAGCGAGGCGTCGGCATAGGTCTGGGCGTAGTCGGGGAAGCGCTCGATCAGGAGCGGCACGCCGGTGTCGCAGAACAGGCCGAAGGTGTGGGCCACGTCCGCTTCGCCGATGCGCAGGCGGCGCGAGAGGAACACCATGGCCTGGGCGCGGCGGGTCGAGATGTCCCAGAAGCTCGCCAGGCTGGCGCTGTTGGCCGGAATCGCCTGGCGCGCCAGCAGCCCGGTCATCAGGGCCGCGACCTGGTTGATGCCCAGGAAGAGGATGGCCTGCTCGACCGACTTGGCCTTGCGGCGTCCGCCGTAGATCGAGGAGTTCGCCAGCTTCAGCAGGGCGCCGGACATGCCGACGTCGCTCGCCACGATTCTACCGATCGCTTCCGGCGACGGATCTTCCGATGCCAGCTCGCGCTGCATGTCGGCCAGCAGGCTCGGACGCGGCGGGATGCGGATCGACTTGATCAGGGCGTCGACCTGGTCGAGATGCGAAAGAGGATCGGCGACGGTATTCATGGGCGCGGGAAGAAAAGGAAGGGCTGCGGGGGAAGCGAACAACCCTGCCACTATACCCCAGCCGGATTTTTCTTGCACTTGGGCAATGCTCATTTGTGTCAATTTCACCAAAGCGACAGCGCTGCGACACCGGTTTAGTAGCGCAATTACAATCTTCCCATGGCTATTTCGACAATTGCAGGAGTCGACTTCACGGCGCCCGCGGACATCGTGGCGCGCCAGCTGATCGGCGTGACGGTGCTGGTGGACGGTGTCGGTGGGCGGATCGTCGAAACCGAGGCCTATGACCGCGAAGATCCGGCATCGCACGCCTTTTCCGGCCCGACCGAGCGCAATGCGGCGATGTTCGGTTTGCCCGCCCATGCCTATGTGTACCGCTCCTACGGAATCCACTGGTGCCTGAACTTCGTCTGCCGCGAAGAGGGGCACGGCGCCGGAGTCCTGATCCGCGCGCTCGAGCCCGTGATGGGGCTGGACACCATGCGCGTGCGCCGCGACGCCGATGACGAGTGGCTGCTGTGCTCGGGACCCGGCAAGCTGTGCCAGGCCCTGGGCGTGACCCGCGCGCTGAACGGCCAGCCCTTGTCGGAGGCGCCTTTCACGCTGCTGCCGGGAGCGCCGGATCGCGAGGTGGTGACGGGCCCTCGCATCGGCATTTCGAAGGCGATGGACGTGCCCTGGCGCTTCGGGCTGGCCGGCTCGCGTTTCGTCAGCCGGCCGTTTCGGTAAGGGCTTGTTTACGCGCGGCGCCGCTGCGGCTGCGCCGCCGGCAGCGCGGGCACGGGCCGCCCGCGCATCGGACTGCCTTCGGCGCGCCGCTCCTGCAGTCCCTGGAAGCCATCCTCGTCCACCTCTTCCTCGTCGATCGCAATCGCCGGCGTGCCGTCGGCAAGCTTGAAGATCGACACCGCCTTGGCCAGGTTGACGGTCTGCTCGTGCAGGCTTTCGGCCGCGGCCGCGGCCTGCTCGACCAGGGCCGCGTTCTGCTGGGTCATGCCGTCCATCTGCCCGACCGCCTTGTTCACCTCGGCGATGCCGTCGGCCTGCTCGGTGCTGGCCACGCTGATGCGGCCGATGATGTCGTTCACCTGGCGTACCGAGGACACGATGTCGCCCATGCTGGCGCCGGCCTCGCTCACCGAGGCGCTGCCTTCCTCGATGATCTTCACGGAGTCGGCGATCAGGGCCTTGATTTCGCGCGCGGCCGCGGCCGAGCGCTGGGCCAGGGTGCGCACCTCGGCGGCGACCACGGCGAAGCCGCGTCCCTGTTCGCCGGCGCGCGCGGCTTCCACCGCGGCGTTCAATGCCAGCAGGTTGGTCTGGAAGGAGATACCGTCGATGACGCCGGTGATCTCGACGATCTTGCGCGAGCTGGCCTGGATCGATTCCATCGTCGCCACCGCGCGGCCCACGGCTGTGCCGCCATTGGAGGCCAGCTGTGCGGCTTGCGCCGCTAGGTTCGAGGCCAGGCGCGCATTGTCGGCGTTCTGCTTGACCGCCGTGGTCAGTTCTTCCATGGTGCTGGCGGTCTGTTCGAGGGAGCCGGCCTGCATCTCGGTGCGGGTCGACAGGTCGAGGTTGCCGCTGGCGATCTCTTTCGAGGCGGTGTCGATCGAGTGCACCGACTTCAGTATGCTGCGCAGCGCCCCGTCCAGGCGCGAGATCGAGTGGTCGAGGGCGCGCGCGGTGTCGGCGATCTCGTCGCGTCCGCTGCCCGCCGTGTTCGAGGTGCGCAGCTGGCCTTCGGCCAGGTCGTTCACCACCGTGGCGATGGCGTGGATGTCGGCCAGCATGGCGCGCCGCACCAGCATCGTCACCACCAGCGACAGCCCGATCGACAGCAGCACCAGGGCCGCCATCATGATGCCGAGCGAGCGGAACTCGGCCTTGGCCGCGGCATGCGCCTCCACGCTCAGCTTCTTCTCCAGCACGGCCAGGCGCTGCAGTTCGGTGTCGAGGGCGACGAACTGCTTCTCCGCCTTCTGCATCGAGTTGGTGGCGATCGACTGGTCGACCTGGGCGAGTTCGATCGTTTCCCCCACCATCTTGCGGTAGCCGGCCAGCGCCGCCAGGGAATTCTCCAGCGGCGCGCGTTCGCCCGGCGCGGCTGACTTCTGGAGGTCGCCGAGCTTGTCGCCGATCTGCGCATGCTTCTTGTGGATGTCCGCCGTGAGCGCCGCCAGCCGGCTCTGCGCGAAGCTGCCGTTGACCCAGGCCAGCAACTGGTAGATGTTGGCGTGCGCGAAGCGCGCATCGCCCGCCACGTCGGCCACCGCCTGCAGGCGCGCGGCGCGCACCTGCACCATGTGCTCGAGCGAGGCGTTCTGGCGCACCATGCCGTAGTAGGCGGCCGCCGACAGCATGGTGAGCAGCACCAGCACCAGTCCCGGGGCCAGCAGGAGTTTCGGACCGATCCGCAGTTTGTTCAGCATGCTTGACTCCGGGAGGGTGGAGGGACGTTATGTTCAGACCTTACTTCTTGTAGATGCCGGCTTCGAGGACGATGTCGTCGACCCGCTGGATATAGGTGGTCTTCGGCTCGATCTTGCCGCTGGTTGGGTTCTTGTACTGATAGTCGACCCAACCTTTACCCTTGGCGGCGGCTAGCTCAATGATCTCGCGGCGGTACTTCTTGCCGTTGGCATCGGGGACGTCGGTCAGGTCCTTGCCGACGATCGAGGGATTGATCGGGTGGGCCAGCACGATGCCGGTCTTCAGGTCGCGCATGTCGATGTACAGCTCGCCCTGCACGTAGTCGGCATCCTTGGCGTTGATCTTCTTGATCATCTCGTCCTTGCCCTTGGCCTTGACCAGGGCGGCGCCGCGTTCGACCATGGCGATGGCGTCCTTCTCGGTCGGGCCGCTGGCCAGGGCAGGGATGGCGGCCAGAGCAAAGCACAGGACGGCGGTGGTGGCGATCAGCTTCATGGTGGTCTCCTCGGGTTGGTGTTCTGGGGCCAATATTTCTGAAGTGCATTGGCAAATGTACCGGGGTGGAGAGGACGAGAATTGCGATTACGCAATCGCAGGAGGGACGCTGGCTCGGAATGTTGCGCATTGGTGTCAGCAAATGCCGACCTGCAGCGCAGTCTAAAGCCATGCTAACCCTGCTCCCCGGCTGCTCAGGTAAAATCTCCGGATTTGCCGAGCTTGTAGGAATGAAACAAGAAAAACAGATCCTGTTCCAGGATCAGCAGGCCCCGGCCGGGAGCCACCCGGCATACCGCCGTGACATCGACGGCCTGCGCGCCATCGCCGTGCTCTCTGTCGTGCTGTTTCACGCGTTTCCGACCTGGCTGCACAGCGGCTTCATCGGCGTCGACATCTTCTTCGTCATCTCGGGCTTCCTGATCACCGGCATCCTGGTGCGCGAACTGGGACAGGGCAGCTTCAGCTTTGCCCACTTCTACGCGCGCCGCATTCGCCGTATCTTCCCGGCACTGGTCCTTGTGCTGGGCGCCAGCCTGGCGTTCGGCTGGATCGCGCTGTTCCCGGACGAATACCAGCAGCTCGGCAAGCACACGGTGGGCGGGGCGGGCTTCGCGGCAAACTTCTTCTACTGGGCCCAGGTCGGCTACTTCGACACCGCCGCCGAGACCAAGCCCCTGCTGCACCTGTGGTCCCTCGGCATCGAGGAGCAGTTCTATATCCTCTGGCCGGTGCTCCTGCTGCTGGCTTGGAAGCTGCGCCTGCCTCTGCTGGCGACCGCCGTGCTGCTGGGGCTGGCCTCGTTCGGCCTGAACGTCGCCACTGTCGCGCACGATGCCTCCGCAGCCTTTTACAACCCGGCCAGCCGTGCCTGGGAACTCCTGATCGGCGCAGGGCTGGCCTGCATGCATGCGCGTGCGGCCCAGGCGCCGACGCGCGCGTCGAAGATTTCCCCGAACCTGCTGGCCTGGGCTGGCGTGATCCTGCTCGTGGCCGGCCTGGTCCTGATCACGCGCCAGCGCCACTTCCCCGGCGCCTGGCCGCTGCTGCCGACCCTGGGCGCCGCCTTCCTCATCGCAGCCGGCCCGCAAGCCTGGTTCAACCGCGTGGTACTGTCCAACCGCCTGATGGTGTGGGTGGGCTTGATCAGCTATCCGCTTTACCTGTGGCACTGGCCACTGCTGTCCTTCGCCCAGATCGTTGAATCGGGCATGCCGGCGCGCGGCATCCGCGGTGCTGCGGTGGGCGCGGCGATCGTGCTGGCCTGGCTGACCTACCTGCTTGTCGAGCGCCCGCTGCGAGATGGCGCCGCCTCGCGCTGGAAGGTGCCGGCGCTGTGCGTGCTGATGCTGGCCATGGCCGGCGCCGGCGCTTACATCTATGAAAAGGAAGGCCTGCCGGCCCGCAAGGCGGTGGAGGACAGCGTGGCCAACCAGAAGGCGCTGATCGTCGTAGAGGACAAGGCCAATGCCGCGGCCTGCATGAAGCGCTACGGCTTCGAGGGACAATACGAATACTGCCTTCAGGCCGACCCGTCCCGCGAGCCGACCGTGGTCCTGGTCGGCGACAGCCATGCCTATCACGTATCCGCTGGCCTGATGAAGTACTACAACAGCATCGGTGAGAACCTCCTGATGCTGAGCACACGCTTCCCATACTGGGGCCTGGATCCGAACGAAAGCCCTTACCAGAAAGTCACCGATCCAATGCTGGACCTGGCGCTGTCGATGCCTTCTGTAAAAACGGTAGTCTTTTCGACCTATTTGCGGTTTTATACGGAGCCTCATGTGCGCTACCATGTGGATGCAGCGCGCAATACCTTCCGCCGTTTTCAGGACGCCGGCAAGAGCATCATCTTCATGAGCGACGTACCGCGGCTCGACTTCGATCCGCGTTCGTGCATCAAGCGCGCCGGTGTCGCTTCCTCGGCGACCAAGTGGCCGTGCGCGCTCCCGCGGAGCGACTGGGACGAGCAGATCACCAAACACAACATCATTATCGGACAAATGGCGAAGGAATTTCCCCGCATCCGCTGGTTCGAGGCGGCGTCGGCGCTATGTGACGAACGCGAATGCCGCGCAATGGTTAACGGGCGGTTGATGTACCGCGATACCAATCACTTGAGTTACGAAGGGGACCTCTTGATCGGACGCAGCTTTGCTCAGTGGATGAACACTCGGGCGAACGAATAGGCGAGATCGGACAGGGCTGAACGCGCGCCCTGTCCTGTACTTGTCCCGTTTTGCTTCTTCCTTGTTTTAGCTCCCCTTGTCAGACTTCTCCGATTGATTGACGGCAATTCTTCAGTATTTCCGCAACGTAAGATGAATTCTTCCCGGCAACGCTCCAGCATGACAATGCGGCCGGCCCCCCTCATCTTTCGTTTCCTGGAGAACTCCCGTGATCACGACCGAATCGACGCCCTCCAAGTTCAAGCCCTATACCCGGCAATCGATCCATACGGCGCGCCAGTGGCAATGGCTGGCGCCGGAGCTGCAGGAAGCGGTGCAGGTGGTTTCCCACGTGCTGCCTTTTCGGGTGAACGCCTATGTGCTGGAGGAGCTGATCGACTGGGACAAGGTGCCGGACGATCCGATCTACCGCCTGACCTTTCCGCACCGCGACATGCTGCCCGCCCAGGAGTACGAGCAGCTGCGTGACCTGGTGCTGTACAAGAAGGACGAGGCGGCCACCGCGAAGCTGGTGCACGCGATCCGCATGCGCATGAACCCGCACCCGGCCGGCCAGATGACCCACAACGTGCCGCGCGTGAACGATGCGCCGCTCAAGGGCCTGCAGCACAAGTACAAGGAAACCGTGCTGTTCTTCCCCAGCTCGGGCCAGACCTGCCACGCCTACTGCACCTTCTGCTTCCGCTGGCCGCAGTTCGTCGGCATGGACGACATGAAGTTCGATGCCCGCGAGTGTGGCGAGCTGGTGTCCTATCTCGAGACCCACCCGGACGTGACCGACGTCCTGATCACGGGCGGCGACCCGATGATCATGAATACCCGCTCGCTCGCCGAATTCCTCGAGCCCCTGCTCGAACCCAACCTGGCCCACATCCAGAACATCCGCATCGGCACCAAGTCGGTCGCCTACTGGCCGCAGCGCTTCGTGTCGGACAAGGACAGCGACGACCTGATGCGCCTGTTCGAGAAGGTGGTCCGGTCAGGCAAGAATCTCGCCATCATGGGCCACTACAACCATGCGGTGGAGCTGCGCCACCCCATCGCCCAGCAGGCCGTCAAGCGCATCGTCGGCACCGGCGCCACCCTGCGCATGCAAGGCCCGCTGATCCGCCACATCAACGAAGACCCGAAGAGCTGGGCCGAGCTGTGGACCACGGGCGTGCGCCTGGGGGCCATCCCGTACTACATGTTCGTCGAGCGCGACACCGGCCCGCGCGACTACTTCGCCCTGCCGCTGGCGCGCGCCCACCAAATCTTCCAGGAAGCGTATTCGATGGTGTCGGGGCTGTCGCGCACGGTGCGCGGTCCCTCGATGAGCGCCTTCCCGGGCAAGGTGGTGATCGACGGCGTAGTGACCATCAACGGCGAGAAGCTGTTCGCGCTGCAGTTCCTGCAGGCCCGCAATCCCGAGTGGGTGCGCCGTCCATTCTTCGCCAAGTACGACCCGGACGCCACCTGGCTGGATCACCTGAAACCGGCCTTCGGGCGCGACAGGTTCTTCTTCGAGATGGAAAGCGGCGGCCCCCTGCGCGGACCCGGCGGACGGGTGATTCCCCTGGTGCCTGCCGCACAGCGCGACGCAGCCTGACATCCCGCTTCCACCGGTAGCCGCCATGCAGGACACCGCCACCGCGCCACGCCTGTCCGGCGTGGCGGTCTTCTTCTACGTCTTCCTGCCCTTCGCCCTGGGGCACTACCTGTCCTCGCTGCTGCGCAACGTGAACGCGGTGCTGGCCTCGCACCTGGTCGGCGCGCTCGCGCTCACGCCGGGCGAGCTGGGACTGCTGACCAGCGCCTTCTTCTTCGCCTTCGCGCTGGTGCAGCTGCCGGTCGGGATCGCGCTCGACCGCTTCGGGCCGCGCCGGGTGCAGCTGGTGATGATGCTGGTCGGTTCAGTCGGCGCGCTGCTGTTCGCCCACGGCGAGAGCTTCGGCCAGCTGCTGCTGGCGCGCGCCGTCATGGGCTTCGGCCTGGGCGGCTGCTTCATGGCGGCGGTGAAGGCGGTCTCCACCTGGATTGCGCCGAACAGGCTGCCCTCGGTGCACGGCTACCTGATCGCGGTCGGCGGACTCGGCGCCGCCTCGGCCACCATGCCGGTGCGCCTGGCCCTCGACTACCTGGAGTGGCGCGGCCTGTTCGTGGTGCTGGCCGGCCTGGTGGCCTGCTGCGGCCTGCTGGTCGCGCTGCTCTATCCGCGCACCGAAGGGCCAAGCCCGAACCGCGGGCCGCTCGGCGAGGCGCTGCGCCAGGTGCTGCGCGCGCCGGTATTCCGCACGACGGCCTCGCTGGTGCTCATCCCGCACGCGGTGTTCTTCGGCATCCAGGGCCTGTGGATCGGGCGCTGGCTGACCGACGCGGCGCGTTTTCCGGACCACGCCGTGGCCTACCTGCTCTACATGGGCATGGCCTCGGTGATCTTCGGCGCCATCGCGGTGGGCATGATCACCGAATGGGCGGGGCGGCACGGCGTCGCCCCGCTGGACGTGGCGGCGGCCGGCATCACGCTGTTCCTGCTGGTGCAGGCGGCCTTCGTGGCCGGCTACCAGCCGAGCTACCAGATGCTGTCGGTGCTGTTCACGCTGGTGGGAACGATCACGGGGATCGAGTACGCGATCATCGCCCAGTCGATGCCGCGCGAGCTCACCGCGCGCGCGGCCACCTGCCTGAATCTCCTGATCTTCATCGGCGCCTTCGTGATCCAGGCGGGCTTCGGCCTGCTGGTCGGCCTGTGGCCGCTTGATGCCGGAGGCCATGCACCGGCGGTCGCCTACCAGGTCGGCTTCGCGGTGCTGGTGCTGGTGCAGTTGCCGGGCCTGGTGGGCTTCGTCCTGCGACGACGGCGCCAGGCAGGTGCGCCGGCGGTGGCGGAGGCCGTGCCCGCGGTGTCCTGAGGGGCGGCTTTTCTCGGCGGTAAGGGATGGCGCTGTATTGCCGAATTGGCTAGCATGTGGCGATACGGACGCCGTCCGTACCTGACGAGAGAAGAACCGCCATGCGCGTCCACCTCCTGCCTCGCCTCACGGCATGCTCCCTGATCCTGCTGCTCGCCGCCTGCGGCGACAAATCCACCCTGCCGGTCGGCGCCGACGTCGGCCCGAACCCGATCATCAAGACGCCGGTCCGGAGCGTCATCCCGACCGTCGACATCGCGCCCGCCAAGGGCTGGCTTGACGGCGGCAAGCCCGTGGCCGCCGCCGGCCTGGCGGTGAACGCTTTTGCCTCCGGCCTGGACCACCCGCGCTGGCTGCACGTGCTGCCCAACGGCGACGTGCTGGTGGCCGAGACCAATGCGCCCGAGCGCCCCGAGGGCAAGAAGGGCATCCGGGGCTACGTCATGGGCAAGGTGATGGCAAAGGCCGGCGCCGCGGTGCCGAGCGCCAACCGCATCACCCTGCTGCGCGATGCGGACGGCGACGGCGTCGCCGAAGTGAAGCGGGTGTTCCTGAAGGGCCTGAATTCGCCCTTCGGCATGGCCCTGGTGGGCGACATGCTCTACGTGGCCAATACCGACGGCATCGTGCGCTTCCCCTACCGCGAGGGAGAGCTCGAGATCACGGCCACCGCCCAGCCGGTAGCGCCGCTGCCGGGCGGTCCCCTGAACCACCACTGGACCAAGAACATCATCGCCAGCCCTGACGGCCGCAAGCTCTACGCCACCTCGGGCTCGAACAGCAATGTGGGCGAGAACGGCATGGACAAGGAAGTCGACCGCGCCGCCATCCTCGAGGTCGACATCGCAAGCGGCAAGACCCGCCTGTTCGCCTCGGGCCTGCGCAATCCCAACGGCCTGGCCTGGAATCCGCAGACCGGCTTGCTATGGACCGTGGTGAACGAGCGCGACGAACTGGGCAGCGACCTGGTGCCCGACTACCTGACGTCGGTGAAGGACGGCGGCTTCTACGGCTGGCCCTATAGCTACTACGGCAGCCATGTCGACGAGCGCGTCCAGCCGCCGCGCCCCGAGATGGTGGCCAAGGCCCTGGCGCCGGACTACGCGCTGGGCGCCCACGTGGCGGCGCTCGGCCTGGCCTTCTATACCGGCAAGCTGCTGCCCGCGCAGTACGCGAACGGCGCCTTCATCGGCCAGCACGGCTCCTGGAACCGCAGGCCGCTGTCGGGCTACAACGTGGTGTTTGTGCCCTTCAAGGATGGGATGCCGGCCGGTAAGCCGTTGGAGGTGCTCACGGGCTTCGTGAACAGGGAGGGCGATGCGATGGGCAGGCCGGTGGGTGTCGTCATCGATAAGCCGGGCGCAGTATTGGTGGCGGACGACGTCGGCAACGTCATCTGGCGCATTACGCCGGCCAGGTAGGGTGGTCGGCTTTGCCGACCGCGCGTTCAGCTCCCGGACGCGTAGTGGCAATGCAGGCCGAAGTTGAACGCGTGGGCGGAGGACCTTGATCTGGTCCACTGGGCCAGATCACCCCTACGAACAGCCTTGGACAAGCAGGAGCGGCAGTCCGGTCCAGACAATCCCGACGAAGGCAAGTAAGGCCCCCAGCGCCGCCGCCCAATCCAATAGCGCCGCCTCCTTCGCATTCCTCAGGATGCCGCGCTCGCGCCACAGCAGCCAGGCGCACAGCGCCAGCGCCACCACCGTCACGATCCCCATCAGCACGCGGTCCGGCCCGCCCGCGCGCATGGCCGCCGGCGTGCATTGCGCCGCCGCCAGCAGGTAGCAGAAGGTGAAGTGGGCCGCCCACACCAGCAGGGGCAGGGTCCCGCGCAGCAGCTGTCGCCAGAATCCGTCTTGCATGCTCACTCCATCAGCAGCGGCAGGACGTTTACCAGCGCCATGCCGGCGATGCCCTGCAGGGTCGTGTAGTGCCAGAGCAGGCTGACGTTGTCGAGCGTCGCCCGGCTGTGCTCACCCAGGTGGCCGCGCCAGTGGCGCAGGGCCAGATAAGGACCGGCAATCGCCAGCACCACGATGTGCAGTCCCTGGTAGCCGAGCAGGCCGCCGATCGCCGCGGCCCAGGCGGTGGCGGTCGGGTCGAGGCCCGCGAACTGGTGGCCGCGCAGGTCCAGCAGGAAGGACGCCGCCGTGCAGCCCAGCGCCAGCAGCACCAGCCAGGGCAGGCGGCGCTTGCCGATCGCACGCGCCGCGAGCAAGATCAGTGCGGAGCCCAGCAGGAGCAATCCGCCGGAGGCCAGCTGCCAGGACAGCGAAGGAAGCGCAGCGCCGGGCGGCGGGCAGACCATCAGGCGCATCGAGACGTGCACATAGGCGTAGCCGAAAGAGGCGAAGATGCAGGCGTCCACCACCAGCATCACGATCGTGCCCCACCACGATTGCGAGGCCGTGGTCTTCGCGTTCACCGGCAGCACCAGGTCGTCGGCCACCCGCGCCTCTTTGATCGGCGGCTTGCGGTCCGATTCCCACAGCCAGGCCACGGTGCCCGCCACCGCCATGAAGCCGAAGACCCAGGCCAGCAGCATCGCCTTCACCGTCAGGAGCAGGAAGAAGCCGGCCGTGCCCAGCGCCGCGATCACGGGCAGCCAGCTGTCGGTGGGCAGCACCATCAGGTAGCGCGGCTCGCCCGCAACAGGGCTGGTGGCAATGGTCTCGCGCAGGCCGGTGGCGGTTTGCGGCAGGTAGTGCTGGCCGCGGTCGACTTCCTCCGACAGGGTCGGCTGGTCCCACAGCGGATTGACGGAGGTGATGCGCGGGATGCTGCGATTGCCGTAGGACTCGGAGGTGAGCCATTCGAGGGTCGCGGCATTCCAGGGATTGTCGACCTCTTTCTCGGGCCGGCGCAGGGTGCGCACGGCATCGACGATGAAGAGCACCACCCCGAAAGCGAAGACGAAGGCGCCGATGGTCGACAGCAGGTTCAGGAAGTCCCAGCCGAGCTGGGAATCGTAGGTATAGACCCGGCGCGGCATGCCCTGCAGGCCGGTGATGTGCATCGGGAAGAAGGCGAGGTTGAAGCCGCCGAACATCAGCCAGAACACCCAGCGCGCCATCTTTTCCGACAGGCGCTGCCCCTTGACCAGCGGGAGCCAGTAGTACATGGCCGCGAACACCGGGAATACCATGCCGCCGATCAGCACGTAGTGCAGGTGGGCGACGATGAAATAGGTGTCGTGCACCTGCCAGTCGAAGGGAATCACCGCCACCATCACGCCGGTGAGGCCACCCAGCACGAAGATGAACATGAAGCCCATCAGGAACAGGGCCGGAGAGTTCATCTGCACGCGGCCGTTCCACAAGGTGGCGATCCAGGCGAAGACCTGGATGCCGGTCGGGATCGCCACCGCCATGCTGGCCGCGGAGATGAAGCTCATCTCCAGCACGCCCAGGCCGGCCGTGAACATGTGGTGGGCCCACAGTCCGAAGCTGAAGAAGCCCACGCCCACCAGGGCCACGATGATGGCGCGCCGGCCCACCAGGGGCGTGGCGGCGATGGTCGGGATCATGGTCGAGACCATGCCGGCCGCCGGCAGGAAGATGATGTAGACCTCGGGATGGCCGAAGAACCAGAACAGGTGCTGCCACAGGATCGGGTCGCCGCCGCGCTCGGCGATGAAGAAGGGCCAGTCGAAGGCGCGTTCCAGCTCCAGCAGGGCGGTGCCGGCGATCACGGCGGGGAAGGCGAACACGATCATCACGGCCACCACCAGCATGGCCCAGGCGTAGACCGGCATGCGGCGCAGGCTCATGCCGGGCGCGCGCGTAAACAGGATGCCGACGATGAGCTCTACCGCCCCGGCGATGGCCGAGATTTCGATGAAGCCGATCCCCAGCAGCCAAAAGTCGGCGTTCAGGTCGGGCGAATACTGTTCCCCGGTATAGGGCGGATACATGAACCAGCCGCCGTTCGGCGCGAGGCCGACGAAGATGGTGCAGAAGAAGGCCAGGCCGCCGAAGGCATAGGCCCAGTAGGCATAGGCCGAGAGGCGCGGGAAGGGCAGGTCGCGCGCGCCCAGCATGTTCGGCAGCAGGTAGACCGCGATCGCCTCGACGATGGGGATGGCGAACAGGAACATCATCACCGTGCCGTGCATGGTGAAGACCTGGTTGTAGGTCTCGGGCGAGAGCAGGGTGTTGTCGGGCACCGCCAGCTGCACCCGCATGACGAGGGCCAGGATGCCGGCCAGGATGAAGAACAGCAGGGCGGTGCCGATGTAGAGCAGGCCGATGCTGGTGTTGTTCACCGAGGAGAAGAAGCGCCAGCCGGTCGGCGTGCGCCAGACTTCCTTCAGGCGCTCGAATTCGCCCTCGGGGCGCGGCAGGGAATTTGGCAAATTCGTGGGAAGGCGCTGCTCGTTCATTTCAGGTGCTCGAGATAGGTGGCCAGCGCCTGCAGGGTGGCGCGGTCGAGGTCTTGCGAGCCGGGCATGAAGACGCCGGGCTTGGCCGCCTGCGGGTCCGCGATCCAGCCTTGCAGGGTGTTGCGGTGCGTGCGCAGGGTGCCTGCGCCGATGTGCATGCGGCTGCCCACGTGGGTCAGGTCCGGACCCAGGCGCGCGCCTTCGGCCACGCCGCGGATGGTGTGGCAGGCCTGGCAGCGCTGCTGCAGGAAGGCTTCGCGTCCCTTTGCCAGCACGGTGCTGTCGGCGGGCGCTGCCGGCAGGGCCTGGCGCGCCAGCCAGGCCTCGAATTCCTGCGGCGTGGAGGCGACGACGTGCAGCGCCATCTTCGCGTGCTGCTCGCCGCAGTATTCCGCGCATTGTCCCCGGTAGATGCCGGGCTTCTCGGCGCGCAGGCTCAAGCCTGTCACACGGCCCGGCACCATGTCGCGCTTGCCCGCGAGCGCAGGCACCCACAGGCTGTGGATCACGTCCGCCGAGTTGAGGCCCAGGTAGACCGGCCGCCCGGTCGGGATGTGGATCTCGTTGGCGGTGACGATCTCGCGGCCGGTCGCCGGGTCGTGGTAGCGCACCTCCCACCACCACATCTTGGCCGTCACCGAGATGGTCAGCGCGTCCTTCGAAGTCTGCGGCGCCAGCTGGGCGCTGCGCCAGGTGCTCCAGCCCAGCAGGACGGTGAGCACCACGACCGGAAAGGCGATGCCCCCGCCGCCGATCCACAGCAGGGCGCGCGCGGGACGTTCCTGGCGCCGCAGGCTGAGCAGCAGCAGGGCCATCACGGCGATGAAGATCAGGGTGCCGGCGCCGAACATCACCCAGGCGAAATGGCTGATGATGGCGGCGTCCCAGCCTGCCGGGTGCAGGACGGACTGGAGGTTGTCCGGCATCGCCTTCATCGCAGCGTGTACAGGTAGGCGGCCATGTGGCGCGCCTCCTGCTCCGTGAGGCCCATCGGCGGCATCTCGGTGCCGGGTTTCACCGCGTGCGGCACGCGCAGCCAGCGCACCATATTGTCCGGGCTGTTGGGGATGCCGCCGGCGATGTAGCTCAGGCGGCCGATGTAGTCGAGCGTGGGGCCGGAATCGCCCGCCGCGCCCTGCACCCCGGGGATCACGTGGCAGGCGCCGCACTGGTACTGGGTGACCAGGCGCAGGCCCTGCTCGATGTCGCCGCCGGGGACGACGGACTTGCGCTCACCTGCGCAGCCCGCCAGCGTCGCCGCGCAGGCCAGCGCCAGGCCAGCGCGGCGTAAAGACGGGGCGAGTTGGCGTGATGGACGGGTGCGCACGTTTGGAATCCGGAATTGTGGAGTGGCTTTTATAATACACAAACAACGATGTAATTTTTTTAACGAATCCAATCGGACGCACCCCCGGACATGCTCACAAACCGCCAACGGCTGATCGTCAAGACCGCTGTCCTTACGCTGCTGGCGGCGGGCGTCACGGCCGGCGCGGCCGGCCTGGCGCTGCTCTACGGCGGCTGGTACAACATCGGCGCGACGGCCCAGCACTTCCCCTTCGTCTACTCGGTGCTGGAAGAGGGCATGAAGCATTCGGTGCGCAACCATGCCAAAGAGGTGAAGGTGCCGCGCCTGGGCGGGGCGCAGCAGCTGCAGCTCGGCGCCCGGGTTTACCGCGACAAGTGCCTGCAATGCCACGGCGGGCCGGGCGTCGCCCAGTCGACCATCGGCATGAGCATGCAGCCCATTCCCGGTCCGCTGGTCGACGCGACCCAGCGCTGGGAGCCGAACGAGTTGTATTGGGTGACGAAGCACGGCATCAAGATGAGCGGTATGCCGGCCTGGGAATACCACCTGGGCGAGGACGAGCTGTGGGCGGTGGTGGCCTTCGTGACGGTGCTGCCGTCGATGGACGCGCAGGCCTTCAAGGCTGCGACCAGGCCGGAGGAGGCGCGATGAGCATCCTGCGCACGATGGGAATCGCGGTCGCGCTGGCCGGCCTGGCGGCGTGCTCCGTGGAGCGTCCGCCCGGCGGCGTGCAGGGCGACCCGGTGCGCGGCAAGATCGCGCTGACGCAGTACGCCTGCCAGTCCTGCCACCTGATCCCGGGCGTGCCCGGCTCCAAGGTCTACGTCGGCCGGCCGCTCTCGGACATGGGGCGGCGCAAGGTGCTGGCGGGGGCGGTGCCGAACGACCAGGCTGGCCTGATGCGCTGGATCCGCGACCCGCAGTCGGTCGACCCGAATACCGCGATGCCGAACATGGGCGTGACGGAGCGCGATGCGCGCGACATGAGCGCCTATCTCCTGAGCCACTGAGTTCTTGGTATGATCGCCGGTTTTACCCATTCAGGAAGACAAGCATGAGATTGGTGCGCTATGGCCGCCCGGGCAAGGAAAAGCCGGGCCTGTTCGACGAAGAGGGCCGCCTGCGCGACCTGTCCGGCATCATCGACGACATCGACGCGTCGCAACTGGGCGACAAGGCGCTGCGCAAGCTGGCCAAGGTCGACTGGAAGACCCTGCCACGGGTAGCGGGCAACCCGCGCCTGGGCGTGCCGGTCGCGAAGGTCGGCAAGTTCATCGGCATCGGCATGAACTATGCCGACCACGCGGCCGAAACCGGCGCCGCGGTGCCGAAGGAGCCGGTGTTCTTCACCAAGGCGGTCAGCTGCCTGAATGGCCCGGACGATCCGATCCAGCTGCCGAAAGGCTCGAAGAAGACCGACTGGGAAGTCGAGCTGGGCGTGGTGATCGGCGCCCGCGCGCAGTATGTCAGCGAAGAGGATGCGCTGAAGTACGTGGCCGGCTATACCGTGGTCAACGACGTCTCCGAGCGCGCCTTCCAGTTCGAGATGGGCTCGCAGTGGGACAAGGGCAAGGGTTGCGACACCTTCGGCCCGGTCGGCCCCTTCCTGGTGACCCGCGACGAGGTCTATGACGTGCAGGACCTCGACCTCTACCTGGAACTGAACGGCAAGCGCATGCAGACCGGGAACACGGCGAGCATGATCTTCACCGTGGCCCACATCGTCAGCTACGTTTCGCGCTTCATGACCCTGGAGCCGGGCGACATCATCACCACCGGCACTCCGCCGGGCGTGGGCATGGGCCGTTCGCCGCAGCGCTTCCTCAAGAAGGGCGACAAGCTGCGCCTCGGGATCGCCGGCCTGGGCGAGCAGCAGGCCGAAGTCGTGGGCTTCCCCAAGTAAGCCTTCAGTCAGGCAGGGGCGCCGCGCTAGAGGGCGGCGCCACCGTCCTGGCCGTGTTCATCACCATGGCCAGGAAGGTGTAGTAGCCGTTCAGTCCCATCAGGTCTACCACCCCCTGTTCCCCGAACAGCGCGAGCGCATCCGCATACACCCGGTCCGACACCGATTTCCGCTCGTGCAGCTCGATGCAGAAGTCGTGCACCACCGCTTCGTCCACCAGCATGTCGTCGGGACGCTGCCGTTCGGCGATCGCATGGATGACGGAAGGCGGAATCCCCACCTGCGCCGCGATCGGCGCATGGATCGCCCACTCGACCTGCTGGTTCCACTGGCGCGCCGTCACCAGGATGGCCAGCTCCGACAGGCGCACTCCGATGGCGCTGCGGTAGCGCAGGTACTCTCCCATGCGCTGGGCGTACTCCATCAGTTCCGGGCTGCGCAGCAGCGGCACGAAGGGCCCGTAGACGGCGCCGCGGGGGCCGTCGATGATGGCCTGGGCGGCGGCGCGCTGGGCAGGCGTCCAGTCTTCCGGCGCGATCGGTCCGAGTCGGTCGGTCATGAGGGGAGGGATGGGACACTGAGCTGTTGTAATTGGTCAATAATTGCACAGCGTCCCAACAAAATCAAAAGAACCCTTGCGCGACACGCTTATTGTCAAATCCTTCTACTGAAGGGAGTCGCAATGAGCCACATCCTCCATCGCAATTTGCGCCATGTGCCGCCGACCGCGGTGGCAGCCGACGGCATCCGCATCCGCGACAAGGCCGGCCGCGTCTACATCGACGCCAGCGGCGGCGCGGCCGTGTCCTCGCTCGGTCACGGCCATCCGGACGTGATCGCCGCCATGCACCGCCAGATCGACAAGGTCGCCTACGCCCACACCGGCTTCTTCACCACCGACGCCGCCGAGGAACTGGCGGACCGGCTGGTTGCCGGCGCGCCGCAGGACATCGGCGCCGTCTACCTGGTCTCGGGCGGTTCGGAAGCGATGGAGACGGCGCTCAAGCTGGCGCGCCAGTACTGGGTGGAGGCGGGCGAGCCGCAGCGCAAGCTCTTCATGGCGCGCCGCCAGAGCTACCACGGCAATACCCTGGGCGCCCTGGCGGTGGGCGGCAACGAGTGGCGCCGCCGCGACTTCGCGCCGCTGCTGATGGACACGGTGCGCGTCTCCGCCTGCTACGAATACCGCGGCCGCGCCGCCCACCAGAGCGTCGACGACTACACCGCGGGCCTGCTCGACGAGCTGGAAACCCGCATCCTGGAGGCCGGTCCGGAGAACATCATCGCTTTTGTTGCCGAACCCGTGGTGGGCGCGACCGGCGGCGCGATCCCGCCGACCCCCGGCTACTTCCAGGGCGTGCGCGAGATCTGCGACCGCTACCGCATCCTCCTCATCGCCGACGAAGTGATGTGCGGGATGGGCCGCACCGGCACCATGTACGCGATCGAGCAGGACGGCGTGGCGCCGGACATCATCGCGGTGGCCAAGGGCCTGGCCGCCGGCTACCAGCCGATCGGCGCGGTGCTGGCGCACCAGACCATCGCCGACTGCCTGCGCAAGGGCAGCGGGGTGTTCCAGCACGGGCACACCTATATCGGTCACCCGGTGGCCGCAAGCGCGGCGCTGGCAGTGCAGAAGGTGATCGAGCGCGACGACCTGCTGGGACGGGTGCGCAGCCGCGGCGCGACCCTGCGGCGCATGCTGGGCGACGTCTTCGGGGTGCACGAGCACGTGGGCGACATCCGCGGCCGCGGGCTGCTGCTGGCGCTGGAATTCGTGCAGGACCGGGCGGCCAAGACGCCGTTCCCGCCGGCGCGCAGGCTGCATGCGGCGATCAAGGCCAAGGCGATGGAAAACGGCTTGATGGTGTATCCGATGGGCGGGACCATCGATGGGCGGCACGGGGACCACGTGCTGCTGGCGCCGCCCTTCATTGCGACGGCGGCGGATCTGTCGGAAATCGTGTCGCGGCTGTCCGATGCGGTGGAAGCAGCCTTGCATTCGTAGGGTGGTCGGCGAAGCCGAACACCCTACGACAGCACCTTGCGGATCCACTTCGAGATGTCCTGCACCTCTTCCAGGCACAGCGAGTGCTGCATCGTGTACTCGTGCCATTCCACCTGGTAACCCATAGCCTTCAAGGCTTCATGCGATGCCTGCGCGCGGGCGAACGGAACGACGCCGTCGTGGGTGCCGTGCGCCATGAAGACCGGCGTGGCCAGGCTTTCCTCGCTGCGTTCGGCGGCTGCGACGCCGGCCAGCGGCAGATAGCCCGACAGGCACAGCATGCCCGCCAGTTTTTCAGGGTGGCGCATGCCGGTCTGCAGCGTCATCGCGCAGCCCTGCGAGAAGCCGGCCAGGATGATGCGCGAGGCCGGAATGCCGCGCGCCTTCTCGCGGGCGATCAGGGCTTCCACGTCGCGCTGCGAGGCGCGCAGGCCGCCTTCGTCCTCGCGGCGGCTCAGGTCGGCGTTGCTGATGTCGTACCAGGCGCGCATCACGTAGCCGCCGTTGATCGTCACCGGCATGGTCTTCGCGTGCGGGAAGACGAAGCGGATGCCCGGCAGGCCGGACAGATCCAGCTCGTTCACCAGCGGCACGAAATCGTTGCCGTCCGCGCCCAGGCCGTGCAGCCAGATGACCGCGACTTCCGGATCCGGCGCGGTTTCGATCTCGATGTTTTCCAGCAGTTGGGTCATTCGGTATTCCTGTTATGCCGCGGGAGGACGCAGCGCCGACTTCGGGCGGAAGGTCTTGCTCACTTGCGGGTTGGTTTCGATGTACGGGCCGCCGATCAGGTCGATGCAATAGGGGACCGCGGCGAAGATGCCGCCGACCACCACATTGCCGGCCTCGTCCTTCAGGCCTTCCAGCGTTTCCTTGATCGACTTCGGCTGGCCCGGCAGGTTCATGACCAGGGCCGCGTGGTCCGGCGTTTCGCGGATCACGGCCGTCTGGCGCGACAGGATCGCGGTCGGCACGAAGCGCAGGCTGATCTGGCGCATCTGTTCGCCGAAGCCCGGCATTTCGCGGGTACCCACGGCCAGCGTCGCTTCGGGCGTGACGTCGCGCCGCGCCGGGCCGGTGCCGCCGGTGGTGAGCACCAGGTGGCAGCGGACATTGTCGACCAGGTCGGCCAGGGTGCGCTCGATCTCCGCGCGTTCATCGGGGATCAGGCGCGTCTCGAGCCGGAATGGCGTGGTGATCGCCTGCGCCAGCCAGTCGGACAGGGCGGGGATGCCCTTGTCCTCGTAGACGCCGCCGCTGGCGCGGTCCGAGACCGAGACCAGGCCGATGATCAGCTCTTGATGCGCCAGTTCCTGGTCACTCGTCATCGGACTCATCGTCAAGCGCTTCTTCCTCGTCGTCGCCTGCAGCCTGCTTCGGCTTCTTGCCCAGGTCTTTCAGGATCTGGAAGATCTCGCGGTAGGCCTTGGGCGGCTTGTTCTCCGCCTGTTCCTTGCGCGCATTGCGGATCAGGGTGCGCAGTTGCTGCACGTCGAGGTGCGGGTGCTCCTCGAGCAGCTGGGTCAAAGCCGTGTCGTCCGCCAGCAGTTTTTCGCGGCGGCGTTCGAGCGCGTGCAGGGCGGCGGTTTCGGCCTTCGAGGCGCCTTTCCAGCCCTCGATGGTGCGGCGGATGACCTCGACCTCTTCCTCGTCCAGCGTGCGCATCTTCTTGCCCACGAACTGCAGGGCGCGGCGGCGGCCCTCGTGGTTGGTGATGGTCTGGCAGGTCAGGATGGCTTCCTTGACGTCTTCGGGCATCTCGACGCGCTTGACGCGGTCGCGCGGGGCGTCGACCAGCTGTTCGCCAAGCTTCTGCAGCTCGTTCGACTGGCGTTTGGCCTCGGACTTGGAAGGACGTTCGTATTCTTGGTCGAACTCGTTGGACTGGAAGCCGACGGAGCCGCGGTTTGGATTAGGCATAATCTATGGATTGACTCGGATTGATCCGATTGGCGTGGAGCCGGTCAGTGAAATCTGTAAACGGCTGCTATGATAACTGTTTTAGGGCGAGCTACGAAAAACACGACATGAACGACTCCGCGATC
Organism: Massilia sp. BKSP1R2A-1; assembly: GCF_050586525.1. Taxonomy (NCBI): domain Bacteria; kingdom Pseudomonadati; phylum Pseudomonadota; class Betaproteobacteria; order Burkholderiales; family Oxalobacteraceae; genus Massilia; species Massilia sp. BKSP1R2A-1. The sequence goes on along the minus strand of NZ_JBOBRE010000004.1, from coordinate 213,664 downwards.
ACCTCTGCTTTCACCCATACGCAGGACCAGCTGAAACAGCTCGCCCGCGACGTCCTGGCGTTCGCCAAAGAGCAGGGCGCCACCGACGCGTCGGTCGAGATCAGCGAAGGCAGCGGCCTGTCGGTTTCTGTGCGTAAAGGCAAGATCGAGACCATCGAGCAGAACAAGGACAAGGGCATCGGCGTCACCGTCTACTACGGCCAGCGCCGCGGCAACGCCAACACCTCGGACTTTTCCAGCAAGTCGCTGAAGGATACCGTGGAGGCGGCCTGGAACATCGCCCGCTTCACCGCCGAGGACGACTGCGCCGGCCTGCCGGACGCGGACCTGCTGGAAACCAGTCCCCGCGACCTGCGCCTGTTCTACCCCTGGCAGATCAGTACCGAAGAAGCCGTCGAACTGGCCCAGCGCTGCGAGAACGCGGCCTTCGAGGTCGACCCGCGCATCACCAATAGCGAGGGCGCCAGCGTCTACGTGCAGCAGTCGCACTTCGTCGGCGCCAACACGCGCGGCTTCATCGGCGGCTATCCCTTCTCGCGCCACACGATTTCCGTCGCGCCGATCGCCGGCCGCGGCAACAGGATGCAGCGCGACGACTGGTACACCTCGGCGCGCGACCCGAAGAAACTCAGCAAGCCGGAGTTGGTCGGCCGCTATGCCGCCGAGCGCGCGCTGGCGCGCCTGAACGCCCGCAAGCTGGATACCCGCACCTGCCCGGTGCTGTTCGAGGCGCCGCTGGCCGCCGGCCTGCTGGGCGCCTTCGTCCAGGCCGTGTCGGGCGGCGCCCTGTATCGCAAGTCGACTTTCCTGCTGGACTCGCTCGGCAAGCAGGTCTTCCCGGACCACATCAACATCGTCGAAGATCCGCACCTGGTCGGCGCGGTCGGCTCGGCGCCTTTCGATGAAGAGGGCGTGCGCACCACGCGCCGCAAGGTCATCGACAAGGGCGTACTGCAGGGTTATTTCCTGTCCTCTTATTCGGCGCGCAAGCTGGGCATGCAGACCACCGGCAATGCCGGCGGCTCGCACAATCTCGACATCGTATCGACCCAGACTAAACGTGCCGACGATTTCGAAGGCATGCTGCGCAAGATGGGCACCGGCCTGCTCGTCACCGAACTGATGGGGCAGGGCGTGAACTACGTCACCGGCGACTATTCGCGCGGCGCCTCCGGCTACTGGGTCGAGAACGGCGTGATCCAGTACCCGGTCGAAGAAATCACCATCGCGGGCAATATGCGCGAAATGTTCCAACAGATCGTGGCCGTCGGTAATGACGTCCTGCAACGCGGCAACAAGACGACCGGCTCGATCCTGATCGAGAAAATGGTCATCGCCGGCAGCTGAAAGGAACACCCATGAGCAAATTCGTCCGCATCGACAAGGAAAACAGCCAGAAGACCGTGCTGCTCAACCTCGACCTCGTCGCCACCGTCGAGCTGTCCCAGCAGTCCGACCTGCTCAGCTCGGGCAACGACAGCCGCAAGGTCTACACCACCTTCCTGGCCCCCGACAAGACGGCCATCGCGACCCTGCATTTCGACACCGTCGAGGATGCGAATGCCTGGGTCGGTAAGCACCTGGGCGTGGAACTCTGACACTGGCGCCGCCTCCATGGCCAGCCAGAACAAGACCGTTCCCACCGACGCCAGCGTCCGGGCCTACCTGGACGCCATCGACGACCCCCTGCGCCGCCAGGATTGCGAGGCGCTCGCTGCCATGATGGAACGCCTGGCGGGCGCGCCGCCCGTGATGTGGGGCAGCAGCATCGTCGGCTTCGGCAGCTACCACTATCGCTACGACAGCGGCCGCGAAGGCGATGCGCCGCTGCTCGGCTTTTCCTCGCGCAAGGGCGATATCAGCGTGTATCTCTCCTGCGACGATCCGCCGCTGCAGGCCATGCGCGACAGGCTCGGCAGGCACAAGATGGGCAAGGCCTGCCTCTACCTGCGCCGGCTCGACGACGTCGACCAGGCTGTGCTGGAAGAGATGGTGGCCCATGCAGCCGCCGTCACGCGCGAGCGCTACGGCGGCTGAGAACCTGCCTCAGCCAAACGGCGTGTAGGCAATCCCGTTCGCGATCAGCTCGGCCACGTTGGCGGTGTTTTCCGTGCCGTTGCTGAATGCCAGCAGGACGGTCGCCAGGTCCGTTTTCTTCGTGTCCAGGATATCCAGCCAGAAGGCATAGCCGCCCGGCTCCGGCTCGCGGTGCAGGACGTTCTGGTACAGGCGGGTGACGATTTCGGCGTTGGTCGGCGAGGCGCCGTAGAGTTTGGTGAATTCCTCCGATGCGATGAAGCCGTTGGCGACGGCATGGGCCGAGACCCCGCGCTCCATCATCGCCATCCAGAAACCCTGTCCGACCAGGTCCGGCGCGCGGTCGAAGGCGGCGCGGTAGATGCGGAACGCCTGGCCCGCCACGCCATCGATGTCGAGTGCGAGGTGGCCGTCGGCGAAGGCGAGGCGCTCGATGCCCGCCAGCGTATCCGCGCCCTCGCCGGATGCGCCGCGCTTGTCCGTCAGCGTGACGCCGCCCTGCGTGCGGGTCATCGTGTAGTCGCTGCGCAGGCCGCTGTACTGGGCGCGGTCGATGCCTTCGCCGCCATCCAGGGCGTCGTTGCCGGCGCCGCCGACCAGGAGGTCGTTTCCCGCGCCGCCGACCAGCCGGTCGGCGCCCCCGAGGCCACGCAGCGTATCGCCCATCGCGGTGCCGGTCAGCACATCGGAGGAGTCGGTCCCATCCAGGACCAGGCCCTCGATCTGGCCGCTTGGATCGATCGCGCCGACAAAGTTCTCGCGCACCAGGCTGGCTGGCGCGATGCCCGCCAGGGTCAGCAGGGTGTGGTAGCCGCCGGGCGCGCCTGCGGCGCGCATCTGCAGCAGGGTGTCCGCTCCGCTGGCCGCCAGCCGCAGGAAGCCATCCGCGAAAGGATTGCTGGCATAGCTGTCTCCCAGCAAGGTCAGCAGGTCGATGCGGTCGCCGTTTGCGCCGGGGGTGAAGTCGCCGATGTGCACGACGACCGCGGCGTCGGCGGCGATGTCGTGCTCCTGGAACGCGTAAGTATCCGTGCCGCTGCCGCCCCGGACGACGAGGCGGGCGTCGGCCGGCTGTCTCCAGAAGAACTCGAACCGGTCGTTGCCCGTGCCGCCTTCGGCCGTCCCGGTAGTGGCGTCGCTGCCTTCGAGGATGATGCGGATGGTATCGTCGCCCGCGCCGCCATCGAAGCTCACCGAGCCGCGGCCGACCAGGGTGTCGTTCCCGTTGCCGCCCTCCAGCGTGCCGCTTGCACCAAGCTGGCTGGACAGGAAGTCGTTACCCTCGCCGCCGCGCATGATGTTGGCGCCCGCATCGTCGTAGAGGGAATCGTCGCCGTCGCCGCCCTCGAGCAGGTCGTCGCCCCCGCCCCCGTTCAGGTAGTCGCGGTCGGCGCCGCCGTAGAGCTTGTCATTGCCCCCTTCGCCGTACAGCTGGTCGCTGCCGCCATTGCCGTTCAGGATGTCGTTGCCGTCGCCACCGTAGAGGGCGTCGCCGTACACGCCGGGGCGCACCGGTTCGTCGCCACCGCTGAGGATGTCGTCGCCGCCATAACCATACAGGGTGTCGTTGCCGGCGCCGCCCGAGATCGTGTCCGCCAGCTCGCTGCCGTGGATCCTGTCGGCGCCGCTGGTGCCGGTCACGTTGACCGGCACGCTGCTGATGCCGGTCGAGAAAGGCACTGCAAGGCCGGAGCCCGGATTGACGGGATCGACGATTGCATTGCCGGACAGGTCGAGGATGGCGCCGGCGGAAAACGTGACGCCGTAGAAGGCTTTGCCTCCCAGGTCGCCTGGAGGATCGAAGCTGACGGTATTGCCGTCCACCGTAAGGAAATTGCCTGGCACGTCGAATTCCAGCACCTGGCCATTGCCGCTCAAGGTCACTTTACCGCTGCCGAGCTTGACCGGCTCGTTGAACGTGAAGACCAGCTTTGCGCTGGGATCGTGCCCACTCAGGGGGCCGGATACCAGCACTGGCGGCGTGGTGTCGGCGACGTTGCGCGCCGTTCCGCTCATGACGATGGCGTGGGGCGTATTGCCGTGGATGCGATTTGAGGAATGGTTCATGAGGACAGGGAAAAGTGAATATCAAGCGCGCCCCGGTGACGTGGGGCGCTTTCGTGGTGACGGCGTGGGCTTTCAGCCGAACGGCGTGTAGGCAATCCCGTTCGCGATCAGCTCGGCCACGTTGGCGGTGTTTTCCGTGCCGTTGCTGAATGCCAGCAGGACGGTGGGCAGGTCAGCCTTCTTCGTGTCGAGGATATCCAGCCAGAAGGCGTAGCCGCCCGGCTCGGGTTCGCGGTCCAGGATGTTCTGGTACAGGCGCGTGACGATCTCCGCATTGGTCGGCGTGGCGCCGTACAGCTTGGCGAACTCTTCCGATGCGACGAAGCTGGCGGCGACAGTGTGTAGCGACACCCCGCGTTCCAGCATTTCCATCCAGAAGCCTTGTCCCACCAGGTCCGGCGCGCGGTCGAAGGCGGCGCTGTAGAGCCGGTAGACGTCGCCGGCCACGCCGTCCGTGTCGAGCGCAAGGTGGCCGTCGGCGAAGGCGAGGCGCTCGACGTCCACGAGGGTATCCATGCCGTCGCCTGCGCCGCGCTTGTCCGTCACCGTCGCGCCGGTCGGGCCGCGGGTAATGGTGTAGTCGCTGCGGACGCCCGTGTACAGCGCGCGGTCGATGCCGTTGCCGCCGTTCAGGGTGTCGGCATCCGCTCCGCCAGACAAGCTGTCTTTGCCGTCGCCGCCATCCAGGCCGTCGTTGCCGGCGCCGCCTTCGAGCGTGTCGTTGCCGCTGTTGCCTGTGAGACGGTCGTCGCCGGCGTTGCCGCGCAGCGTGTCGGCGTATGGCGTCCCCGTCAGCACATCGGACGATGCCGTGCCCTCCAGCGTCCGCCCACCGGACAGGCCTGTCGGGTCGATACCATCGACGAAGTTCTCTCGCGTCAGCGCGCTTGCCGCGACGCCTGCCAGGATCAGGAGGGGAACGTAGCCGCCGGGCGCGTCCGCAACGCGTATTTCGATCAGGGAGACGGCGCCATTGTCGATCAGCCGCAGGAAGCCGTTTCCGAAGGGATTGCCGGCATATTCCGCGCCCAGCAGGGCGCGCAGGTCGATCCGGTCGCCACCGGGGCCGGTGGTGAAGTCCTGGATGGTCACGAGCGCCCGGCTGTCGGCTGCCATTTCTCCCGAGACTGTGTACGTGTCGCGGCCGCCGCCGCCCCTGACGCTGGCGCTGCCGGGTCCGGGGCGCTGGAAGCCGAAGATGATGTGGTCGTCGCCGGCTCCGCCGTCGATCGTCGAGTTGGCGGCGCCGATGCGCGACAGGCCGAGTTCGATCTGGTCATTGCCGGCGCCGCCGATGAAGTCGACGCCCAGCCAGCCTTTCAGGATGTCGTCGCCGTCACCGCCGTCCTGCGTACCTGTCGTTCCGGCCATGGTGAACAGATTGTCGCTTCCCGCGCCGCCCAGCAGCGTGTTATGTCCTTCCGCATCCCAGAGGATGTCGCCGCCGTCGCCGCCGTCGAGCAGGTCGTTGCCGGCGCCGCCGTCAAGCCTGTCGCTGTCGGCATCGCCGTACAGCTTGTCGTCGCCTTCCTCGCCCATGAGGACGTCGCTGCCCCCATTACCGTGCAGGGTGTCGTTGCCGGCTCCACCATAGATGGCTTCGCCGCCAAGATCCAGCGTGCTGGTGAAGAAGAAGGGCTCGTCTCCGCCGTCGATGACGTCGTCGCCTCCGTAGCCGTACAGGCGGTCGATGCCGCCGCTGCCGCCGGAGATCCTGTCGGCGAAGTCGCTGCCGTGGATGGTATCGTCCCCCGCGGTACCGGTCGTATTCACCGGCGTGGGAGAAACCTGGCTTGCTACGGTGAGGGCGCTGGAAGAAATCATGCTGCCCAAGGAATGGAAAGACTGTTTCATGTTTGCGGGCCGTGAGGTGACAATCAGGAAACTGTCGCCGAAACCGCAGGGTATGTCCAGAAAATAAATGTATCGAATCGCCAATTATGCTGTTGGCATTCAAAAAATTTCCGGAAGAAAAAACGCTCCGGCCACGCGGAGCGTTTTCGTGTCACTTCTTACATCGTGGCTCGTTCAGCCGGCCTGTTCGATGCGGCTGAGCCGCTGGCCGTAGACGCCCCAGGTACGGGGCTCGCCATCGACCGTGGCCCGCAGGACCCAGCCGGTGCCGATCTTCTCGACCGTCACCTCGGTCTCGAGTTCCTTCGCCACTTTCTCGGCCCAGGTCTGGGCCGCGCCGCGGCCCTTGAACAGTTCCTGGCCCTCGAACACCACGGTGGCGTCGAAGACGGGAGCGGAGAAGACGCTCATTTCAGCGCGCGGACCGCGTTGAGCACCGGCTGCAGCACCGCCGCGCCCAGGCGCGCACTGCGGGCGCCGTCCCAGCCGACCTGCGGATCCGGGTCATTCGCGTTGTCCTTGAACGGCAGTTCCAGGGTGAGCGAGAGGCAGCCGAAGGCGTGGGTGATGTGCGGCGAACCCATGGTCAGCGTTTCGTCGGTGAACGGGGTCGCGCCGTAGCCGTGCACGTCCTGGAAGTCCGGGCTGGCGATCTTGAAGTCTTCCATGAACTGCTTCTGCTGCGCGGCCTGCGCCTCGGTCCAGGTCGGGAGCGATTCGCTGCCGGCCACGAAGACGTAGGGCAGGCCCTCGTCGCCGTGCACGTCGAGGCAGAGGTCGACGCCGGTTTCGTGCATCTTCTTGAGCACCAGGAAGACTTCCGGACTGCGCTCCATGGTCGGGTTCATCCACTCGCGGTTCAGGTTGGCGCCGGCCGCGTTGGTGCGCAGGTTGCCGCGCACCGAGCCGTCCGGATTCATGTTCGGGACCACGTAGAACACCGATTCCTTCAGGAGCTGGCGGCCGAAGGGATGGGCCGGGTCGAGCAGGGCGTCGAGCATGCCTTCCACGAACCACTCGGCCATCGTCTCGCCCGGGTGCTGGCGTGCGATCACCCAGACCTTTTTCTTTTCAGGCGAGGGCTCGCCGATGACCAGCATGTTCAGGTCGCGGCCGTCGACGGTGGAGCCGAGGTCCAGCATGCGCACGTGCTCGGACATCTGGGCGCGGTCGAGCAGTTCCAGGTGGCGTTCCCACGAATACGGCTCGAAATAGGCGTAGTACACGCTGTCCATGCCGGGGGTGTGCTCGATGCTCATGACCTTGCCGTCGTAGGAGGTCGGCACGCGGAACCAGTTGATGCGGTCGTAGCTCGCCATCGCCTGGTAGCCCTCCCAGCCTGCCGGATAGGCGGCCTGGCCCGCGTTCAGGAAGCGGATGGTGCAGGCCTGGCCTTGCGCGCCCTGCAGGCGGAAGTAGAACCACTGGATGATGTCGGCGTGCGAATCCTTGCGGATGTTCAGGTCGATGGCGTTCGCGCTCGTGGCGTTCACGACCTCGATGGCGCCAGCGTCGAACTGGCTGCTGATCTTGATAGACATGGTGTGTCCCGGGAAGGGGTGTTGGGTAAAACGCCGATGATAACTCTAATCGGCGCGGCTTCGCTAGCCGGAATGGCAACCCGGGAGCGCGGCGAAATGGCGCCGCAGGGCCTCCAGCGCGACGCGCACCTTGGCCGGATCGCCGGTGCGGCCGGGCGTCAGTGCCGTTACCGGCAGCGAAGGCAGGCGCATGCCGGCAAGCACCCGCACGAGAAGCCCGCGCGCCAGCGCGGAGGCGGCGTCCGCATGGGCGAGCCGGGCCAGGCCCAGACCCTGTTCGCACATCTGCTGCAGGGTGAGCTGGTTGTTGCTGACGATGCGCGCGCCGGCATTCGGCTCGCGGGGCGACGCCAGCCAGTGGTGCGCCTGCAGTTCCTCCGGTTCCGCCGGCATGCCGTGGCTGTCGATGTAGGCGGGAGAAGCGCACAGGATGATCTCCAGTTCGAACAGCGGGCGGGCGACCCAGTCCGAATCGGGCAGCTGGCCCGCGCGGATCGCGATGTCGATGCGGGCGTCGATCAGGTCGATCATGGCGTCGTCCACCAGCAGGTGCAGGCGCAGCTGCGGCCAGGCCGCCAGCACCGGCGCCAGCGCCGCGGCGATGTGGGCGCCGAAGCCGACCGGGGCGGCGATGCGCAGTTCTCCGCTCGGTGCGTCGCGCGCCTGCAGGAGCGAATCGGATGCGGCGCGCGCCGCGTCGAGCAGGCGCTGGCAGTGCGGCAGGCAGCGCTGGCCGGCTTCGGTCAGGGTCAGCTTGCGGGTCGAGCGGTGCAGCAGGGTGACGCCGGTCTCCGCTTCGAGCGCCCGGATTGCCTGGCTGACGGCCGAGGGTGTCATGCCCAGGCGCCGCGCGGCCGCGCTCATGGAACCGGCGGAGACCGTTTCGGCAAACACCGCATAGAGCTTCAGCTCGTTCATTTGTTAGTCCAGCTTCAAGGTGCTAGCGATTCTAGCCCGCTTATCGCCGCATCGTGAAGCGGATATCGTCATGCTTTCGATAATTGAAGAAGGAGTACTTTATGAAGATCGCCCTCATCGGCGCCACCGGGTTCGTCGGCGCAGCCGTGCGCGCAGAGCTGCTGCGGCGCGGCCACCAGGTCACCGCACTGGTGCGCGACGCGGCGCGCCTGGCGCCGGAACCCGGACTCACCCCGGCCGTGGCCGACGTCTACGATGCGGACGCGGTGGCGGCCGGCGTGCGCGGGCACGATGCCGTGGTGTCGGCCTTCAATCCGGGCTGGAACGATCCGGCGCTGTACGAGAACTTCATGCGCGGCAGCGCGGCCATCGAGCGTGGCGTGGAAGCTGCCGGCGTGCGGCGTTTGCTGGTGATCGGCGGCGCCGGCAGCCTGTTCGTGGCGCCCGGCGTGCAGCTGGTCGACACGGAGGAATTCACCGGACACGTGCCGCCGAATATCGTGCCGGGGGCACGGGCGGCGCGCGACGCGCTGGATATCCTGCGCAGGAACACGATGCTGGACTGGACCTTCCTCAGCCCGCCCGCCTTCCTGGGACAGGGCGAACGCACGGGCGCCTATCGTACGGGTGGGGACGACTTGTTGATGGCGGGCGATCGTCCCGCCGGCATCGCCGTGGAAGACCTGGCGCTGGCGGTCGCGGATGAAATCGAAGCGCCGCGCCACCTGCGCGCGCGCTTCACCGTCGCCAGTCCGCTTTAATCCAGGCCGCCGAAGCGCTCGTGGAAGGCCGCGTCGGCCGGCGGCGTGGTCTCGTCTTCCTTGCGCAGCATCGCCATGACATGTTCCTCGGCGCGCGCCTGGGTGCGGCGATAGATGTGCCGCGCCAGTTCATAGGCTTCGCTGCCCGGCCACGGCGTAGGCAGCAGCTCGAGCGGCAGCATCGGGTCGTGCAGCTGCACGCGTCGGTAGGCGTGGATCAGCAGGGTGCGGATCGCGAACGCATCCTGCGACGCAAGGCTGTCGTCCAGGTTCTCCGCCACGGGCGTGAAGGTGGCGATGAACTGGCGGTAGCTCTCCACCACGCTCGACAGATCCCAGGCATCGCCCACCAGTTCCGGCAGGGGGCGTGAGCCGACACTCGGCAGCTCGGCCGCGTCACACACGAAAACCTTTCCGCCGGCGCCGGCGCGCGCGAGGATCTCGCGCAGGGTGTCCCTATCCGGCGCGGGATGCGCCATCACGCCGGTGGCGAGCATCGCGAAGCCCTCCCACTCCAGTTCCTTGCGCAGCAGCGCGCGCAGGTCGCCGTCGATGCTGCCGTTCGGGGCCAGGACAAACGTCCAGCGGCCGTCCCAGTGCAGGCCCGGCGCCGAATAGATGCGGCGGTTGGCGCGCTCGAAGCGGGGCAGGGCCCTGGGCTCCAGCGCGTAGCGGCTGCGCCGTCCTTCGCGGCTGGCCACCAGCCAGCCTTCCTGCACCAGGCGGAACACACTGGTGCGCACCAGCCGGTCCGAGACGCCGAGCGGACCCAATAACTCGATCATGCTGCCCAGCCAGAAGGCGCCGCCGTGCGGGGCGATCGTGTCCCCGCACAGGGTCATCACCAGCGATTTGTGCCGTGGCGGCTCGCTCGTGAGGAAGTGGTCGATCCAGGCGCCGCTGCTGAGTGATGTCATGTTGATGAGTCTGCAATATGATTCAAAATTTCGGTGTACATCTGATTTTTTGTATCGTATTATGGTTTGCAGAAGTTCGCAACGGAGACCGACATGTACGCACAGATGGTGGAGACCGGACTCAAGAAAGTCCGTACCGAGGAAGACATGAGCGCGGAGGAACAGGCGTTCCAGGCGCGCATCGACGCCGGCATCAAGATCGAGGCCAAGGACTGGATGCCCGAGGCCTACCGCAAGACCCTGATCCGCCAGATCTCGCAGCACGCGCACAGCGAGATCGTCGGCCAGCTCCCGGAGGGGAACTGGGTCACGCGCGCGCCGACGCTCAAGCGCAAGTCGGTCCTGCTGGCCAAGATCCAGGACGAGGCCGGCCACGGCCTCTACCTGTACAGCGCCGCCGAAACGCTCGGCGTCTCGCGCGACGAGCTGCTTGCCGCCCTGCACTCGGGCAAAGCGAAGTATTCGAGCATCTTCAACTACCCGACCCTGACCTGGGCCGACATGGGCGCGATCGGCTGGCTGGTCGACGGCTCGGCCATCATCAACCAGATCCCGCTCTGCCGCTGCTCTTACGGCCCCTACGCACGCGCCATGATCCGCGTCTGCAAGGAAGAGTCCTTCCACGCGCGCCAGGGCTACGACATCATGATGAGCCTGGCCCAGGGCACGCCGGAGCAGAAGGCGATGGCCCAGGATGCGCTGAACCGCTGGTGGTGGCCTTCGCTGATGATGTTTGGCCCGTCGGACGCCGAATCGGTCAACAGCGCCCAGTCGACCGCCTGGCGCATCAAGCTGTTCTCGAACGACGAGCTGCGCCAGCGCATGGTCGACCAGACCGTGCCCCAGGCCGAATTCCTCGGCCTGACCATTCCCGACCCGGACCTGAAATGGAACGAGGAGCGCGGCTCCTACGACTTCGGCGAGATCGACTGGAGCGAGTTCCAGAACGTCCTGAAGGGCAACGGTCCCTGCAACCGCGAGCGCCTGCGCACCCGCGTGAAAGCCTGGGAAGACGGCGAATGGTTCCGCGACGCGCTCGTCGCCCACGCCGAGAAAAAGGCAGCAGCCAAAGCTGCCGCTTGAACGTAGGGTGGGCGGGTAATTCAGGCCAGTGGCCTGAATTACGAACGCCCACGCGTCCAACCGGCCTATGCACAGCCGCACAAAAGAATCACGGAGATAAGAATGAGCAAAGAATGGCCCCTGTGGGAAGTCTTCATCCGCAGCCAGCACGGCCTCGCCCACAAGCACGTCGGCAGCCTGCACGCCCCTGACGCCGAAATGGCGATCAACAACGCCCGCGACGTCTACACCCGCCGCAATGAAGGCGTCAGCATCTGGGTCGTGCGTGCCGCCGACATCGTCGCCAGCAGCCCGAACGACAAGGAAGCCCTGTTCGAGCCGGCCAACAGCAAGGTCTATCGTCATCCCACCTTCTTCCCGATGCCGGAAGAAGTAAAGAACCTGTGAGCACCGCTGTGGACGCAAAGATCGAATACCTCCTGCGCCAGGGCGACAACGCCCTGATCCTCTCCCAGCAGCTGTGCCAGCTGTGCGGCAAGGGGCCGGCGCTGGAAGAAGACATGGCGCTGTCGAACGTCGCGCTCGACCTGCTGGGCCAGACCCGCATGTGGCTCAGCTACGCCGGCGAACTCGAAGGGAAGGGGCGCGACGAAGACCGCCTGGCCTTCCACCGCGACGCGCATCATTACCGCAACTGCCTGCTGGTCGAGCAGCCCAACGGAAGCTACGCCGACACCATGATGCGCCAGTTCCTCTTCGATACCTGGCACTACTTCCTGATGGACGGCCTGACCCGCTCGAGCGACGCCCGCATCGCCGAGATCGCGCAGAAGTCGATCAAGGAAGTCACCTACCACCTGCGCCGCTCCGGCGACCTGGTGGTGCGCCTGGGCGACGGCACCGACATCAGCCACGCCAGGATGCAGACCGCGCTCGACGAGCTGTGGATGTACAGCGGCGAGATGTTCATCTACGATGCCGTCGACAACGCAATGGTGGAGCAGGGCGTGGCGCCAGGCGCCGAGCAGCTGCGCCAGCACTTCCTCGACCACCTCGCCGACGTGCTGGGCGAAGCCACGCTCACGATGCCCTCGCCGGATGCCTGGATGCAGCGCGGCGGCAAGCAGGGCCGCCACACCGAGCGCCTCGGCTACATCCTGGCCGAGATGCAGTTCCTGCAGCGCGCCTACCCGGGAGCGCAGTGGTAATGAGCGCGGTCGGCGTCAGCCTCGAGCAGGTCTGGAGCTGGCTCGGCGAGGTCGCCGATCCGGAGATCCCGGTGATCTCGGTGGTGGACCTCGGCATCGTGCGCGACGTCGCTTTCGAGGGCGCGCATGGTGAAACTTGCGTAGTGACGATCACCCCGACCTATTCGGGCTGCCCGGCGATGCAGGTGATCTCGGACTCGGTGAAGGAAGCCCTGCTGTCGCACGGCCTGGAAGACGTGCGCATCGTCAGCCGCCTCTCTCCGGCCTGGACCACTGACTGGATGAGCGAGGCCGGCAAGGCCGCCTTGACAAGCTACGGCATCGCGCCGCCCGTGCAGCAGGCGATCGACATCAGCGGCCTGCATGCCGGCATCCGCCGCCGCGCCGCGCCCGAAGTCTCCTGCCCGAACTGCGGCTCCCCGCATACCCAATTGACCAGCGAATTCGGCTCGACCCCGTGCAAGGCGCTGTACAAGTGCCTCGACTGCCGCGAGCCCTTCGACTACTTCAAGTGTCACTAAGATGAGCAAATTCTATCCACTGACCGTCGCCAGGGTAAAGCACGAAACCCGCGACGCCATCGCCGTCACCTTCGACGTCCCGCCAGAGCTGAAACCGCAATTCGCCTACCAGCAGGGCCAGCACCTGACCCTGCGCGCGATGATCGACGGCGAGGACGTGCGCCGCTCCTACTCGATCTGCTCGGCGGTGCAGGACGAGACCCTGCGCGTGGCGATCAAGCGCGTCGGCGGCGGCCTGTTCTCGAGCTGGGCCAACGAACACCTGAAACCCGGCGCCACGCTCGACGTGATGCCGCCGATGGGCCACTTCAACGTGCCGCTCGAGCCCACAAGCGAACGCCACTACCTGGCCTTCGCCGCCGGCAGCGGCATCACGCCCATCCTGTCGATCGTGAAGACCACCCTGCTGGCCGAGCCGAAGAGCCGCTTCACCATCGTCTACGGCAACCGCGCCTCCTCGAGCGTGATCTTCCGCGACGAGCTGACCGATCTCAAGGACACTTACATGGACCGGCTCAAGCTGGTGTATGTGATGAGCCGCGAGCAGCAGGACATCGAACTCTTCAACGGTCGCATCACGGAAGAGAAGTGCGGCCACTTCCTGAAGCACTGGATCGACATCCGCGATATCGACGTCGCCTTCATCTGCGGCCCCGAAGACATGATGCACGGCGTCTCGCGCGCGCTGCAGGAAGCCGGCCTGGCCAAGGAAAAGATCCGTATCGAGCTGTTCGCCGCCAGCATCCCGAAGCACGAACACAAGCCGCGCAGAATCGAAGCGGGCGCGCAGCACCAGACCGAAGTCACCGTCATCATGGACGGCAACGCGGCCAGCTTCACGATGGACAAGGACAAGGAGTCCCTGCTCGACGCCGGCCTGCGCGCCGGCATCGACATGCGCTACTCCTGCAAGGGCGGCGTGTGTTCGACCTGCCGCTGCAAGGTGCTCGACGGCCAGGTCGAGATGGACGTGAACTACGCGCTGGAAGACTACGAAGTGGCGCGCGGCTTCGTGCTGAGCTGCCAGAGCTTCCCGATCACGGACAAGGTGGTGGTCGATTTCGACATCGCCGAGTAAGCGGTCCAAACAAGCAGTCCGACAAACAACAAGAAGACGAGGAGACAAGCATGAGCTACGAATCCATCCAGTTCAAGATCGAGAACGGCATCGCCCTCCTGATCCTGAACCGCCCCGATCGCCTGAACAGCTTCACCCAGGCCATGCACCTCGAGGTGCGCGACGCCCTGGATAAACTCCAGGCCGACAAGTCCGTGCGCGTGCTGGTCCTCACCGGCGCCGGCCGCGGTTTCTGCGCCGGCCAGGACCTGCAGGACCGCGCGGTCGCACCGGGCGCCCCGGGCGTGGACCTCGGCGAATCGGTCGAGAAGTTCTACGCGCCCCTGGTGCTGACCCTCAAGACCCTGCCGATGCCCGTCATCTGCGCCGTCAACGGCGTGGCCGCCGGCGCCGGCGCCAACCTGGCGCTGGCCTGCGACATCGTGCTGGCCGCGAAGTCGGCCAGCTTCATCGAAGCCTTCTGCAAGCTGGGCCTGATCCCGGACACCGGCGGCACCTGGCACCTGCCGCGCCTGATCGGCCAGGCGCGCGCCACGGGCCTGGCCATGCTGGGCGAGAAGCTCAGCGCCGAGAAGGCCGAGCAGTGGGGCCTGATCTGGGGCTGCGTCCCGGACGAAGCCCTGATGGACCAGGCCATGGCCATGGCCGAGCATTTCGCCAGCGCCCCAACCAAGGGCCTGGCCTTCACCAAGAAAGCCCTGCAGGCCAGCTGGACCAACACCCTGCCGGAGCAGCTCAAGCTGGAAGGCGAGATGATGCGCGAACTCGGCTACAGCCACGACTACCGCGAAGGCGTCGCCGCCTTCATCGCCAAGCGCCCGGCGCACTTCAAGGGAGAATAATCACATGCAGGCACTCCCGAAGGAAAGCGTCATTGCCGTCGTCGGCAGCGGCGCCATGGGCTCCGGCATCGCGCAGGTGGCGGCCACCGCCGGCCACCAGGTGCTGCTGTTCGACACCCGCGTCGAAGCGGCCGACAAGGCGATCGACGGCATCAAGGCCACCTACGCCAAGCTGGTCGAGAAGGGCCGCATGGGCGCCGTGGAAGCCGACCTCGCAGGCGAACGCCTCAAGCGCATCGGCAGCCTGCAGGAAGCGGCAGGCGCGGCGCTCGTCGTCGAAGCCATTGTCGAGAACCTGGACGCCAAGCGCGCCCTGTTCGCCGAACTGGAAGGCATCGTGCTTGATGACTGCATCCTTGCCACCAACACCTCCTCGATCTCCGTCACCGCGATCGCCGCGAAGTTGCGCCGCCCGGAACGCCTGGTCGGCATGCACTTCTTTAACCCGGTGCCCCTGATGGCGCTGGTCGAAGTCATCAGCGGCATCGCCACCGACAAGGCGGTGGCCGATACCACCTATGCCACCGCCGAAGCCTGGGGCAAGAACCCTGTGCACGCCAAGTCGACGCCGGGCTTCATCGTCAACCGCGTCGCCCGTCCCTACTATGCCGAGGCCCTGCGCCTGCTGCTGGAGCAGGCCGGCGACCCCGCCACCATCGACGCCGTGCTGCGCGACTGTGGCGGTTTCCGCATGGGCCCCTTCGAGCTGATGGACCTGATCGGCCACGACGTCAACTTCTCGGTGACGAATTCCGTCTACGACGCCTATTTCGGCGACCCGCGCTTCACGCCGTCGATCCTGCAGCAGGAACTGGTCGACGCCGGCTTCCTGGGCCGCAAGACCGGCCGCGGCTTCTACCGCTATGGTGAGGGCGTCGACAAGCCGGCCGTGCATACCGAAGCACCGCAGGCGAGGCCCGATTCCGTGGCGCTGATCGGCGGCGAATCGAGCCATCTCGCGCCACTGGCCGCACGCCTGGCGGCCGCGGGCTTCGAGCTGCCGCGCCACGAAGCCTTCGAAGGCACGCCCGGCTTCCTGTGCGCGGGCGCCGCCGTGTACCTCACCGATGGCCGTACGGCCACCGAACGCGCGGCCGAGACCTGGCATCCCGACACCGTGATCTACGACCTGCTGCTGGACGCCGGCAAGGCCACCCGCATCGCGCTGGCGCGCGCCGACCAGTGCAGCGACGCTGCCTACCATGCGGTCGTGGGCATGTTCCAGGCTGCCGGCTTCGCGGTCACGCGCCTGGACGACGTGCCCGGCATGGCCGTGATGCGCACCGTCGCCATGCTGGCCAACGAAGCGGCCGACGCCGTCAACCAGGGCGTGTGCAGTGCCGCCGCTGTCGATATCGCGATGCAGAAGGGCGTCAACTACCCGCGCGGCCCGCTCGCCTGGGCCGACAGCGTCGGCCTCCAGCAGGTCGTGACCGTGCTGACCAACCTCGCCGCGACCTATGGCGAAGACCGCTACCGCGTCTCGCCCCTGCTGCGCCGCAAGCTGGCGGCCGACCCACAGGGGGCGCGCTTCCATGCATAGCAATCCGCAGGCGCTGGCCGAGCTGGCCGGCAAGACCATGTACGAGCGCGACCCGGCCAGCCAGGCCCTGGGCATGACCTTGGACGAGATCCGCCCCGGCTACGCCCGCATGTCGATGCGCGTGCGCGGCGACATGCTCAACGGCCACGCGACCTGCCACGGCGGCTACATCTTCATGCTGGCCGACAGCGCCTTCGCCTTCGCCTGCAACTCGCACAACGTCAATACCGTGGGCGCCGGCTGCACCATCGATTACCTGGCGCCCGGCCGCGAGGGCGACGTGCTGGTGGCCGAGGCGGTGGAGCAGGCCTTGCAGGGCAAGACGGGTGTCTACGACATCACCGTGAGCAACCAGGAAGGGAAGAAGATCGCCCTGTTCCGCGGGAAGTCGCACCGTGTCAGCGGCATTGTGGCCGAACTCTAGCAGTACCGCTTTTGCAACACGACAGGAGGCCGGAATGGTCCAACGCACCCCTGCTCCGAATGAGCTGGAACCGATCGAACGCGCAAGCCGCGACGAGCTGCAGGCCCTGCAGCTCGAGCGCCTGAAATGGTCGCTGCACCACGCCTACGAGAACGTGCCGCACTACCGCGCCGCCTTCGACGCGGCCGGCGTTCACCCGGAAGACCTGAAGTCCCTGGGCGACCTGGCGAAGTTCCCCTTCACCGACAAGAAGACCCTGCGCGACAACTATCCCTTCGGGCTGTTCGCCGTGCCGCGCGAGCAGGTGGTGCGCATCCACGCCTCGAGCGGCACCACGGGCAAGGCCACCGTGGTCGGCTACACGCAAAGAGACATCGACACCTGGGCCGGCGTGGTGGCGCGCTCGATCCGCGCGGCGGGCGGCCGCCCGGGCGACATGGTCCACATCTCCTACGGCTACGGCCTGTTCACCGGCGGCCTGGGCGCCCACTACGGCGCCGAGAAGCTCGGCTGCACGGTGATCCCGATGTCCGGCGGCCAGACCGAGAAGCAGGTGCAGCTGATCCAGGATTTCAAGCCATCGATCATCATGGTCACGCCGTCTTACATGCTGAACATCGTCGAGGAATTCGCACGCCAGGGCCTGGATCCGGCGCAGTCTTCGCTCAAGGTCGGCATCTTCGGGGCCGAGCCGTGGACCGATGCGATGCGCAGCGAGATCGAAGCGCGCGCCGGCATCGATGCGGTCGACATCTACGGCCTGTCCGAGGTGATGGGCCCGGGCGTGGCCAGCGAGTGCATCGAAAGCAAGGATGGCCCGGTGATCTGGGAAGACCATTTCTACCCAGAGATCATCGACCCCGACACCGGCGAGGTGCTGCCGGACGGCGAGGAGGGCGAACTCGTGTTCACGTCCCTGAGCAAGGAAGCGCTGCCGATCATCCGCTACCGCACCCGCGACCTGACGCGCCTGCTGCCCCCGACCTCGCGCGCGATGCGGCGCATGGGCCGCATCACCGGTCGCTCGGACGACATGCTGATCATCCGCGGCGTGAACGTGTTCCCGAGCCAGATCGAAGAGATCATCCTGAAGATGCCGGCGCTGGCGCCGCAGTACCAGCTGGTGGTGGCGCGCGACGGCCACCTCGACACGCTGGAGGTGCTGGGCGAACTGCGCGATGCCGCGGTTTCGCCGGCCGACGTGGACGCCTTGGGCCGCGAACTCCAGCACCGCATCAAGACCCATGTGGGCGTGACCACCCGCGTGTGCTTGATGCCACCAGGCGGCATCGAACGCACGCTGACCGGCAAGGCGCGCCGCGTGGTCGACAAGCGCCCTAAAAACTAAACCAGAGGAGACACCATGCTTGAGGCATTCATCTGCGACGCCATCCGCACCCCCTTCGGCCGCTACGGCGGTTCGCTGGCCACCGTGCGCGCCGACGACCTGGGCGCGCTGCCCATCGCCGCGCTGATCGCCCGCAACAAGGACGTGGACTGGGGCGCCGTGGACGACCTGTTCTACGGTTGCGCCAACCAGGCCGGCGAGGACAACCGCAATGTCGGCCGCATGGCCGCGCTGCTGGCCGGCCTGCCGCAAGAGGTGCCGGCCAACACGATCAACCGCCTGTGCGGTTCGGGCATGGATGCCGTCGGCACCGCTGCACGTGCGATTCGCGCCGGCGAAGCGCAGCTGGTCATCGCCGGTGGCGTCGAAAGCATGACCCGCGCCCCATTCGTGATGGGCAAGGCCGACAGCGCTTTCTCGCGCGCCGCCAAGATCGAGGACACGACCCTCGGCTGGCGTTTCGTCAACCCGCTCATGAAAGCGAAATACGGCATCGACTCGATGCCCGAGACCGCCGAGAACGTGGCCCGTGAGTTCGGTATCTCGCGCGAAGACCAGGACGCCTTCGCCCTGCGTAGCCAGCAGCGCTGGGCGCGCGCGAATGCGGAAGGCGTCTTCAAGGACGAAATCATCCCGGTCACCATCCATGGCAAGCCGTCGCGCAGCGGCGGCGGCGAGTCGCGCGTCTTCGACACCGACGAGCAGCCGCGCGAGACCAGCATGGAAGCGCTGGCGAAACTGAAAGGCGTGGTCACGCCCGACGGTTCGGTCAGTGCCGGCAACGCATCGAGCCTGAACGACGGCGCCTGCGCGCTGCTGCTCGCTTCGGAGACGATGGCGGTGCGCAACGGCCTGACCCCGCGCGCCCGCGTGGTCGGCATGGCCACCGTCGGCCTGGCGCCGCGCATCATGGGCTTCGGCCCCGCGCCGGCGGTGACGAAGCTGCTGGCTCAGACCGGATTGCGCCTCGAGCAGATGGACGTGATCGAACTGAACGAGGCCTTCGCCGCCCAGGGCCTGGCCGTGACGCGCGACCTCGGCCTGCCGGACGACGCGGCGCACGTGAACCCGAACGGCGGCGCCATCGCCCTCGGCCACCCGCTGGGCGCTTCCGGCGCCCGCCTGGTGACGACTGCCGTCAACCAGCTGCATCGCACGGGTGGCCGCTACGCCCTGTGCACCATGTGCATCGGCGTCGGCCAGGGCATCGCTCTGATCGTCGAGCGGGTGTAAGCATGGTCAAGGTGTACGAGATCGACGGCGTGCGGCCGGTGGTGCACCCCACCGCCTACGTGCACCCGAGCGCGGTGCTGATCGGCGACGTCATCGTCGGCCCGCGCTGCTACATCGGCCCGCTGGCCTCGCTGCGCGGCGACTTCGGCCGCCTGATCCTGGAAGAGGGCGCCAACCTGCAGGACACCTGCGTGATGCACGGGTTCCCGGGCGAGGACACGGTGGTCGAAGTCGACGGCCACATCGGCCACGGCGCGGTGCTGCACGGCTGCCGCATCAAGCGTAACGCCATGGTGGGCATGAACGCGGTCGTGATGGACAAGGCGGTCGTGGGCGAAGAATCGATCGTCGCCGCGATGAGCTTCGTGAAGGCGGGGATGGTCATCCCGCCGCGCAGCATGGTGATGGGCACGCCCGCGAAGATCATGCGCGAACTGACAATTGATGACGTGACGTGGAAGAGCTTCGGCACCCGCCAGTACCACGAGCTGAACGTGCGCTCGCTGGAGACGATGCGCGAAGTCGAAGCGTTGACGGAAGTGGAGCCGGACCGCCAGGGCATCGCGTTCGACCCGAGCGGCATGCACAAACCAAAATCCTGAAGAGACAAGAACGGAGACGAACGACATGGGCAATATCGCCACCCTGCAAAGCCTGATCGCCGGCCGCTGGCACGGCACGGAAGCGCATACCCCGCTGCACAGCGCGCTGAACAACGAGCTGATCTATCACACCCACGCGGAGAAGATCGACTTCGACGAAGCCGTCACCTACGGCCGCAAGACCGGCATCCCGGCCCTGATGCAGCTCGACTTCCAGAAGCGCGCCCAGCTTTTGAAAGCGCTGGCGCTGTACATGATGGAGCGCAAGGAAGAGCTGTACGAGATCTCGCACCTGACCGGCGCCACCCGCCCGGACAGCTGGGTCGACGTCGAAGGCGGCATCGGCACCCTGTTCGCCTATGCCAGCATGGGCTCGCGCGAGCTGCCGTCGTCGAACGTCCTGCACGAAGGTCCGGCCATGGCGCTGGGCAAGCGCGGCGGCTTCGCCGGCACCCACATCCTGGTGCCGCGCGGCGGTCTCGCGGTGCACATCAATGCCTTCAACTTCCCGATCTGGGGCATGCTGGAAAAATTCGCGCCGAGCTTCCTGGCAGCGATGCCCTGCATCGTCAAGCCGGCCACCGCGACCAGCTACCTGACCCACGCGACCGTCAGGATGATGATGGAATCCAGCCTGCTGCCGGAAGGCGCGCTGCAGCTCGTCATCGGCAGTACCGGCGACCTGCTCGACCGCCTTGGCGGTTTCGACGCCGTCACCTTCACCGGCTCGGCCGACACCGCGGCCAAGCTGAAGGCCAACCCGAACCTGATCCGCGAAGCGGTCCCGTTCACCGCCGAAGCCGACTCGCTGAACTGCGCGATCCTGGCTCCGGACGTCACGCCCGACGATCCGGAATTCGACCTGTTCGTCAAGGAAGTCGCGCGCGAGATGACCGGCAAGGCCGGCCAGAAGTGCACGGCGATCCGGCGCGTGATCGTGCCCGAGCAGCATGCGGAGGCCGTCGGCGCGCGCCTGCGCGAGCGCCTGGCCAAGATCACCGTCGGTAACCCGAAGGTCGAGGGTGTGCGCATGGGCGCGCTGGCCTCGATGGACCAGCACCGCGACGTCTCCGAGCGCGTCGAGATGCTCGCACGCGGCAACGAAGTCCTGTTCAGCGCCCGCGACGGTTTCGCCCCCGTAGGCGACGGTTGCGCGAACGGCGCCTTCTTCGCGCCGACCCTGCTCCTGTGCCGCAACGCGATGGTCAACGACGCCGTCCATGACATCGAAGCCTTCGGTCCGGTCTCCACGATGATGACCTACCGCGACATCGACGAAGCCCTGCACCTGGCAGCACGCGGCAAGGGCAGCCTGGTCACCACGCTTGTCACCAAAGACCCGGCCATCGCCGCCCACGCCGTGCCGGTCGCCGCCGCCTCGCACGGCCGCGTCCACATCCTCGAGCGTGAATCGGCGGTGGACTCCACCGGCCACGGCTCGCCGCTGCCGCAGCTGAAGCACGGCGGTCCGGGCCGCGCCGGCGGCGGCGAAGAGCTGGGCGGCATCCGCGCCGTCAAGCACTTCCTGCAGCGCGCTGCGGTCCAGGGTTCGCCGACCATGCTGGGCGCCGTGACGGGCGAATACGTGCGCGGCGGCGCGGTCAAGGAAACCGAGGTCCATCCTTTCCGCCGCTGGTTCGAAGATCTGGAAGTCGGCCACTCGCTGCTGACCCACCGCCGCACCGTGAGCGAAGCCGATATCGTCAACTTCGGCGGCGTCTCGGGTGACTACTTCTACATGCACTTCGACGAGATCGCGGCCAAGGACACCCAGTTCGGCAAGCGCATCGCCCACGGTTACTTCGTGCTGTCGGCGGCGGCCGGGCTGTTCGTATCGCCGGCCCCGGGCCCGGTGCTGGCCAACTACGGCCTCGACAACCTGCGCTTCGTGGCGCCGGTGGCGATCGGCGACACCATCCGCGCAAGGCTCACCTGCAAGCGCAAGGTCGACCGCAACCGCACGGACGAACAGGGACGCGGGCAGGGCGTGGTCGCCTGGGACGTGCAGGTCACCAACCAGAACGACGAACTGGTGGCGAGTTACGATATCCTGACGCTGGTACAGAAGCGCGGCTGAAACGACGCTCTTGCCGCGAACCAATAGGAGATCACCGCATGTCGAGACTGGACCTGAGCAGCATTCCCGTGGTGAAGGGCACCGGCTATCCCGATCCCTTCGCCGAGCTCGTCGATGGACGCACCCGGCAGGCGCTGGGCGATGCCGGCGGCCTGAGCCAGTTCGGCGTGAACCTCGTCGAGCTCCAGCCCGGCGCCGCATCCTCGCAGCGCCACTGGCACTCGCACGAGGACGAGTTCGTGATGATGGTGTCGGGCGAGCTGGTGCTGGTCACCGACGAGGGTGAGACCATCATGCGGGCAGGGGACTGCGCGGCCTTCCCGGGTGGAAAGCCGAACGGGCACCATCTCATCAACCGCAGCTGGGGGCCGGGCGTCTTCCTCTGCGTCGGTTCGCGCATCCAGGAAGATGCGGCGGAATACCCCGACATCGATCTGAAATACGATGGCGCGACCGATTCCTATCTGCACAAGGACGGCACGCCCTATCCGAAGCGCACCTAGGCGCTAGTTCAGCTTGCGCGCATAGCGCGAGCGGATGTGCTGGCTGACGAAGGTGGACAGCCCGCGGCCTTCGCGGGCCAGCTCCTGCATCTTGGCAATGTTCTCCGGGCCCGCACTGCGCTCCGTGTAGAGGTAGCGGTCGCCCCCGGTGAACTGGATGGTGATCGAGTCCTTGTCGATATCGTAGGCGACGACGCCGGATTCGCCGCTCGTGTTGCGATAGCGGTGCATGCGCACCTCCATGAGGAGTGTCGATACGCCTCATGTGGGTGCCGATCGCCCCAGTGCAAGCCAAGTGATCAGGTTTTCGTAGGGTGGGCAGATCTCTGCCCACGCGGTCAAACCACGTATCCTGGCCCGCTCCGTGGCTCACAACCCTTCGTTGAACGCGTGGGCAAGAAACTTGCCCACACTACGACATGCCGGTTCAGTGGCCGATCTTCCTCTGCACTTTCAGCATGCCGTTGTCTAGACGAACGGCAACGAGATCCGCGTAATCGGGCACCGGCGCCGAGCGCGTCTCGACCGGATGCGTGTGCGTGGCCGTGACGACGACGCTGTCCATGCCGGCCGCCTCCGCTGCCGCCAGACCGATCGGCGTGTCCTCGAACACCAGGCAATCCTGCGGATTCACGCCCAGCTTCTGCGCGCCCAGCAGGAAGGGATCCGGCGCCGGCTTGCCGTGTTTCACGTCTTCAGCGCTCACCAGCAGCGGCGGCAGGGGGAGGCCGGCGGCGGCGATGCGCGCGGTCGCCAGCGGGCGCGAGGCCGAGGTGACGATGGCCCAGCGGTCCGTCGGCAGGCTGGCCAGGAAGCGTCCCACGCCGCGGATTTCCTCGATGTCCCCCACGTCCTCGATTTCGGCCAGGGCAATGCCCAGGGCCTCCGCCACCGGATCGACACCGGGCAGCCCCAGCTTGCGGATCGTGTCCTCGGTGCGCTTGCCGTGCACGGTCGGCACGAAGGCGACCGGATCCAGTCCGTGGCGCAGCGCCCAGGCGCTCCAGACGCGTTCGGCGGACTTGATCGAGGTAAGGATGGTGCCGTCCATGTCGAACAGGAAAGCGGCATACTCGCGGGAGGGGAGGACTGTAGGATTGCTTGGCGTCACGGAAGTCTCGATATCGGTTGATGAGCCGGTCATGGGCTGGTCGAACAGCATAGCGCAAAGTGCCGGGCGGCATCGCGCCCTTGACCTTTCTGCACGCTGCTGCCAGACTAGCCACCCCATCAACCGATCCGAGGAGACAAAGCATGAACCAGCCTGATACCGCCCTCCGGTCGGCCGCCTGATCCGCCCGCTCATCACGCCCTAATAGCGATGTGCCTGGCGCGATAGCGCGCCGACCTTCCACTTTTCGACCTTGCTGCGCCCAACGCGCAGTGCCTGCGCACGCCCGTTGCGCACATCGAACTGGAAACCACATCGTCATGATCGACATCGATTTCCCGACCCTGCACGGGATCGGATTCAAGCAGCAATTCGTCTTGCAACTGGCCGCGAGTTCGGCCCAACACCGCCTCGCCCGCGTCACCGCCGCCCAGCGCGACGCGATGACGCTCGACGACGGCAAGCACACGTTCAGCGCACGCCACCTGCGCCACATGGAGCCGGCCGTGGTCGGCGACTGGGTGCTCGTCATCGAGAGCGCCGGCGCATACTGGATCGACAGCGTCCTCGATCCGTCCACGCGCCTGACGCGCCGCACGCCCTCCGGCCGCCAGGTATTGGCCAGCAACGTCGACACGGCCCTGCTCCTGATGGGCCTCGACAACGACTTCAATCCGCGCCGCATGGAGCGCTACATCGCCGTGGTGCGTGCCTGCGGCGTCGAGCCGGTGATGGTGCTGACCAAGTCCGATATCGGCATCGACGCCAGCGAGAAGATCGCCCAGCTCCGCCTGCGCATCCCGGGCGACGTGCCGGCATTGAGCCTGCATCCCGCCGAGCAGGACGATGGGGGGATGCTGGCGCCCTGGCTGGGGAAGGGCCAGACCCTGGTGCTGCTCGGCTCCTCGGGCGTCGGCAAGTCGACGCTGACCAATGCCCTCACGGGCAGCGGCCAGGCCACCGGCGGCACCCGCCAGGGCGACGACCGCGGCCGCCACACGACCACGGCGCGCTCGCTGCACCGCTGCCCTGGCGGCGCCTGCATCATCGACACGCCCGGCCTGCGCGCCTGGCAGCCGGATGCGGACGAGGAAGAGCTGGGGCTGTCCTTCAACGACATCGCCGCGCTGGCGGAGCAATGCCAGTTCCGCGACTGCGTGCACGAGAGCGAGCCGGGATGCGCGGTACGGGACGTGGTGGATGCGGACCGGCTGCGCAACTACCGCAAGCTGCTGCGCGAGGTGCAGCGTGCGGAGCAAACGCCGCTCGATCGGATCGCCGAAAGAGGCAAGTGGAAGGTGTTGATGAAGGAGGCCCGCCAGCGGGGCCGCGACAAGCGCGGAGGGTAAGAAATGGCGGGCGGCGCGGCCGCCCGCCATGGCCATCATTCGGCCAGCTGCTTGCGCACGCGCTCGATGGCTTGACGGACCTGGTTCGGCGCGGTGCCGCCCACGTGGTCGCGCGCCGCCACCGAACCTTCCAGCGACAGCACGGCGAACACGTCCTGCTCGATCAGCGGCGAGAACTCGCGCAGCTTCTCGAGCGGCATTTCGGACAGGTCGCAGCCGGCCACGTCGCAGGCGCGCACCGCATGCGCCACGGCTTCGTGCGCGTCGCGGAAGGGCAGGCCCTTCTTGACCAGGTAGTCGGCCAGGTCGGTCGCCGTCGCGTAGCCCTGCAGCGCGGCGGAGCGCATGTTCTCGGCCTTCACCGTGATGCCGCCGGCCATGTCGGCGAAGATGCGCAGCGTGTCGGTGACGGTGTCGATGGTGTCGAACAGCGGTTCCTTGTCTTCCTGGTTGTCCTTGTTGTAGGCCAGCGGCTGGCCTTTCATCAGTACCAGCAGGCCGTTCAGGTGGCCGTAGACGCGGCCGGTCTTGCCGCGCGCGAGTTCCGGCACGTCCGGGTTTTTCTTCTGCGGCATGATCGAGGAGCCGGTGCAGAAGCGGTCGGCGATGTCGATGAAGCCGATGCGCGGGCTGATCCACATCACCAGCTCTTCCGAGAAGCGCGAGACGTGCATCATGATGAGGGAGGCAGCTGCCGTGAATTCGATGGCGAAATCGCGGTCCGAGACGGCGTCCAGCGAGTTGTGGCAGACGTCCTCGAAGCCCAGGGTTTTTGCCACGCGCAGGCGGTCGATCGGGAAGGTAGTGCCGGCCAGCGCGGCCGCACCCAGCGGCAGGCGGTTCACGCGGCGGCGCGCGTCCTGCATGCGCTCGAGATCGCGGCCGAACATCTCGACGTAGGCCAGCATGTGGTGTCCAAAGGTGATGGGTTGCGCCACCTGCAGGTGGGTGAAGCCCGGCATGATGGTGTCCGCATGGCGCTCGGCCAGGTCCGTCAATGCGCCGCGCAGGCTGTTCAGCAGGCCCACGATGTCGTCGATGGCGGCGCGCACGTACAGGCGGATGTCGGTCGCGACCTGGTCGTTGCGCGAACGGCCGGTGTGCAGGCGCTTGCCGGCGTCGCCCACCAGTTCGGTCAGGCGCTTCTCGATGTTCAGGTGCACGTCTTCCAGGTCCAGCAGCCATTCAAAAGTGCCGGCGTCGATCTCGCTCTTGATCTGGGCCATGCCGCGCTCGATCTCCGCGCGGTCCTGGGCGCTGATGATGCCCTGGGCGGCCAGCATGTCGGCGTGGGCCAGCGAACCCTGGATGTCGTAGGGCGCCAGGCGCTTGTCGAAGAACACGGACGCGGTGTAGCGCTTGACGAGGTCGGAAACGGGTTCGGTGAAGCGCGCGGACCAGGCCTCGGCTTTCTTGGAGAATTGATCGGTCATGGTGGAATCTCGGTTGGGGATCGCACGATTATAACTGGCCTGCAGTTGCAACCCTTCGCCCCCATCCATGGTGGATGACAAGCCCAGGGAAATGCGTGATGATGTGGCCAAGCTTCATTAAATGACAACAAAGGGGGAGACATGAATCGACTGACCCAACTCGGCGCGGCGGCGCTGCTGGCGGCAAGCTGCGCAACGGCAGCGGCCCAGCAGGCGACGCCGCCGGTACCCGGCGCGACGCCGACCGCGATCGCGCCTCCGCCGCCCCAGGCCGCCCCCGGCCTGCCGGCCGCCCGTCCCGCGGACGTCGCCTCGATCGACGCCATCGTCGCCGCGCTCTACGACGTGATCTCGGGCCCGGCCGGCGCGCCGCGCGACTGGGACCGCATGCGCTCGCTGTTCGCGCCCGAGGGCCGGATGGGCGCGGTCGGCATGCGCCCGGACGGCAGCTATGTGCTGCGCAGCCTGACGCCGGAAGACTACATCTCGCGCAACACCAAGGCCTTCGCCACCATGGGCTTTTTCGAAACCGAGCTGGCGCGCACCACCGAAACCTTCGGCCAGATCGCCCACGTGTTCAGTACCTACGAGGCGCGCCACGCCAAGGATGACGCCAAGCCCTTCATGCGCGGCATCAACAGCATCCAGCTGATCCACGATGGCAAGCGCTGGTACGTTCTGAACCTGATCTGGCGCGCCGAGGACAGCAAGCTGCAGCTGCCCGAGCGCTACCTGCGCAACGGTTGAGCTGCACGCGGCGGGCGTCATTGCGCGTGCCGCAAGGACGTCCAATCGCGTGTTGTATTACTGGCAAACGGCGCTAGAATTCACTTTTAAGCCAGAACCAGATACGGGTCCCATGATTACCAACGACTCCAGCTTCCAGGTCAGCACCGATCAGACGAAGCTCGATATCCCGATGATCTACCGCTTCCTGAGCGAGCAGAGCACCTGGGCGGTCGGCATCTCGCGCCCGGTGGTCGAGCGCGCGATCGAGAATTCGCTGTGCTTCGGCGGCTACCTCGACGGCCGCCAGATCGCCTTCGCGCGCGTGATCACCGATTTCGCCACCTTCGCCAACCTGGTGGACGTGTTCGTGGTGCCGGAATACCGCGGCCACGGCTACGGCAAGCAGCTGGTCGGCGTCGTGCTGCGCCACCCGAGCCTGCAGAAACTGCGCCGCTTCACGCTCGCCACGACCGACTGCCACAGCCTCTACGAACGCTTCGGCTTCACCACGCCGCAGCGTCCCGAGACGCTGATGGAACGTTACTTTCCGAACATATATTTGTCCTGAGCATACGCAACACGGCGACGTCCTTCTCGAATCAGGCTTACGATAGTCCTCATCGAGAAGGAAGCCGTCATGTTCCAGGTCGCTGCCCGGGTTCTCCGTCGCGCCTTGCTCGCCTTTCTACTGCTGGCGGGGAATAGCTGCTGGGCCGAGAAGGCGGAGCTTCCGCCCCCGCCCAAGGGCCATCTCGTGATCATCGGCGGCGCCCTGCGTGGCGACAATGTGGCCGTGTGGGAACGCATGGTCCAGCTCGCAGGCGGCAAGGGCGCCCGCATCGCCGTCTTCGCCTCCGCTTCCGCCAGCCCCGACAAGGCCGGCAAATTCCTGGTCGACCGTTTCAATGCCTACGGCGCGAAAGCCTTCTTCGTGCCGGTCGCGGTGCGCCTGGCGGGCACCGACTACCAGGCTGCCGCCGAGGACCTGGCGCTGGCCGACGCCGTGCGCTCGGCCGGCGGCGCCTTCTTCGCCGGCGGCGACCAAGGCCGCATCACGCGCGCGCTCAAGCGTCCCGACGGCGGCAATACCCGCATGCTGGACGCGCTGTGGGAGCTCTACCGGCGCGGCGGCATGCTGGCCGGCTCGAGCGCCGGCGCCGCCATCATGAGCAGCACCATGTTCGGCTATCCGAAGCCGGTGCTGGCCACCATGAGGCTGGGCCTGGACGAGGGCAGGGAGATCGCGCCGGGCCTGGGCTTCATCGGCGAAGACGTGTTCGTCGACCAGCACCTGCTGGTGCGCGGCCGTTTTGCGCGCATGGTGCCGGCCATGCTCAAGAAGGGCTACAAGATCGGCCTGGGGATCGACGAGAACACCGCCATGGTGGTCGGGCCGAACCGCGAGGTCGAGGTGATCGGCTACCGCGGCGCCCTGCTGGTCGACCTGTCGAAGGCGGTGGCGCAGGACGGGCCGCTCGACGTCAGCAATGTGCGCCTGAGCTACCTGGACAACGGCGACCGCTTCAACCTGCACACCCACGCCTTCACGCCGGGCAGCGACAAGGTCGACAACAAGCTCGATCCCGCAAAACCCTACTTCCGCGAAGCGCTGTTCTCGGCCGACATCCTCGGCAACACGACCGTGGTCGACCTGATGTCCCGGCTGATCGACAGCGACCAGCGCGAGGCCATCGGACTCTCGCTCGACAGCCCCAACGGTCCCCAGCCCGACCTCGGCTTCGAGTTCAAGCTCACGCGCACGAACGACAGCGTGGGCTATATGTCGCTGCTGACCGAAACCTACTCGGTCTACAACATGCGGCTCGATATCCGCCCGATCGTGGTGCAGCGGCCCTTGTACCAGTACCGGCAGGCCGAGGCCGCAACGGCCACCGTGTCCGCAGCCAGGTGATTGCCGGAATGGCAGGCCGGGCGCAGTAGAATGGACGGCCTTCGTCTCATGAGGATCGTCCATGTTCCGTCTCTCCCATTGCCTGCTTGCCGCAGCGCTGGCGCTGGCCGCCGGCGTCAGTCACGCCGCCCAGCCGGCCACCGTGCGGGTCGACTACGCCCATAGCGGCAACGCACTGGCGGACCACTACGCGCTCGAGCGCGTCGTGACCGAGCCGCTGCCCTGGCCGGGCAACACCGCGCGCAATCTCGACGACACCAACCGCGGACAGAACCGCGTCGAGGTGGTCGATGCGAAGACCGGCGACCTGCTGTATTCGCGCGGCTTCTCGACCGTCTTCGGCGAGTGGCGCACGACGGAAGAAGCAAACCGCATGAGCCGCGCCTTCCACGAATCGGTGCGCTTCCCGAAATTCGACCGCCCGGTACGCGTGCGCATCCTCAAGCGCGACGAGCGCATGCAGTTCTCGGTGGCCTGGAGCGTCGAGGTCGACGCCGAGGCGCAGGAGGTGGTGAAGCAGCAGCCTGCGGCGCCCGCAAAACCGATCCCGATCCATGTCGGCGGTCCTTCGCCGGACAAGGTCGACCTGCTGGTGCTGGGCGACGGCTACACCGCTGCGGAACTGAAGAAGTTCGAAAGCGATGCGCGGCGCCTGGTGAAGCACCTGTTCACGGTCTCTCCCTTCAAGGAGCGTGCCAAGGATTTCAATGTCTGGGGCCTGGCGGTACCGACGGCTGAATCGGGCATCACCCGTCCCTCCACCGGCGTGCACCATGCCTCGCAGCTCGGCACGCGCTACGACATCTTCGGCAGCGAGCGCTACGTGCTCACCCTGGACAACCGCGCGCTGCGCGACATCGCCCAGCACGCTCCTTATGAATTCATCGAGATCCTGGTGAACAACGAGACCTATGGTGGCGGCGGCATCTTTGGCCAGTTCAGCACCGCGGCGGCGGGCAACGAGTGGGCCAACTATCTCTTCGTGCACGAGTTCGGCCACCATTTCGCGGGCCTGGCCGACGAGTACTACACCTCGCCGGTGGCCTATGCCACGGGCGGCGTGCGCATGGAGCCGTGGGAACCGAACGCCACGGCGCTGCGCGATCCGGCCAATCTGAAGTGGAAGCGCCACGTGAAGGCGGGCACGCCCTTGCCCACGCCCTGGCCCAAGGCCGAATACGAGGAGGCTTCGCGCGCCTACCAGAAGAAGCGCGCCGCCCTGCGCGCGGCGAACCGTCCGGAGAGCGAGATGAGCGCGCTGTTCCGCGAAGACCTCAAGACCACCGAGGCGCTGTTCGCCGGCAGGCCCCATCGCCATGACGTGGGCGCTTTCGAAGGTGCGAACTACGAGGCCAGCGGTTACTACCGCCCGGCGATGCAGTGCCTGATGTTCGACCGCAGCGAGGCCTTCTGTCCGGTGTGCCGGGACGGTGTGAGCGAGATCGTCGACCTGTATGCGGGGCCTGCTCGGCAGTAAAGTTTGCTTACAAATGTCACCGGAAGTACGTGGGGTGGCTAACAGACCCGGGCAGTAGGGCGGCCTATTCTGGAGTCGTTGTCAGACAAAAATTATTACGCGGTTGCACAGCACTGCGTGACCACCCACCGGAAAGGAACCATCATGAACAAACTGATCGCCACCCTCATCGCCGGCCTGTTCGCCACCGCCGCCACCGCCCAGACTGCCACCACCCCGGCCGCCACCGACGCTGTGGTGAAAGCGGAAGCCAAGGCCGAGAAAGAGGTCGTGAAGGCCGAAGCCAAGGAAGTCAAGAAGGCCGCCAAGGCGGACGAGAAAGTGAACAAGGCGGTCGCCAAGGCCAACGAGAAGAAGGCCGAAGCCCACGCCGACGCCGTGAAGGCCCACGCCAACGCGGTCGAGAAAGTCGCGAAAGCCGATCCGGAAGACCGTGCCAAGGCGGCAGCCAAGGCCGAGGAAAAGATCGCCGACGCCAACCTGAAGGCCGACAAGAAGTTCATCAAGGCCGACGAGAAGCTGCTGAAGACCCAGGTCGATGCGGCAGCCGACAAGGCGCAAGCTGCGGCCAAGACCGAGCAGGTGCGCGCCGAAGCGTCGGCTGACGTGCACAAGGCTGCTGCCAAGCACTAAGCAGCTCACGCTCCAATAAAAAACGCCGGCTTTCAAGCCGGCGTTTTTTGTAGGGCGGTCCGGGGCGCGTAGCCGGCTCTGCCGACCGCGCGTTCAGCTTCCGGATGCTCAGTGGCTACGCATCATTTAGTCGAACGCGCGGACGGCGAAGCCGTCCACCTTACGAAACATCCGTGGCGCGCATCGCCAGCTCCTGCGCCTTGAGCTTCGCCGACAGCGGCTTGCCCTTGCGCGCGCGCTTGCCGAAGTGCGGCTCCAGTCCCGATGCGAACAGCTCCACCGTGCGCGGCTTGGAGCCGGCCCAGGTGCCGATGACGTTCACGCCCTTCTGGGTGATCGGCTGCGCCGCCAGCAGGGTTTCCTTCGGTTCGAGCTCCATCAGGATCACGCCGCGGCCGCCGTTGGTCAGCACCTTCATCTCGTCGATGCCGAACACCAGCACGCGGCCCTTCTCGGACAGGCAGGCCACGGCCCCGGCGGTGTCGACGACGATCCGTGGCGGCAGCGGCTCAGCGCCCTCGTCCAGGGTGATGAAGGACTTGCCGCCCTTCAGACGGCTGATCATGTCGCCGGCCTTGGCGATGAAGCCGAAGCCGTTCGAGGTGGACAGCAGCAGGCGGGTGTCCGGATTGCCCGCGAAGTAGTGCAGGATGCGCACGCCGCCCGACAGGTCGACCAGGGTCGTGATCGGCACGCCGTCGCCGCGCGCGCCCGGCAGCGCGGCCACCGGCACCGAGAAGGACTTGCCGTTGCTGCCGATGCCGATCAGCGAGTCGACGGTGCGGCATTCGAAGGCCTGCAGCAGCGAGTCGCCGGCCTTGAAGGTGAACTGGGCCGGGTCGTGGCCGATGCCGGTGCGCGCGCGCACCCAGCCCTTCTCGGACACGATCACCGTCACCGGCTCGTCGATGACCTTCTGCTCGGCCACGGCGCGCTCGGCTTCCTCGATCAGGGTGCGGCGCTCGTCGCCGTACTGCTTGGCGTCCTGCTCGATCTCGCGGATGATCAGGCGCTTCATCGAGGACGGGTTCTCGAGGATGTCTTCCAGCTTTTCCTTCTCGCTGCGCAGCTCGGCCAGCTCCTGCTGGATCTTGATCGCTTCCAGGCGCGCCAGCTGGCGCAGGCGGATCTCGAGGATGTCCTCGGCCTGGCGGTCCGACAGGCGGAAGCGCTCGATCAGCGCGGCCTTCGGCTCGTCCGAATTGCGGATGATGGCGATGACTTCGTCGATGTTCAGCAGGACGGTCTCGCGGCCCTCCAGGATGTGGATGCGGTCGTTGACCTTGCCCAGCCTGAACTCGGTCCGGCGGCGCACGGTGACGAAGCGGAAGTCGATCCACTCCTGCAGGATCTCCATCAAGCCCTTCTGGCGCGGACGGCCGTCGCCGCCGATCATCACCAGGTTCATCGGGCTCGAGGTCTCGAGCGAGGTATGGGCGAGCAGCATCAGCATGAACTCGCCCTGGTCCAGGTTCTTCGACTTCGGCTCGAACACGATGCGCACCGCGGCCTCGCGGCCCGATTCGTCGCGCACGGTGTCGAGCGCGCCCAGGATGGTCTGCTTCAGCGCCAGCTGTTCCGGCAGCAGGGTCTTCTTGCCCGCCTTGACCTTCGGGTTGGTCAGCTCCTCGATCTCTTCCAGCACGCGCTGGGCTGAGGTGCCCGGCGGCAGTTCGGTGACCACCGCCTGCCACTGGCCGCGCGCTAGTTCTTCGATCTTCCAGCGTGCGCGCACCTTCATCGAGCCGCGGCCGGTCGCGTACATGTCGGCGATGTTCGAGGCCGGGGTGATGATCTGGCCGCCGCCCGGGAAGTCCGGGCCGGTGATCAGGGTCATCAGCTCGGCGTGGGTGATCTTCGGGTTGCGGATCAGGCTGACCGCCGCCTGCGCCACTTCGCGCAGATTGTGCGAGGGGATCTCGGTGGCCATGCCGACCGCGATGCCGGAGGCGCCGTTGAGCAGCACCATCGGCAGGCGCGCCGGCAGCTGGCGCGGCTCGGTGGTGGAGCCGTCGTAGTTCGGCTGGAAATCCACCGTGCCCATGTCGAGCTCGTCGAGCAGCAGGCGCGACACCGGCGTCAGGCGCGCTTCGGTGTAGCGCATCGCCGCCGCGCCGTCGCCGTCGCGCGAGCCGAAGTTGCCCTGGCCGTCGATCAGCGGATAGCGCAGCGAGAAGTCCTGGGCCATGCGCACCAGCGCGTCGTAGACCGACTGGTCGCCGTGCGGGTGGAGTTTACCGAGCACGTCGCCGACCACGGTGGCGGACTTGCGCGGCTTGGCGGTGTGGCCCAGGCCCAGTTCGTGCATCGAGTACAGGATGCGGCGCTGGACCGGCTTCTGGCCGTCCGACACGTCCGGCAGCGCGCGGCCCTTGACCACCGAGACGGCGTAGTCGAGGTAGGCGCGCTCGGCGAAGGTGGAGAGGGTGAGCGTCTCGACGTCGTCGGACGGCTCGTGTTGTTGTTCGAAGAGGCTTGCTTGCGTCGTCATGATCTATTCGTTCTGTTCGGCAGGCGCGACGTCAGATGTCGGCTTCCGTTTCGTTCCCGTGTTCTTCCAGCCAGGCGCGACGGGCGGCCGCTTCGCCCTTACCCATCAGCATATTGAAGCGCGAAGCCGATTCCGGCAGGCTGTACTGGCCGAAGGCGACCGGCAGCAGGCGCCGGGTGTCCGGGTTCATGGTGGTTTCCCACAGCTGCTCGGCGTTCATCTCGCCCAGGCCCTTGAAGCGCGAGATGCTCCACACGCCTTCCTTCAAGCC
Source organism: Massilia sp. BKSP1R2A-1 (assembly GCF_050586525.1). NCBI lineage: Bacteria > Pseudomonadati > Pseudomonadota > Betaproteobacteria > Burkholderiales > Oxalobacteraceae > Massilia > Massilia sp. BKSP1R2A-1. The sequence continues at coordinate 179,761 of NZ_JBOBRE010000004.1, read as the reverse complement.
TTCTTTTTTCAGCTTGTCCTCGATCGCCAGCAGTTCGCCGTCGTCCAGCGCGTACAGCTTCTGCAGCGGCTTCTTGCCGCGCGCCGGCACGTCGACGCGGTACAGCGGCGGCCTCGCGACGCAGATGTGGCCGCTGCGGAAGAGGGCGGGGAAGTGCTTGAAGAACAGCGTCAGCAGCAGGACCTGGATGTGCGAGCCGTCCACGTCCGCGTCCGAGAGAATGCAGATCTTCCCGTAGCGCAGGCCGGACAGGTCCGGGTTGTCGTCCACGCCGTGCGGGTCGACGCCGATCGCCACCGCGATGTCGTGGATCTCGTTGTTCGCGAACAGGCGGTCGCGCTCGGTCTCCCAGGAGTTCAGCACCTTGCCGCGCAGCGGCAGGATGGCCTGGAATTCCTTGTCGCGGCCCATCTTGGCCGAACCGCCCGCCGAGTCGCCCTCGACCAGGAACAGTTCGTTGCGGGTGATGTCGCTCGATTCGCAATCGGTGAGCTTGCCCGGCAACACGGCCACGCCCGAGGACTTCTTCTTCTCGACCTTCTGCAGCGAGCGCAGGCGCGATTGGGCCTGCTTGATGACCAGTTCGGCCAGCTTCTTGCCGTATTCGACGTGCTGGTTCAGCCACAGCTCGAGCGGCGGCTTGGTGAACGTCGACACCAGCTTGACCGCGTCGCGCGAGTTCAGTCGTTCCTTGGTCTGGCCCTGGAACTGCGGGTCCAGCACCTTGGCCGACAGCACGAAGGAAACGCGCGCGAACACGTCTTCCGGCAGCAGCTTGACGCCCTTCGGCAGCAGCGAGTGCATCTCCACGAAACCTTTCACCGCGCCGAACAGGCCGTCGCGCAGGCCGGATTCGTGGGTGCCGCCGCTGACGGTGGGGATCAGGTTGACGTAGGACTCGCGCACCACGCTGCCTTCCTCGGTCCAGGCCACCACCCAGGCCGCGCCTTCGCCTTCGGCGAAGCCTTCGTCGCCCGCGGCTGCGTACTGGGCGCCTTCGAACAGCGGGATCACGGTCTGGCCGCCCGAGGTCTGGGCCAGCGCTTCGGTGAGGTAGCCGCGCAGGCCTTCGTCGTAGCGCCAGGTCTGGACGTCGCCGGTCTTGGCATTGGTCAGCGTGACCGTCACGCCCGGCAGCAGCACGGCCTTCGAGCGCAGCAGGCGCTGCATGTCGCCCAGCGGGATGGTCGGCGAATCGAAGTATTTCGGATCGGGACGGGCGGTAACGCGGGTGCCGTTCTTCTTGCCGCCGCGCTCGGCTGGACGGGAAGTGAGGGGCTCGACCAGGTCGCCGTTCTCGAAGGCCAGGTCGTGCACGCCATTGCCGTCGTCATCCTTGCGCCAGACGGTGATTTCCAGGCGTGTCGACAGCGCGTTGGTGACCGAGACGCCGACGCCGTGCAGGCCGCCCGAGAAGGCATAGGCGCCGCCCGAGCCCTTGTCGAACTTGCCGCCCGCGTGCAGGCGGGTGAACACGATCTCGACGGTCGGCACGTTTTCTTCCGGGTGCAGTCCAACCGGGATGCCGCGGCCGTCGTCTTCGACCGTGACCGAGCCGTCCGTATTGAGCGTCACGGCGATGTTCTTGCAGTGTCCGCCCAGCGCCTCGTCGGAGGCGTTGTCGATCACTTCCTGGATGATGTGCAGCGGATTTTCGGTCCGGGTATACATGCCCGGACGCTGTTTCACGGGTTCGAGTCCCTTGAGGACGCGGATGGATGATTCGCTGTAGTCGGATGCGGGTTTCTTGGAAGCCATGCTGATGTTCTTAAATTCGATGCTTGCGCATTCTATCTTGTCACGCGGAAAAATTTGATCTTTTCCCACGATCCAAACGTGCTTGTTAGTCCGCACCATTGTGCTAGATTAAAACGATCTAACCCGGAAGTGCTTTGGAAAGGCTGGAAAAGCGATGCACGCACCCAGATATCCGTTCACCGTCCGATTGGTCGGATTCGCACCGGCTGAGTGCGCGCGCCTGGAATACCTGCTCGCGCAAGCCCCCGCCGCGGGGCCGTCGTATTTTTGCCTGCACGACGACAGTTTGCAAGAACCCGATCTGTATATCGCCGACGGCGGCAACCCCGCCGCGCTGGCCCGCCTGTCCTGCCTGCCGCCCGGCGCCCTGCAGCCGATTCTCCTGATCGGCGGCGACGGCGGCGGCGCCTGGCGCACCCTGCCACGCCCCGTCGATTGCGCCGGCCTGTGCACTGCCCTGGCCGACCTGCTCGATTCGCGGGTACAGGCCCAGGCCGTGCTGGCGGCGCGCGGCGAATGCAGCCTGCCGGAGCGCCGCCGAAGGCCGCGGCTGGGCCCGGATACCGAAGCCCCAGCCTACTACCAGCGCATGCGCCAGGGGCCGCCGGACGGCGCGGTCCTGATCATCGACAAGGGCGGCGCTTTCCGTGACCACGTCGCACGCGTCGTCGGCAATAAACTCGGCGCCGTCCCTGCGAACAACGGCCTCGCAGGCTGCGGGCGGCCAGTCGAGTGGACCGACAGCTGCCGCGCCGCCGTGCGCCTCTGCGACGAAACCCCGGTTTCCCTAGTCATGATCAACACCTGCGCGCCCGGCATCGAACCGTATAGCCTGAGCAGCGCCATCAAGTCCCAGGAAGGCGCCGGACGTACTGCCGTGCTCTTTCTTGTTGGGCAATCGTTCAAGTACGACAGCCTGCGCGCCCGCGACGCCGGCGTGCGCGGCCTGCTCGACAAACCCGTGGCGGACCGCCACCTGGTGGCTACCTTCCAGAAGCTGCTGGCCATGCCTGCCTGAAAAACTACTGTAATTGCATACAGTATCAACCGAAACGGGAATTCCCGCAAGCTGCTGTTTTCGCAACGTCCCGGGTCCCTGGGAGATAATTTGTAACAATTCTGAATCGTGCGCCATCCTGACGCGGCTATATTGAGAGTCATGGTGGACACTGAAAAAAAAACGGTCGAGGAAGCGCCTGGGCCGCCTGTCGAGAAGCGTCCCGAGACGCCGGCGCGCGTGCCTGACCGCCGCGCGACGCAAGGACAGACCATGCGCGGGTATGCGAAATACCTGCGCGATGGCGATACCCCGCTAGCCCTTGCCGGCAGGGTGCTGGGTTCGCGCTGGCGTTCCGTACGCGAGCGCTTCAGCCGCGACTTCATGAACCGCACGCTGCACATCGGCGTGTCGGCGCGCATCTTCCACCCCGAACCGGGCGCCCGCGGCCTGCTCAGCAAGAACCTCCAGTACCTCGAGGAATCGATCGCCCAGTGGGTGATGTCGCGCGACGTGCTGGTGTTCATGATCCCGACAGTGAACACCAACGGGCTGCTCCACCCCAGCAACATCACCCTGCGCCACTATGCGCGCCACCTCGACGGCCTGGTGCTGCAGGGCGGAGCGGACGTGGCGCCGCAAACCTATTCAGAAGTGCCGACCCGGCCCGAATGGAGCGGCGACCGCGCCCGCGACGTCTATGAGCTCGAGCTGCTGCACGAATTCGTCGACGCCGGCAAGCCGGTGCTGGGCGTCTGCCGCGGCTGCCAGCTGATCAATGTCGCCTTTGGCGGTACGCTCTACCAGGACGTCGCCACCAATGTGCCCGAAGCACTGGCACACGTACACGACATCTACGACGCCCACCGTCACGCGATCCGCTTCCCGGCCGGTTCCATGCTGGGCAAGATGTTCGGCAATGTCGAACGGCCGATCGTCAATTCCATCCACCACCAGGCCGTCAGGGAGTTGGGACGCGACATCCGCGTCGAAGCCTATTCCGAGCCGGACGGCATCGTCGAGGCGATCCGCTACGAACGCGCCGATTTCGTGATGGGCCTGCAATGGCACCCGGAATTCCACCGCGCCGGCGGCACCGAGCTGCTGGACTGCACGCCGGTGCTGGACGAGTTCCTGCGCGCCGCGCGCGAGACGCGGCTGTAGTTCCTGCTTCGTTTCACCTCGAACACGTTTGCGGAAAACGCTTGCTTTCGTCGGATGACCGGACAATAATTGAATGAGAATGATTCTCATTTGATTTGCGACCGTTCAGGAGACGTGTGTATGACTATTCCTTTCGCAGACCCGGCCTCGACCCCGCAGGAGCCGCGCAGCCAGGACGTGATGCTGGTGGCCTCGCTGCTGCACCTGATGTCGCATTACACCGCGCGCGGCGACGGCGAACAGCCCTGCGTGAAGCTGGCCTCGGTGATCGAGCGCCACCTGTGTGCGCTGTCGCGCCTGCCGGATATCGACCCGGTGCTGCGCGCCACCTGCGAGCAGCTGGCCGAACGCTGGGCCGGCCTGGTGGACGAAAAGCTGCCGCGTCCGCAGCCGGCGAAGCAGCCGCTGCTGGCGCGCTTCATGAAAGGGCAGTGGGGCGGCAAACCGGTCGCCGCCGGATGAATCAATCCAGCCAGTCGCGCAGCGCCGCTTCTCCCGCGGCGCTGAATGCCATGACACGGGAATCGTGCGCCCGTTTGGCCCATCCCAGCTGTTCGAAGCGCGCCAGCAGCGCCGCACCCAGCGTGCCCGCCAGGTGGTGGCGCCGCTCGCTCCAGTCCAGGCAGGTGCGGCAGAAGGGACGGCGTCCCTTGGGTTCCGCCATATCGACGCCCAGCGTCTCCATGGCCTGCCTTCCCTGTGGCGTGAGCACGACCCCATCCGCACCGAGCGCGAAGGCGCCGCGCTGCGCCAGTCTTTCGTAGACCAGCACCCCGAGCTCCCCCGCCAGGTGGTCGTAGCAGACCCGCGCCTTGCGCAGCGCCGGCTCGCGCGGACCCACACGCGGCGACCGCGCGAGGGCGGTCGCCCCCATCAGGCTTTCCAGCATCTGCGCGACGTCCTCATCGGCGATGCGGAAGTAGCGGTGCCGGCCCTGCTTCTCGACGGCGAGCATGCCGGCGTCGACCAGCTGCGCCAGGTGGGTGCTGATGGTCTGGCGCGTGACGCCCGCGGAATCCGCCAGTTCGGTGGCGGTGAGCGCGCGGCCGGCCATGAGAGCGCTCAAGACCTGGCCGCGTGCGGTGTCGCCGACGAGCGCGGCGATGGTGGAGATATTCGGTCCCATGCTTCGATCTTAGCCGAAGCATCCCGGCATGCAAACGTCCAGAATGGCCGCATCCATTCACACGAGGAGTTCGCATGATCATCACCTGCTTCATCCGCTACCGGATCGATCCCTGCCAGCGCGAGAACTTCCGGCGCTACAGCGAGAACTGGGGCCGCATCATCCCGCGTCTTGGCGGCCGCCTGCTCGGCTACTTCCTGCCGCACGAGGGGACCAATGACGAAGCCTGGGGCCTGGTCGCCTTCGACAGCCTGGCCGCCTACGAGGCCTACCGCGGCCGCCTGAAATCGGATCCGGAAGCCCGCGCCAACTTCGCGCTGGCGCAGGAACAGCGCTTCATCCTGCGCGAGTGGCGCACCTTCACGGAAGCGGTCGAGGGCACGCTGGGGCGCGAGGCGCTGTCATGATTGCCGTGATCTTCGAGGTCGAGCCGGCCGAGGGGCAGCGCCAGGCTTACCTCGACATCGCAGCCGGGCTGCGCGCCGAGCTCGCGGCGATCGACGGCTTCCTGTCGATCGAGCGTTTCGAATCGCTGTCGCGCCCGGGGCGCATCCTGTCGCTGTCGTTCTGGCGGGATGATGAGGCGGTGGCGCGCTGGCGCAATCTGGAGGCGCACCGCGCGGCGCAAGCGCAGGGAAGGAGTGGCATCTTCCGCGATTATCGGCTGCGCGTGGCACAGGTCGTGCGCGACTACGGAATGCACGAACGCGCCGCTGCGCCGCGGGATTCCCGCATCGAGCACGGGTGAAGGCTCAGCGCACGCGCATGCGCCGGTCACCCCGGAATCGCTGGATCGCCGCATTGACCATGCCCTCCACGCTGCCCTCACGCTCGAACACGTGGCGCAGCTGGGTCGCGTCGCTCCCTTCGCGCGCCGCCTCGGCCAGGTGCTGCAAGGCGTCCGCGCTGCCCAGCGCCTCCGCGTGCGGCATCATCTTCTCCAGCGTCGCCAGGATGTCTTCGCGCAGCGGCAGCGATTCGTAAGTCTTCGGATGCGTGATCGCGCCGTCCAGCCCGAAGCGGCAGGCCTGGAAGCGGTTGTAGTTGTAGACCAGGTAGTCGTCCTCGACGGGCGGTGCTTCCGCGCGCGTGAGCAGGTAGCGGCACAGGGCCTGCAGGTAGGCGGCAATGGCGGCGGCCCGTTCCACCGTCAGCGGCGTGTCGCACACGCGCAGTTCGATGGTGCCGTATTCGGGCTTGGGCCGCAGGTCCCAGTAAAAATCCTTCATGCTCTTGATGATATTGGTGCGCTCCATCTTGGCGAAGTACACGTCGGTGAACTCCTGCCAGGTGTGGACGAAGGGCGCGCGCCCGCTCATCGGGAAGGCGAACACGGAATTCAGGCGCGCCGACTGGAAGCCGGAATCCACCCCCTGCACGAAGGGCGACGAGGCGGAGAGCGCTATAAAGTGCGGCAGGTAGCGGTTCAGCGCGTGCAGCAGGTAGAGGGCGTCGTCGCCGTTGGCGCAGCCGATGTGCACGTGCTGGCCGAAGACCGTGAACTGCTTGGCGAGGTAACCGTAGAGCTGCGACAGGTATTCGTAGCGCGGCTTGCTCGAGATCTTCTGCTCCGACCAGTGCTGGAAAGGGTGGGTGCCGCCACCGGCGATGCCGACGTTGAGCTGGTCGCCGGCCGCCACCAGGGTGTCGCGGATTTCCAGCAGCTGGGCCAGCAGCGGGCCGTAGGACGAGTGCACGCTCGAGTTAATCTCGATCATGCTCTCGGTGATCTCGGGCGTCACATTGCCCGGGAAGGGCTTGCGCTTCAACAGGTGCAGCAGGTCGGGCGCGGCCGCGGTCAGGTCGAAGTCGGACAGGCTGACCAGCTGCAGTTCGAGCTCGACTCCGAAGGTGAGCGGCTGGGACGAGGTAAAGGCTTCAAGCGGCATGGTTCTGCTCCGGCGCCCCGGCGGACGATTCGCGTGCCCAGACCAGGGCGCGCTGGATGATGACGGGGCCGAACACTTCCAGCAGCATCGTGACCGCCGCCATGGCGCGCAGCTCCTCGACCACGTGCACGCCGGCGTGGCGCGCATGCTCGATCAGCAGGATGACGAACACCGACAGCGGCGCGAGGCCCAGGCCGGTGAGCGCGCCCTTGCGCCAGGAGACGCCGGACAGGTGGGCGAAGGCCATCACGCCCGCGGTCTTGGCGATCTGGCGCACCAGCACCACGATGACGGCGAGCGCGCTGCCGGTGGCGATCTGGCGCCAGTCGAGGGTCGAGGCGGCGTAGAGGAACAGCAGCACGGTGAGCAGTTCGCCCAGCGGCCCGAAGTTGCGCTGCGCCTGGCTGAAGGCAACGCGGCGGTGGCGCGCCGTCAGGCCGAAGCTGAGTGCGGCGATGTAGGGCGAGAGCGTGCCGGCGTCGCAGATCGCGACCAGCAGCACGATGGCCAGGGCGAAGGCCACGGTCGCATCCTGGCGCGGGTTGTGGATGGCGCGCAGCAGGGCCGGGACCACGACGCCGAACACGGCGCCAAGGAGGGCGGAACCGGCCAGTCCGACGAGGCTTTGCCACAGCGCTTCGCCCACCGCATCGAAGGTACGGAAAATCCAGAAGCCGATGATGGCGTTGAAGGCGAACACCGCCAGCACGCAGTTCTGGGCAGTCAGGTGCAGCACGCGCTCGGTGACCTGGCCCGAGCTGCGCTGCTCGTTGATGACGCGCACGATCGTGGCGGGCGAGGTGCCCATCGACAGCGCGGCCATCATCAGCGCGATCAGCTGCGCGCTGCCGAAGGCGAGGGCGACCAGGTAGACCGCGACGAAGGTGAGCAGGGCTTCCGCCAGGCCGGCCACGCCGACCCAGGGATTGACGCGCAGCCAGCGCAGGTTGATGCGGTAGCCGAGTTCGAAGAGGATCAGGCCGAAGGCGATGTCGGCCAGCAGGGCGACCGGCCCGGCATCGGGCGAGGGCAGCACGCCGATCTGCGAGGCGCCCAGGGCGAAGCCGACCAGGCCGTAGAAGCTGATGCGTGGCAGGCCGGTCCAGCGCTGCCCGAATTCGCCGGCCAGCCAGGCGACGGCGAGCGCGATCGGCCATGCGAGGCTGGTCAGGATGGGCAGCAGGTCGGGCATTCAGGTCCCCTCTCATGGAATTGATTTCCTAGGGTGGTCGGGTCCCCCGACCGCGCGTTCAACTCCCGGACGATCGGTAGCAGCGCATGCTTGAGCCGAACGCGCGTTCGGCGGAGCCGACCACCCTACAGTGTGTTAACAATTCTACAAGAGCGATTGTCGCGCACGATTGACGTGCGACGCGTCCTACTTGCTGAGCAGGCGCATTGCCCGCTCCAGCCCTTCCAGGGTAATCGGAAACATCCGGTTGTTCATGACTTGCAGGATCACGGCGATCGACTGCCGGTACTCCCACAAGTGCTCCGGCTCCGGATTGAGCCAGGCGAATTTGGGGAAGGTGCTGGTAAAACGCGCCAGCCAGGCCGCGCCGGCTTCCTCGTTGTTGTACTCGACCGAGCCGCCCGGCGCCAGCACCTCGTAGGGGCTCATGGTGGCGTCGCCCACAAAGAGAATACGGGTGTCGGCCGGGTACTTGCGCAGCACGTCCCAGGTCGGGAAGCGCTCGCTGTGGCGGCGCCGGTTGTTCTTCCACAGGTAGTCGTAGACGCAGTTGTGGAAGTAATAGAACTCCATGTTCTTGAATTCGTTCTTCGCCGCCGAGAACAGTTCCTCGACGCGCTCGATGTGGTCGTCCATCGAGCCGCCGACGTCGAGCAGCATCACCACCTTGATGCGGTTCTTGCGCTCGGGCTGCATGCGGATGTCGAGGTAGCCCGCATTGCTGGCGGTGGCGCGGATGGTGTCGTCCAGCGCCAGTTCTTCCGCCGCGCCGGTACGCGCGAAACGGCGCAGGCGGCGCAGCGCCACCTTGATGTTGCGGGTGCCCAGCTCGCGCTCGTCGTCGTAGTCGCGGTAGCTGCGCTGCTCCCAGACCTTCACCGCCGTGCGGTTGCGGCTTTGCCCGCCGATGCGGATGCCTTCCGGATTGGTGCCGCCATTGCCGAAGGGGGAAGTGCCGCCGGTGCCGATCCACTTGTTGCCGCCTTCGTGCCGCCCTTTTTGTTCCTTCAGCAGTTCTTCCAGGCGCTGCTGCAGCTTGTCGTAGCCGAGCTTTTCCAGCGCCGCCTTCTGTTCCGGCGTGAGCTCGCGTTCGAAGCGCTTGAGCAGCCAGTCGAGCGGAATCTCGGCCTTCTCGTCGAACACTGCATTGACGCCCTTGAAGTAGGCGCCGAAGGCACGGTCAAACTTGTCGAAGTGGGCCTCGTCCTTCACCAGCGTGAGGCGAGCGAGGTAGTAGAACTCGTCCAGCGAAGGAGCAATCACCTGGCGCTGCATGGCTTCCAGCAGGGTCAGGAACTCCTTGATCGTGACCGGGACCTTGGCGTCACGCAGGGCGTAGAAGAAATCGATCAGCATCGCGGTCAGCCTTTTACTGCGACCCTTGCATGCCGCTCCAGCCGCTCATGCAAGCCGCGTTTGATAGCCGGCCATTCTTCGCGCAGGATGCTGTACATGACAGTATCGCGCACGGTGCCGTCGCGGCGCAGGGCCTGGCGGCGGATGACGCCATCCTTCTTCGCGCCCAGCTTTTCGATGGCGGCCTGGGAGGGGAAGTTCTCGCAGTCGGTGCGCAGGCCGACCACGCCGCAGCCGAGCGTGTCGAAGGCGTGCGAGAGCAGGAGCAGCTTGCAGCTGGTGTTCACGTGGCTGCGCTGCGCGCGTTTCGCATACCAGGTGTAGCCGATCTCGACGCGGTCCACCAGCGGCAGGATGTCGTGGTAGCTGGTCGTGCCGAGCACCGCGCCGGTATAGGCATCGATCACGGCGAAGGCCACGCGGTCGCGGGTCTCGAGCGCGGTCGTGATGTACTGCAGCGCGTCGTGCGGTTCCGGCACGCTGGTCACGCGCAGCTTCCACAGTTCGCCGTCGCTTGCCGCCGCGCGCAGGCCGTCCTCGTGGTGCGGCGCCAGCGGTTCCAGGCGCAGGCCGTTGAACTCGAGCGCGACCGGTCCGGCCTTGATCATCGGTTGGTCCTCGACATATAGACCAGGCGCTCGAACAGGTGCACGTCCTGCTCGTTCTTGAGCAGGGCGCCGTGCAGCGGCGGCACGATGGCCTTGCTGTCCTGGCTGCGCAGGGCTTCGGCCGGGATGTCCTCGGCCAGCAGCAGTTTCAGCCAGTCGAGGAATTCCGAGGTCGAGGGCTTCTTCTTGATGCCGGCGACCTCGCGCAGCTCGTAGAAGCTCTGCAGGGCGTTGGACAGCAGGTCCTGCTTGAGCGTCGGGAAGTGGACCTTGACGATATCCATCATCGTCTCGCGGTCCGGGAATTTAATGTAGTGGAAGAAGCAGCGGCGCAGGAAAGCGTCCGGCAGCTCCTTCTCGTTGTTCGAGGTGATGATCACCAGCGGACGATGCCTGGCCACCACCATCTCGCGCGTCTCGTAGACGTAGAACTCCATGCGGTCCAGTTCGCGCAGCAGGTCGTTCGGGAACTCGATGTCGGCCTTGTCGATCTCGTCGATGAGCAGGACCACCGGCTCCGGCGCCGTGAAGGCCTGCCACAGCACGCCCTTGACGATGTAGTTGTGGATGTCGCGCACGCGCTCGTCGCCCAGCTGCGAGTCGCGCAGGCGCGACACCGCATCGTATTCGTACAGGCCCTGCTGGGCCTTGGTGGTCGACTTCACGTGCCACTGCAGCAGCGGCATGTTCAGGCTTGCCGCCACTTCCTCGGCCAGCATGGTCTTGCCGGTGCCCGGCTCGCCCTTGATGAGGAGCGGGCGGCCGAGGGTCAGGGCGGCGTTGACGGCCAGTTTCAGGTCGGCGGTGGCGACGTAGTTGTCGCTGCCTTCGAAGCGTGGGGAAGCGTGCATGGGCGTTCTGCAATCGAATGAAATGAAGCCGAGTATATGCCAGAACCGGGGCGTGGACAGGCCGCGTGCGTTTGTAGACTGGTGTCAACTCTTCAGATAGAATCGACAGGTTGGTAGTCCATTTGCTAACTTTTTGTGCGTTTGCGGTATTCGAATTACAACTAACGAGCCACACCCATGAAAAAATCTTTAGCACTACTGGTACTGGCCGCGTTGGCCAATACCGCCGCCGCGGCGGAAGTTGTCGGCAATCCCAAGGCAGCACCCAGCAAGATCGAAATGTGCATCGGCTGCCACGGCATCCCGGGCTACAAGGCGGCCTTCCCCGAGGTCTACCGCGTTCCGATGATCGGCGGCCAGTCCGCCAAGTACATCGAATCCGCACTGCACGCCTACAAGAAGGGCGACCGCAAGCATCCGTCGATGCGCGGCATCGCCGTGAGCCTGAGCGACCAGGACATCGCCGACGTCGCCGCGTACTACGCGCAGCAGACTCCCGCCACCGTCAAGCGCTGAGGACCCGCCATGAAGAAACTCGCTATTGCGCTGCTCGCCTGCGCCATCCCGTTCGCCGCATCGGCCGCCGACGTCTCGAAAGGCGAAGCGCTGGCCAAGAAGTACAACTGCGCATCGTGCCACGGCGCGGACTACAACAAGCCGATCGACCCGAGCTACCCGAAACTGGCCGGCCAGCACGCCGACTACCTGGCCCACGCCCTGCGCGCGTATAAACGCGGCGCGGGCGCGAACGGCCGCACCAATCCGATCATGGCGGGCCAGGTGCAGCCGCTGTCGAACCAGGACATGGCGGACATCGGCGCGTATCTTGCGACCCTCCCGTCGAATCTGGTGGTGAGCAAGTAAGCATGTAAAGACGCGGTTTCCGGCGCAGAGCTGGTAAACTAACGATCCCCCTGACCGGTATGCCGGCAGGGGGATTTTGTTTTTACAGTAGGGTGGTCGGCTTCGCCGACCGCGCGTTCAGCTCCGGCCTGCGTTGTAGCGTCTCACACGGGATCTGGACGCGCGGACGGCAGAGCCGTCCACCCTACGAGACCCTCATCTGACCATGCCGCCTTCCCACATCAAGACCAACCTCCTCAGCGGCCTGACCGTCGCCCTGGCCCTGGTTCCCGAAGCCATCGCCTTCGCCCTGGTCGCCCAGGTCTCGCCGCTCACCGGCCTGTACGCCGCCGTGCTGGTCGCCCTCATCACCTCGAGTTTCGGCGGCCGTCCCGGCATGATCTCGGCGGCGGCCGGTTCGCTGGCGGTGGTGATGACGGCGCTGGTGGTGCAGCATGGCGCGCAGTACCTGTTCGCGGCCGTGGTGCTGATGGGGGTGCTGCAGCTGCTGTTCGCGCTGCTGCGGCTCGGTAAATTCATCCGCATGGTGCCGCATCCGGTGATGCTGGGCTTCGTCAACGGCCTGGCGCTGGTGATCTTCGTCGCCCAGTTCGGCCACTTCAAGACGGGCGGCCAATGGATGGCCGGCGCCGAGCTGTGGACGATGCTGGCGGTGGTGGCCGCGACCATGGCCGTCATCTATCTCACGCCGCGCATCACCAGGGCGGTGCCGGCGACCCTGGTCGGCATCCTGCTCGCCACCGCCGGCTGCGCGCTGCTGGGCATCGACACCAAGACCGTGGGCGACCTCGGCTCGATCGCGGGCGGCCTGCCTTCCTTCGCCGTGCCCGAGGTGCCGCGGAACCTCGAGACCCTGCGCATCGTCTTCCCCTACGCGCTGGTGCTGGCCGGCGTCGGCCTGATCGAGTCGCTGCTGACGCTGACCCTGATCGACGAGATCACCGACACCCGCGGCCAGCCGAACCGCGAATGCCTGGCGCTCGGCGCCGCCAACGTCGTCACCGGATTCTTCGGCGGCATGGGCGGCTGCGCCCTGATCGGCCAGAGCATGATCAACGTGAACAGCGGCGCGACGGGGCGCCTGTCGGGCGTCATCGCCGCGCTGTTCCTGGCCTCCTTCATCCTGGTCGGCTCCAGCTGGATCGAGCAGATCCCGCTGGCGGCCCTGATCGGCGTGATGTTCGTGGTGTGCGAGAAGACCTTCGAGTGGGGCACCTTCCGCCTGTTCGGCAAGGTGCCGCGGGCGGACGCGCTGGTGATCGTGCTGGTGGCAGGCATCACCCTGGCTTTCGACCTGGCGGTGGCGGTGCTGGTGGGCGTGATCGTCTCGGCGCTGGTCTTCGCCTGGCAGCATGCAAAGCAGATCCGCGTCGCCGCCAGCATCGATGCGCAGGGCTGGAAGGTCTACGAGCTGGAGGGCACGCTGTTCTTCGCCTCGGTGAGCGGTTTCCAGGCGCTGTTCACACCAAGAGACGACCCGCAGGACGTGGTGATCGAATTCCGCCGCGCCCGCGTGGCCGACCACTCGGCGATCCAGGCCATCGACGCCCTGGCCGAGCGCTACCGCGCCGCGGGCAAGCGCCTGCACCTGCGCCACCTGAGCCCCGACTGCCGCGAGCTGCTCGAGCGCGCCCGCGACATGATCGAAGTGAACCTGCCCGAAGACCCGCGCTACCACGTCGCCGACGACAAGCTCGCCTGAATCGGGCAGAATGGCCGGATCACAGTTTGTAGCTTGCACGTGTTGACGACCATCCTGTCCGGACTCTTCCTGCTGGCCATCGGCCAGGGCCTCTTCCTCGCCGCCGCGCTGCTCCTGCTCGGGGCGCGCCGGCCGGAGGTGCGCGCGGCCAACGGCCTGCTCGCCGCCCTGATGCTCCTGTGCGTGGCCGTGGTGGGACATGCCTGGCTGGGCATCGCCGGCCTGTACCCGGCCTGGCCGCACAGCGCGCTGGCGGTCCTGCCGCTGGGCTTCGCGACCGGGCCGCTGCTGTATCTCTACCTGTCCCGCATCCTGCATGACCGGCCGCCGGGCCGGTGCGCATGGCTGCACTTCCTGCCTTTTGTGCTGGTCACGCTGGCGCTGCTGCCTTTCTATGTGCAGCCTGCGAGCGCCAAGCTGGCCTGGATGCGGGGCCTCGAAGGGCCGCCGTGGTATGCGGTCCTGGCGGCCGTCGCCAAGCTGCTAATTTTCCTCGCCTACCTGCGCGCCTGTTATCGCCTGTTGGATGGAGCGGCCGCGAACCCGCTGGCGCCGGGCCTGCGCCGCCTGCTCGGGATCTGGCTGGTCGGCGGCCTGCTCAGCATGCTGGCCCTGGCGCTCGATTTCGTGCTGCCGGTGTCCGCCGACGCGGTGGGCGCCCTGGTGCTCCTGTACTTCCTGTATGCGACCGCCTACCTGGCGATCCGCCAGCCGCTCGGTTACCGGCCGCCCATGCCGGAACCCGAACCCGAGCCGAAGCCGCGCTACGGCGACCGCCTGCTGCCGGATGCCGAGCGCGGCGCCTTCCTCGCGCGCCTGGAAGCCTGCATGAAAAACGAGCAGCCCTGGCGGAGCGGCGAGCTGAAACTGGAAGAACTGGCCGAGCGCCTGGCATTGAGCGCGCACGAGCTGTCGCAGCTGATCAACGGCGCCTGCGGCGTCAACTTCCAGGACTACCTGAACGGCTACCGGGTCGAAGCGCTCAAGGAGGCGCTGCACGATCCGGCCCGGGCCGGGCACACGATCCTCGACCTGGCCATGGACTCGGGCTTCAACAGCAAGAGCGCCCTGAACCGCGTATTCAAGGCGCATACCGGCATCACGCCCGGTGAATACCGGCGCCAGGGAAGGGGAGAGAACGGGGTGCCGGCAGGGGTTTGAAGGTCCCGAATCATGATGTGCGACGCCGGAACCACCGTCTCCGGCCACACTCCAGGCTCCGTTTCAACGAATCGACAGGAGTCGTCGCATGAAGTTCGCCGTTCTTTCCATTGCCCTGCTGGCGTCCGCACTGCAGGTTTCCGATGCCGCCGCCGAGGCGGTCTGGATCACCAACGTCAAGCTGGTCTCGCCCGAACAACTGGACCGCATCGAGCCGGGCAGTGTGCTCGTCAGGGATGGCCGCATCGCCGCCGTCCACCGAGGTCCAGAAGCGCGCATGCCGGCGGGCGCCCGCCGTGTCGACGGCAAGGGCTACTATCTCACGCCTGGCCTGATCGACTCCCACGTCCACCTGCACGCGGTGCCGGGCATGAGCATCGAACAGGCCAAGGAAGAGCCGCAGCTCGCGGAAAGCTACCAGCGCCAGCTGCCGCGCTCCTTCCTCTATTACGGCTACACCACCGTGGTCGACCTGGCGGTGGCCGACGAGAAGGTGATCGAACGCTTCCGCGCCGCGCCCCTTCATCCGGAGGTCATTCACTGCGGCCAGCCGCTGCCCATCGCCAACGGCTATCCGATGTCCTTCATCTCCAGGGCCAGTCGCTTCGCGCTGTTCCCGATCTATGTGGTCGACCCTGCCCGCCCGACACCGATCCCGCCCGGCGACCGTCCGGAAGACCATACGCCGCAGGCCGGCGTGGCGCGCGTCAAGGCGGCAGGGGCATCCTGTGTGAAGACCCACTTCGAGCGTGGCTTCGGGGCCGAGCGCAACCTGCCGGTCTGGAGCCCCGAGCTGTTCGCCGAAGTGCGCGCCGCCGCCAGCGCCAACCGGCTGGCCCTGGTCACCCATGCGAACTCCTTCGAGGGCCAGCGCTTCGCGGTGGACGGCGGGGCCGACGTGCTGGCGCACGGGATGTGGCACTGGGGCGCCCTGAAGGCCGGCGCGGAGCTGCCCGGCGAGATCCGC
The DNA here is from genome assembly GCF_050586525.1 of Massilia sp. BKSP1R2A-1. Taxonomy (NCBI): domain Bacteria; kingdom Pseudomonadati; phylum Pseudomonadota; class Betaproteobacteria; order Burkholderiales; family Oxalobacteraceae; genus Massilia; species Massilia sp. BKSP1R2A-1. Next base: position 164,126 of record NZ_JBOBRE010000004.1, on the reverse strand, counting down.
CAGCTGCTCGACCGCATCGTGGCGCGGAAGACCGGCTACCAGCCGACCATGCGGGTGCTGGTCGGCCTGGACGCTTATTTCGACAAGGGCTACCTGCGCCACCCCGGCGTACGCAAGGTGGTGCCGAAGGCGCTCGCCGACTGGTACGAGACCCCGGGCGGCAAGTGGTTCGGCAAGGAGCTGGCCGAAGGGGCGAGCGACGAGGAGATGCTGGAATCCGGCAAGGAGCCGCTGCGCCGCCTGCGCCAGGTGGTGGCTTATCTGGCCGCGCGCGATGCGAACATCCTGTTCGCCACCGATACGCCGTCCTCGCCAAGCTACGGCAACCTGCCGGGACTGAACGGCTACCTGGAAATGCAACACCTGGTGGAGGCCGGATTGACTCCGTCCCAGGTGCTGCGCGCCGCCACCATCAACAATGCGCGCGCCTTCGGCATCCAGGACCGGGTCGGCACCATCGAGACGGGCAAGCGCGCCAACCTGCTGCTCCTGAAGGAGTCGCCTTTGGCGAGCGTGAAGGCCTGGGACAGCATCGTCACCCTGTGGGTCGGCGGCAGGCAGGTCGACCGCGAGCAGCTCGCGGCCGGCGCGCCCTGAATCAGCCGCCCAGCTTCGTGTAGACCAGGTCGGGCGTGGTGCAGCTGGCCTTGATCTGGGCCTCCACCGCCTGTTCCTTCTCGGGCTGCGCATGCGCACGGTGGAAGTCGCCCATCGCGGACAGCGCTTCGCAGCGGCGCTCCTTGCCTTCGCCCTCGTCGGCTTCGGCCAGCAGCTTCTCGGCGGAGAGCTTGCCGAGGTAGAACTCGCCGATCGGCTTGGGCCATTCGTCGTTCTGGGTGCGCGCGAAGATCGTCTCCAGTTCCGATTTCGCCAGGTCCGCCTGGCCGGCGCGTACGCGCGCCAGGTAGAGCCAGACGGCGCCGTGCCGTTCGGACGGCAGCTTGTCGAGGGCGCTTCGCAGGCGCGTCGCGGCGCCGGCATAGTCGCGCTGCACCAGCAGCCGGCGTCCGGTGTACAGGTTGGCGTAGGGGCTGCCGCCCTTGGCGGCTTTTTCCAGCCATTCGGCGCCGCGCTCCTTGTCCTGCTCGCCATTTTCGCCGCTGTAGAGCGAGCGCGCCAGCGCATACTGGGCATCGGCATTGCCGCCTTCCGCTTCGGCCACCACCCAGGGCTCGAGCGTGCGCCGCTGGCCGAAGGGTTCGCCGCCCACATAGGAGAAGTAGAGCTTGTTCTGGCTCATGGCGAACAGCAGGCGGTGGGCGCGCACGAAGTCGGCGCCCAGCAGCACGTCGGCCATGTTCAGGCCGGAGTCTTCCACCGACATCCTGGCGTTCTGGACGGTTTCTTCGCCGATCTGGAAGGTCTTTACCGTCACGTACCAGTTCGAGGCCGTGTGGCTGCCGATTCCGATGACGCCTGTGCCGCGCTCGGCGTCCGGCCCGTCGAGCGAGATGCCGGCGCGCCGTGCGGCATCGCTGGTGATGGAGCTGGTCGTGGCGCCGGTGTCGATCATGGCTTCCAGTTCCTTGCCATTGATGCGCACGAAGAACTTGGGATTGCGGTGGTGCTCGCCGCCGTGCATCCGCATCGGCACCGATTGCACGTCCTTGCCCCAGTAGCCGAGCCAGGTGCTGCCGCATTTTTCGGGCACGAAGAAGATCAGGTGCTTGGCCGCCAGCGAGATTTCGACGTCGGTCTGGAACAGGAAGGGCGAGCCGAGGATGCCGTCGTAGGTGGGCGTGTCGCCCATGCTGCCGACCACCGGCATATTGCTGCGGCCGGCGCGCACCGGCCCGACGATGAATTCGTTGACGATCGAGGCATAGATCGGCGAGGTGCCGCCGATGCCTGACGAGCGCCGGCCGGTCGCGTAGAGCCGGATGTTGCGCCGCTCGGTGCCGGTGCGCGTCAGGTAGGTCTGGGACGCGCCGGTGTCGACCAGCAGCTCCGCCGGCAGGCCATTGATGGTCCCCTCGGTCGTGATTTCCAGGCCCGGCCCGCTATATCGCAGCGGTAGTTTGCCGATCGGCGTGTATTTGCACTGGTTTTCGGCGGCGGCCAGGGAGAGGGGCGCGAGTGCGCAGGCGGCGCCCAGGAGCAGGCGCGACAGGGAGCGTAGGGTCGGGTTCATGCATAAATACTACGAGGAAAGTTTCTTCCGTGGCAATGTCATATGCATAAATATGGTCCGCTCACATCAAGTGTTGCGAACCGGACAAACGCGAGCCTAACGACTGGCGCGCTGCCGCACGCACTCGATATACGCCTCGGTATCCGGCGGCACGCCATTGCGCTGCGAGGCCCAGATCATCTCGCCGAGGCACTCCATGATCTCGTGGTGCGCCTCATGCTCGCCGCGCCTGGCGACGAGGAGGTCGTGGGCGGCCTTGATGCCGCGCGGCTGGTCGATCGAGACCTGCTCGGCGATCGACAGGTGCATCGACAGGTGCAGGAAGGGGTTCGGCTTGCCGCCTTCGACCGAGTAGTCGCGCGCGATCGCCGCGTCCACGTCTTCGAGTTCGGCGTGGTATTCGGGATGCTGGACGATCCAGTCGGCGGCGATGGCGTCCATCGGCGTCAGGATATCTCCATTGCGCTGCTTGCGCAGGGCGTCGCAGAAAAAGCGGCGCACGTCGTGCGAGGACGGTGTGAACATGGCTGGGGAGGGTAAAAAAGGCAGGAAGCCGGCATTCTAGCGCGTCTTGCTCCAGCTTGCGCGCCGGCTCACGGCCGGTCCTCGCCGCGTACAAGGACCAAGGGGACGAAGCTGGCTTCGTCTCCTTGGTGCTGCTTACTTGTCCGGCACCAGCACCAGCGAATCCGGCGCGGCCGGTTTCGCGGAAGCGGCGGCCAGCGCAGGCCCGTTGGCAGGCGCCTGCGTCCCTTTGCCCCCGCCCTGCGAGCGGCCATGCGGCTGGCGCAGGTAGCGGGCGCTGTGGCGGCGCTCGCCGTTCTGGCCCTTGGCCTGCCAGGTGATGAAACGCGACAACTCCTGCAGGGCCCGCTGGTAGACATCGCGCTTGAACTCGATGACCACGTCCAGCGGCACCCAGTAGTCGTGCCAGCGCCAGGCATCGAACTCGGGATGGTCGGTCAGGCGCAGGTTGACGTCGTTGTCGCGCGCGACCATGCGCAGCAGGAACCAGATCTGCTTCTGGCCACGGTAGTGGCCGCGGATCTCGCGCTTGATGAAGTGGTCGGGCACCTCATAGCGCAGCCAGTCGCGGGTACGCCCCACGATCTTGACGTGCTCCTGGCGCAAGCCGATTTCTTCCTCGAGCTCGCGGTACATCGCCTGCTCCGGCGTCTCGCCGTATTTGATACCCCCTTGCGGAAACTGCCACGAGTGCTCGCGCACCCGCTTGCCCCACCACACCTCGTTGTTGGCGTTCAGCAGGATGATGCCGACGTTGGGGCGGAACCCTTCACGATCGAGCATAAGTGCACCTCGAAACTTTCTGCCGGCCGTACGATCCTTATATTTTTACCCACAAATCGGCTTGCCCGCGCCGTCGGCAAGTTACCAATGGCGCGGGTGCTGCGTGTTCCGGACCCATTTGTAGAAAGATTGGTCGCATCAGCCAGCTAATCCTTTAAAATTAGGTTGATTATAACCCTCTCTTTTTAAAAAGAATTCACGGATATGCGCGCCTCACGATTTTTTATTTCAACTCTTAAAGAAGCGCCTTCCGACGCGGAAATCGTCAGCCACCAACTGATGATGCGCGCCGGGATGATCAAGCGGCTTGGTTCGGGCATCTACACCTATATGCCGACCGGCCTGCGGATCATCCGCAAGGTCGAGAACATCATCCGCGAAGAGATGAACAAGGCGGGCGCCATCGAACTCCTGATGCCGCTGGTGCAGCCGGCCGAACTCTGGCAGGAAACCGGCCGCTGGGACAAGATGGGCCCCGAGCTGATGCGCGTCAAGGACCGCCACGGCCGCGAGTTCGCCATCCAGCCGACCTCGGAAGAAGTCGTGACCGACGTCGTGCGCAGCGAACTGAAGTCCTACCGCCAGCTGCCGATCAACTTCTATCACATCCAGACCAAGTTCCGCGACGAGCGCCGTCCGCGCTTCGGCCTGATGCGCGGCCGCGAGTTCACCATGAAGGACGCCTACTCCTTCGACCGCGACGTCGAGGGCATGCAGAAGTCCTACGCCACCATGTTCGAGGCGTACAAGCAGATCTTCACCCGCTTTGGCCTGAAGTTCCGCGCGGTGGCGGCCGACAACGGCGCCATCGGCGGCACCGGCTCGCACGAATTCCACGTGATCGCCAGCACCGGCGAGGACGCGCTGGTCTACTGCCCGGACTCGGACTACGCGGCGAACATGGAAGCGGCGGAAGCCCTGGCCATCGGCGAGCGCGCAGCAGGCACGCAGACGCTGACCAGGACCTCCACCCCGGGTAGAACGAAGTGCGAAGCGGTGGCCGAGCTGCTGAACATCCCGTTGCAGCACCACGTCAAGAGCATCGCCCTGACCGTCGAAAACGAAGGCAAGAAGACCTACTTCCTGCTGCTGCTGCGCGCCGACCATGAGCTCAACGAGATCAAGGTGAGCAAGGTGCCGGGCCTGAAGGAATTCCGCTTCTCGACCGAAGCCGAGATCCAGGAAGTGTATGGCACCGTGCCGGGCTACCTCGGCCCGATCGGGACCAGGCTGCCGGTGACCGTCGTTGCCGACCGCACGGTCGCCAACATGGCCGATTTCGTATGCGGCGCGAACGAAGCCGACTACCACTACACGGGCGCCAACTGGGGACGCGACGTCGCCGAGCCGATCGTCGCCGACCTGCGCAACGTGGTCGAGGGCGACGCTTCGCCGGACGGCAAGGGCAAGCTGGCGATCGAGCGCGGCATCGAAGTGGGCCACGTGTTCCAGCTCGGCACCGCCTATTCGGAAGCCATGGGCGCGACTTATCTGGACGAAGCCGGCAAGCCGGCCCCGCTGCAGATGGGCTGCTACGGCATCGGCGTGACCCGCATCCTGGGCGCCGCCATCGAGCAGAACTTCGACGACAAGGGCATCGTCTGGCCCGATTCGATCGCACCGTTCGAGCTGGTGCTGTGCCCGATGGGCCTGGACCGCAGCGAGATGGTCAAGGAGCAGACCGAGAAGCTGTACGCGGACCTGCAGGCGGCGGGCATCGACGTGATCGTCGACGACCGCGGCCTGCGTCCGGGCGCGATGTTCGCCGACTGGGAGCTGATCGGCGTGCCGCACCGCGTCGTGATCGGCGAGCGCGGTCTCAAGGAAGGCAATCTGGAATACCAGGGCCGCCGCGACGAAGCCGCCACCAGCGTGCCGGTCGACGGCATGGTCGCCTTCATCAAGGGCAAGCTGGGCAAGTGATCCAGGCTGCGCTGTTCCCCTTTGCCGCGGCTGCGCTGCTGGCCTTCGGACTCTTGTGCGGGGCGGCCAGCACACCAGCCTACGCCGGCAACCAGAAGGAAGAGCAGCTGGCCGACTCGGTGCGCCTGGCCCTGGCCAACGCCATCCACGACACCCGGCCACCGAAGCCCGTGCTGCGCGATGCGCAGGCGCGGGCGCGCTACCAGGCCTGGTTCGACGAGATGTCCAGCCGCCTCGCCAAGCGTATTCCGGATACGCTCTCGCGCACCGAATTCCTGGAAACCGTCTGGTACGAGTCGACCCGCGCCGGGCTGGATCCGGCCATGGTGCTCGGCCTGATCCAGGTCGAATCGGCCTACCGCAAGTACGCGATCTCGATCGCCGGCGCGCGCGGCTACATGCAGGTGATGCCTTTCTGGACCAAGGTGATCGGAGACAGCGACCGCCGCATGCTGTTCAATATGCAGACCAATCTGCGCTACGGCTGCTCGATCCTGCGCATGTACATCGACATGGAGAAGGGCAACCTCTACCTTGCCCTCGGCCGCTACAACGGCAGCCGCGGCAAGCCGCAGTACCCGAACGCGGTGCTGGCGGCGTGGAAGAAGTGGGAGTTCAAGCCGGCCGCCTGAGCCAACAATCCCGCAACATATCGAATCATCCATATGGTCCTTCTGCGGTGTATGCTCTCCGCTTTCCGTCTTTAGAGGTACCTATGCGATTGTCTCCTCTCGCCGGCGTCGCGCTCGCCATCGTGCTGGCCGGCTGCGCTTCGGCCCCGCAGGCTCCGCAGCAAACCGCGGCACAACAGAACCCGGTCGACGGGCGCGCGAAAAACGTCATCTTCTTCCTCGGCGACGGCCTCGGCGTCAACACCCTGACCGCCGCGCGCATCTTCCACGTGGGCGAGGAGGGCCAGCTGGCCATCGACCGCCTGCCGGAATCGGCCTTCGTCAAGACATACTCGAACGACGCCATGGTCACCGACAGCGCGGCCGGCATGGCCGCCTACATGACGGGTGTCAAACAGAACAACGGCGTGATCTCGATGTCCTCGGGCACGCGTTCGATCGCGCCGGGCAAGGATGCCAACGGCAACGCCCTGGTGAGCCGCTGCGATGAAGCCGGCGCCAACGGCGCGCCCGCCGCCACCCTGCTGGAGCTGGCGCGCCGCCGCGGCATGGCGCTGGGCGTCGTCACCAACACCAGCGTCACCGACGCGACGCCCGCGTCCAGTTACGGCCACGGCTGCCACCGCAAGCTCGAGACCGATTTCGCGGCCATGCTGGTGCCCGGCGGCGCCGGCTACAACAGCGCCCTGGGCAGCCGCGGCATCGACGTGATGTTCGGCGGCGGTACGCAATTCTTCACGCCCTTCGCAGGCGGCGGCAAGCGTGCCGACAACCGCGACCTGCTGGCGGAACTGGGCCGGCAGGGCTTCCGCGTGGTGTCGGATACGGCGCAGTTCAACGCATTGGGCGCCGACCCGGCGAAGCCGGCCATCGGCCTGTTCGCCCAGAACCACATGGACTACGACGCGGTGCGCAAGCCGGCGCAGCAGCCGAGCCTGACCGAGATGACGCGCAAGGCGATCGACCTGCTGGCGCCGCACGCTGCCAGCTCCGGCAAGGGCTTCTTCCTGGTGGTGGAGGGCGGCCTGATCGACCACGCCCTGCATGCGACGCTCGGCAAGCGCGCGCTGCAGGAAACCGTGTCCTTCAACGACGCCATGCAGGCCGCCATCGAGAAGATGGAGCAGCTGGACCCGGGCCTGAAGAACACCCTGATCGTGTCCACCGCCGACCATGACCACACCCTGCTGCTGAACGGCTACGCGGTCCGCACCGGCAAGACCACGCCCACCAATCCCGGCGTGCTGGGCCTGGTGCGCAACCTCGACGGCACCCCGAAGCTGGACAAGAATGGCCGTCCCTTCACCATCATCGGCTTCGGCACCGGCGAGAACCGCGTCAACGGCCCGCGCGGCAGCCAGCCCGCGCTCACCGACGAGATCGTGACGCGCGACGACTACCACCAGGAAGCCGTGGTGCGCACCCGTCCGGGCGCCGAGACCCATGGCGGCAGCGACGTCTACCTGGGCGCCACGGGCGCCGGCGCGGAGCTGTTCCGCGGAACCATCGACAACACCCGGGTCTTCAGCCTGATCAAGAACGCCGCCGGCCTGTAAGGAGAGCACCATGCACAAACGACTTTCGACCCTGGTGCTTGCCAGCCTGTTCACGACCTCCGCCTGGGCCGCGCCGCAGGCGAAAAACATCATCTTCTTCCTCGGCGACGGCATGGGCCCGACCACCATCGCCGCGGCCCGCATCTTCAGGCACGGCGAAGAAGGCCTGCTGAACTTCGAACGCCTCGAGCGCACCGCGCGCATCAAGACCTACTCGAACGACTTCCAGACCACCGACAGCGCACCGTCGATGGGCGCCTATATGACGGGCGTGAAGATCAACCAGGACGGCATCTCGATGAAGGATGCGCGCGCCATCGATCCCGAGAAGGACGCCAACGGCAACCGCACCATCGACAAGTGCGGTGCGAACAACGGCTACGTGGCGCCGACCATCCTCGAACTGGCCAAGGCGAAAGGCAAGGCAGTAGGCGCGGTGACGACCACCGAGCTGACGCACGCGACGCCCGCCTCGACCTTCTCGCACGTCTGCCACCGCGACGCGGCCTACACCATCGCACGCCAGATCGTGCCGGGCGGCGAGGGCTACAACCCGGCGCTCAAGGACGGCGTGGACGTCCTGATGGGAGGCGGGCGCCACCACTTCACGCCCTACGACAAGGCCGGCAATCCCAGGGGCCGCGCGGACGGACGCGACCTGATGGCGGAATTCGGCGCGCAAGGCTACGCCGTCGGCCGCACCCGCGCCGACATGATGTCGGCGCGCCCGGGCCGCAAGTTCGTCGGCATCTACAGCGCCGACGACCACCTCGATTATTCGCTGGCGCGCCGCGCCGAGCAGCCTACCCTGACGGACATGGCGCTCAAGGCGATCGACCTGCTCTCAAAAGATCCGGACGGCTTCTTCCTGATGGTCGAAGGTGGCAAGATCGACCACGCCCTGCACGACAACAATGCGAAGAACGCGCTGGCCGACACGGTCGCTTTCGACGAGGCGATCCAGGCCGCGATCGACAGGATGCGGCAGATCGATCCGGGCCTGGAGAACACCCTGATCGTGATCACCGCCGACCACGACCACACCATGGTCCTGAACGGCTACCCGAAGCGCGGCAGCAAGGTGCTCGACATCGTCCACGACTATGCGACAGGCCAGCCGAAGAAGGACGCCGACGGCAAGACCTTCACGGCCCTCGTCTTCGGCAACGGCAAGGTGCGCCCCGATGTGCGCGCCGATGTGGACAGCGCCACCGCGCTGCGCGACGACTACCAGCAGGAGGCAGGCGTGCATACGGTGTACGAGTCGCACGGCGGCGGAGACGTGAAACTGTATGCGGTGGGGGCGGGCTCGGCGCCGTTCAAGGGGACGATGGAGAATACGCAGGTATTCCATCTGATGAAGGCGGCGGCAGGCCTCTGATCGTAAGGTGGGCGGTCCTCCGCCCACGCGTTCAAATTACGTATGTTGAATCCGCACCGTGGTTCATTACCGTGCGTTGACCGCGTGGGCGGGAAGACCCGCCCACCCTACAAAACCCAAAAACAAAAAGCCCCGGTTCCCCGGGGCTTTTCATTTGCAAGGCTACTGGACAGCCGGCCAGTGCTTACTTCAGGTGGTCCGAAATGAGCTTGGTCATTTCGAACATCGACACCTGCGCCTTGCCGCCGAAGACGGCTTTCAGCTTGTCGTCGGCGTTGATCATGCGACGGTTCGCTGCGTCCTGCAGGTTCTGTGCCTTGATGTAGTCCCAGACCTTCTTGGTCACTTCGGTACGTGGCAGCGGCTTGTTGCCCACCACTGCTGCCAGTTTGTCCGACGGGGTCATCTCTTTCATGAAAGCGGCGTTCGGCTTGCGGGCCGCTGCAGGCTTCGCTGCTGCTTTTGCAGGAGCTGCTGCTTTCTTCGCTGCAGGCTTGGCAGCTGCGGCCGGCTTGGCGGCGGCAGCGGTCTTTTTAGCTGCTGCTGGCGCTGCGGTGGATTTTTTGGCTGTTGCCATCTTCGAGCCTCCTAAAACGATCACAGGGAAATTGCGTTATTTACGCACGGGCTTATATTGGTGGCCTTTTACTGTTCGTGCAAGTCTTTTTCGAAATTTTTTCATTCTTGTAATCCCTAAAATGCGAGCTATCGCACACTCATCGCATATTCATTGATGAAAACGACCCTTCAAACGTAAAAAAACCGCGCAAGGCCAATGCCCGCGCGGTTTTCATCGAAGCGCCCGTCGATCAGCGCAGGCCGGGCATCATGCCTTTCATCCCGCGCATCATCTTCATCAGGCCGCCGCCCTTGAGCTTCTTCATCATGGTCTGCATCTGGTCGTACTGGTTCAGCATGCGGTTCACTTCCTGCACCTGCACGCCCGCGCCTGCCGCGATGCGGCGCTTGCGGTTGGCCTTGATCAGTTCCGGCTTGGCGCGTTCGTGCGGTGTCATCGAGTCGATGATGCCGACCATGCGGCGCACCTGCTTCTCGGCCTGGTCCATATTGGCCCCGCTAGCCGCCTGCTGGAACTGCGCCGGCAGTTTATCGAGCAGGCCGGACATGCCGCCCATCTTCTTCATCTGGGTCAGCTGGGCCTTGAAGTCGTTCATGTCGAACTTGCCGCCGCCCTTGATCTTGTTGGCCAGCTCGGTCGCGGCCTCGGCGTCGACGCCCTTGCGCGCTTCTTCGACCAGGGCCAGGATGTCGCCCATGCCCAGCACGCGGTTGGCCATGCGGGTCGGATCGAAGGCTTCCAGGCCGTCCAGCTTTTCCGAGACGCCGGCGAACTTGATCGGTTTGCCGGTCACGTGGCGCACCGACAGCGCCGCCCCGCCGCGCGAATCGCCATCGAGCTTGGTCAGCACCACGCCGGTCAGGGGCAGGGCGTCGTTGAAGGCCTTGGCCGTGTTGATCGCGTCCTGGCCCAGCATGGCGTCGACCACGAACAGGGTCTCGACCGGATTCACGGCGGCGTGCACCGCGGCGATCTCCTGCATCATCGCTTCGTCGATACCGAGGCGGCCGGCGGTGTCGATGATCAGGACGTCGTGGTAGTGCTTCTTGGCCCAGTCGAGCGCATTGCGCGCGATGTCGACCGGCTTGTCGTTGGCGGTGCTGGGGAAGAAGTCGGCGCCGACCTGCTTGGTCACCGACTCCAGCTGCGCGATCGCGGCGGGGCGGTAGACGTCGGCGGAGACGGTCAGGACCTTCTTTTTCTTCTGCTCTTTCAGGTACTTGGCGAGCTTGCCGGTGGTCGTGGTTTTACCCACGCCCTGCAGGCCGGCCATCAGGATGATCGCCGGCGGCTGCTGGGCGAAGGAGAGCTGGGTGGCGTCGGGACCGAGGTCGGCGCCCATCAGGGCGGCCAGCTCGCGCTGCACCACGCCGACCAGGGCCTGGCCGGGGCTGAGCGAACCGATGACTTCTTCGCCCAGCGCTTTTTCCTTCACTTTGGCGATGAATTCGCGCACCGCCGGCAGCGCCACGTCGGCTTCCAGCAGGGCCATGCGCACTTCGCGCAACATCTCGGCGGTGTTGGCCTCGGTGAGGCGCGCCTCGCCGCGCATGGTCTTGACGACCTTGGCAAGGCGTTGGGTAAGGTTATCTAGCATGTTCTACCTGACTAATATAGACAGTTCGGGTAGGGTGGACGGGTTTCCCGTCCGCGCGTTCAACTCCCTCATGAACCGATGCGGCGCATGCTGCTCTCGCACTGTTTGAACGCGCGGACGGCGAAGCCGACTAGGCGCCCCCGTCCACCCTACGATAAACCAGCATTCTACCTTGCGGAAGCCGCCGAGTTCGACCGCAGCAGCCATATAGCGCATTTTTTCAGCACTTGTGATGCGTTCGATCACCCCGAACGCTTGCCTGATTTGACACATCTCACGTACTTATAGGCCATTTCCCGTCAGCATCGTCTTCTGTGCAGCATCGTTTGCCTGCACCGCATTCAACAGGAGAGAAGCATGACGAAGGTATTCGGCAGCATCCTTTTCGCGGCCACCCTGCTTGCAGCAGGGGGCGCCGGGGCCCAGGAGGTGATCCGGCTCGGCAACCTCAAGCTGGCCCATTTCGGCGCCGTTTCCTATATCAAGGAAATCGCACCCAAGTGCGGCATCCGCGTCGAGGAGAAGACCTTCGCGAAGGGGCTGGACGTGATGCAGGCGATCATCGCGGGCGAACTGGATGTCGGCGCCACCGCTTCCGAAGCGGCGATCTCGGGGCGCGCGGGCGGGGCGCCGATCGTCGCGGTGGCCGGTTTCGCGCGTGGCGGCGCGCGCCTGGTGGCGCGGCCGGAGCTCGGCATCCGCACCGTGGCCCAGCTCAAGGGCAGGCGGGTCGGGGTGACGCGCGGCGCGATCCAGGAAGTGCTCCTGATGGCGGTGCTGGCCAAGCACGGCTTGACGTCCGCCCCCACGCCCGGCAAGGACGTGCAGCTGGTCTACCTGTCCTATCCGGACCTGAACCAGGCCCTGCTGGGCAAGCAGATCGACGCCATGATGCAGTCCGAGCCGCAGTCCTCGCAGGCCATCAACAAGGCCTTCGGCGCCGAGGTCCTGAAACCCTACGACACCCCGATCGGCGAGCCGGTGCGCACCCTGGTCATGACGGAACAGTTCTATCGCGAGCGCCGCCCGGCGGCCGAGAAGTTCATGCGCTGCTTCGTCGAGGCGACCAGGACCTTCATCGACCAGCCGGCCGTGGCCGAGAAATACGTGCGCGAGGCGATCTTCAAGAACCAGATCTCGAGCGACGACTTCCAGGACGCGATCCGCAATTCCCCGTATTCCTATGCCCTCACGCCCGAACACATCCAGGTCACCACCGACATCATGGTGAAAACCGGCGTGGGCCGCATGGCGCGTCCGCCGCTGGCGAAGGACTGGGTGCGGACCGACCTGCTGGAGGCCGCCATGAAGAACCTGGCCGTGCGCTGAAAGGAATGCCATGAAGATTCCGGACAGGCGAAAACGGTCGCGCGAGCGCTGGCGCAATCCGTGGTACCAGCGGGCAATCGGCATGGTGGCGCCGATGCTCGCGATCGCGCTCTGGCAGTGGGTGGCCTATCAAGGCTGGGTCAATCCGCAGGTGCTGCCGGCGCCGCTCGACGTGTGGCGCAAGTGGGTGGCCTACCTGCTGCCGCAGGTGCCCTTCGAGCAATACACGGAAGGAGGGCGCTGGTCCTGGGCCTTCTCGGGCGAACTGCCGATGGACATCTGGACCAGCATGTTCCGCGTGGCGGTCGGCTTCGCCATCGGCGCCGGCCTGGCGCTGCCGCTCGGCCTTGCGATGGGCGCGAGCCGGGTCGTGTACGCGTGGATGAACCCCCTGGTGCAGATCCTGCGTCCGATCCCGCCGATCGCCTACATCCCGCTGGCCATCCTGTGGTTCGGCCTGGGCAATCCGCCGGCCGTGTTCCTGATCGCCCTGGGCGCCTTCTTCCCGGTCCTGATGAACACCATCGCCGGCGTGCGCCACGTGGACGGCATCTACCTGCGCGCGGCGCGCAACCTGGGCGCGAGCGGGACCACCATGTTCCTGCGCGTGATCCTGCCGGCCGCCGTGCCCTACATCCTGTCCGGCGTACGGATCGGCATCGGCACCGCCTTCATCGTGGTGATCGTCTCCGAGATGATCGCCGTGAACAACGGCCTGGGCTTCCGCATCCTGGAAGCGCGCGAGTACTTCTGGTCGGACAAGATCATCGCCGGGATGATCACCATCGGCCTGCTTGGCCTGGCGATCGACGTCGCCATGAACCGCCTGAACAACCATCTGCTGCGCTGGCACCGCGGCCTGGAGCACTGACATGAACGCACCGCAGGCATTCACGCAGCAAGCCGTGGCCCCGCACATCCGCATCGACGGCGTGCACAAGGCTTTCGAGACAGGCGGCCGGACCGTCACCGCACTGCAGGACATCCGCCTCGACATCCCGCGCGGGCAGTTCACCTGCCTGCTCGGCCCCTCCGGCTGCGGCAAGTCGACGCTGCTCAATGCGGTGGCGGGCTTCTCGCTGCCCAGCAGCGGCACGATCACGGTGGACGGCAGGATGGTAGAGGCGCCCGGCCCGGACCGCGGCATGGTGTTCCAGGAATACGCGCTGTTTCCCTGGATGACGGTCGAGGACAATATCGGCTTCGGCCTGCACATCAAGGGCAGACCGAAGGCCGAGATCCGCGACATCGTCGGCGGCCTCCTGTCCATGCTGTCGCTGGGCGACTTCCGCCAGCGCTTTCCCAAGGACCTGTCGGGCGGCATGCGCCAGCGCGTGGCGATCGCGCGTGTGCTGGCGCTCGACTCGCCCATCATGCTGATGGACGAACCCTTCGGCGCCCTGGACGCGCTCACCCGCCGCAACCTGCAGGACGAGCTGCTGCGCATCTGGTCGGAGCTGAAGAAGACCATCCTGTTCGTCACCCACAGCATCGAGGAAGCCGTCTACCTGGCCGACCGCATCGTGGTGATGACCTACCGGCCGGGGACGGTCAAGCGCGACCTGCTGGTGGACATGCCGCGCATGCGCGATCCGGCCGCGCCGGAATTCAACCAGCTCAAGCGCGAGCTCGGGGTGCTGGTGATGGAAGAGCAGCAGCGGCATCATACGGACGAGCTGAGGATGGCGGCGGTGGATTGAGCGTCCCTCGGGCCCGCCGCCCCCGCCACCGTCGCGATCCGATGGTGTAGACTTCCAGTATGCAGAACTCCCTCTTCCTCGCCGCGGCCCTGCTGTACGCGGTGTGCGCCCTGCTGCCGTCGCGCCGGGGCGCTCTCATATCAAGCGTCACCGCCGTGGCCTGGGTGGTGCATGGCGCCGCGCTCGGGCTCGACGTGGTCGCGCCCGGCCGCCTGCGGGTCGGCTTCGCCATCATGCTGTCGAGCGCCCTGTGGGTCTCGGTGGCCGCCTACTGGCTGGAAAACCGCAATTTCGCCCTCGACGGCATGCGCCGCCTGGTGATGCCCTTCGCCTGCGTGGCCGCCACGCTGCCGGTGATCTTCCCGGGCAGCCTGCTGGCCTTGAGTAGCCAGTCGCCCGCCTTCGGCTGGCACGTGGCCGTGGCCGTGCTGGCCTACAGCACGCTCACCATCGCCGCCTTCCACGCGGTGCTGATGGCGCTGCAGGAAGCGCGGCTGCACGCGCGCGGCGGGGCCTCCAGCGGCTGGCTGGCCGGCGCCCTCGACCAGCTGCCGGCCTTGCTCACCATGGAAAAGCTGCTGTTCCGCGTCATCTGGATCGGCTTCATCCTGCTCAGCCTCACCGTGCTGTCGGGCGTGGTGTTCTCCGAACAGCTGTTCGGCCGCGCCCTGCGCTTCGACCACAAGAGCGTGTTCGCGCTGCTGTCCTGGCTGCTGTTCGCGGCGCTGCTGGCCGGCCGCCGTTATCAAGGCTGGCGCGGCAAGACCGCGCTGCGTTTCACCCTGGCCGGCTTCGCCACCCTGGCGCTGGCCTATGTCGGCAGCCGCTTCGTGCTCGAAGTCGTCCTGCACCGGGGGGGCGCATGACACGCATCCTGTTCTGGATCGCCCTGGTCGTTCTGATCGGGATGGCCTTGCGCGCCAAGCTGAAGAAGATGTCGAACCAGCAGCCGCCGTTCCGGCAGCCGCAGCGGCCGCCGGAACCCGTGCGCGAAATCGAATCGATGACCCAGTGCGCGCACTGCGGCCTGCACTTCCCGGCTTCCGAGGCGGTGCACGCGGACGGCCACGACTACTGCTCGCCGGGCCACGTGCGCCTGCCGCCGAAGTAAGCCGGCCGATGGCTCCACGGCAGGCGATCTCGCGCGAAGCGCGCTCCACCTTGTGGCGCTCGCTCCAAACCTTCAACGTCACCCGCATCGTCATCGCGCTGGTGCTGATGCTCTACCTGGGGCTGGACATTGGCGACGACGGGGTGCATGCCACCCCGAGCACCGAGGCCTGCCTGGTCTACCTGGCGGCGGCCCTCGCTTTCGCTGCCGTGGGCACCTGGTGGAAGCGCCGCTTCGTGCTGCAGCTGGGCGTCCAGGTCGCGGTCGACCTGGCCGTGATCTCGGCGCTCTACCTGGCCGCCGGCGGCATGCGCAGCGGCCTGGCCATCCTCTACCTGTTCCCGCTGGCCGGCGCCGCCATCCTCGCGCCGCTGCTGCTGGCGCTATTCTCGGCCTCGGTCGCGACCCTGTTCCTGCTGGCCGAGAGCGTGTGGCAGGTCTTCATGCAGGAGCGCCAGCCTCCCCTGATGCAGGCGGGCCTGTACGGCGCCGCCTTCTTCGCCGGGGTGCTGCTGGTGAACCGCCTGGCCGCGCGCCTGATCAAGCAGGAAGAGCTGGCGTCCCAGCGCGGCACCGACCTGCACGTCCAGCAGCTGATCAACCAGATCGTGATCGCCGACGTCGGCGACGGCATCCTGGTGGTGGGCGACAACGGCGTGGTCTTCACCGCCAACCCGGCGGCGCGCCGCATGCTCGGCCTGGCGGGGGAAGTCGCGGGGTTCCGCCTGGGCGAAGGCCCCGGGATGGAGCCGCTGGCCCAGGCCTTCACCGCGTGGCTGCGCGCGCCGGTCGATGGCGCCGTCTTCGTGACCGTGAAACCCTACCAGGAGACCGAGGGCCTGCTGCGCGGGCGGCGCGACCAGCCGGCGCACCTCAAGCTGCGCTTCGCGCGGGTCGACACGCTGGGTGGCACGCTGGGACGCAGCGTGGTCTTCATGCAGGACGTGAGCGCCATCGAGAACCAGGCGCAGCAACTGAAACTGGCCTCGATGGGGCGCCTGACCGCCAGCATCGCCCACGAGGTGCGCAACCCGCTGTCGGCCATCGGCCACGCGACCGCGCTGCTGGCCGAAGACCTGCACGGCCCGGCCGAGGTGCGCCTGTTGAAAATCGTCGGCGACAACGTGGCGAGGGTGAACCGCATGGTCGAGGACATCCTGCAGCTCTCGCGCAAGGTGCAGCCGAACGGCGAGCCGCTGCAGCTGGCCCCTTTCCTGGCCGAGCTGAAGGCCGAATTCTGCGAGATCCACGGCCTGGCCGATGATATAGTCTATATAGGCGACGCTGCGAGGAGTTCGGTGCGCTTCGACCCGCTGCACCTGCACGAAGTGCTGCTCAACCTGCTGGGCAACGCGGTGCGCTACGCCAGCCACCAGCCGAACAGCATCCGGGTGTTCCCGGCGCGCGACGCCGCCGGCCGCATCGAGCTGCACGTGCAGGACGACGGCCCGGGCATCACGCCGGAGGTGCGCGCCCACCTGTTCGAGCCCTTCTACACGACTTCGAGCAAGGGCACGGGCCTGGGGCTGTATCTCGCGCGCGAGCTGTGCCTGAACAACGACGCGAAGCTCGACTACGAATACCGCTTCGACGCCGCGGCCATGGGGCCGCGCAAGGCGAGCGGACGCTTCGTCATCAGCTTCGCGCAGCCGGCCTGAAAACCGGCCGTACCGTATATATATTAGAGAGAACCATGGCCGCACCCCGCATCCTCGTGGTCGACGACGAAGCCGACCTGCGCGAACTGCTCGAGATCACCCTGCTCAAGATGGGGCTGGACGTCGACAGCGCCGCCACGCTGCGCCAGGCGCGGTCCCTGGTGGAGGAGCACGACTACGCCCTGATCCTGACGGACATGCGCCTGCCCGACGGCCTCGGACTGGAGCTGGTGCGCGAGGTCGCGGCATCGAACAAGGCCGCGCCGATCGCCGTCATCACGGCCTACGGCAGCGCCGAGAACGCGGTGGTGGCGCTCAAGGCCGGCGCCTTCGATTACATCTCCAAGCCGGTGGCGCTCGACGCGCTGCGCGTAATGGTGCGCTCGGCGCTGAAACTGTCCGAAGCTCCACCGCTGGCGCAGGACGGCGCTGCTGCCGGCTCGCGCATGATCGGCTCGTCGCCCGCCATGCAGTCGCTGCGCGCCCAGATCGGACGCCTGGCGCGCTCGAACGCGCCGATCTCGATCACCGGCGAATCGGGCAGCGGCAAGGAACTGGCCGCGCGCGAGATCCACGCCCAGAGTTCGCGGGCGTCGAAACCGTTTGTCGCCGTGAACTGCGGCGCGATTCCCGAAACCCTGATGGAAGCCGAGTTCTTCGGCTACCGCAAGG
Source organism: Massilia sp. BKSP1R2A-1 (assembly GCF_050586525.1). Lineage (NCBI taxonomy): Bacteria > Pseudomonadati > Pseudomonadota > Betaproteobacteria > Burkholderiales > Oxalobacteraceae > Massilia > Massilia sp. BKSP1R2A-1. The sequence continues at coordinate 146,548 of NZ_JBOBRE010000004.1, read as the reverse complement.
GCGCCTTCACCGGCGCCTCGGACGACCGCGACGGCTTCTTCCAGGCGGCCAACGGCGGCACCCTGATGCTGGACGAGGTGGCCGACCTGCCGCTGCCGATGCAGGTGAAACTGCTGCGCGCGATCCAGGAGCGGCGCGTGCGCAAGATCGGCGCCACCGTCGAGGAACCGGTCGACGTGCGCATCATCAGCGCCACCCACCAGGACCTGGCGCGCTGCGTCGAGCAGGGCAGGTTCAGGCAAGACCTGTTCTATCGCCTGAACGTGATCGAGCTCTCGCTGCCGCCGCTGCGCGAACGCATCGACGACCTGGCGCCCCTGGTCGACGCCATCCTGGCGCGCCTGGCCGGGCCGGGGCAGGCGACCCTCGGGCCGGGCGTGCTCGATGCCCTGCGCGCCTACTCCTTCCCGGGGAATATCCGCGAGCTGGAAAACGTGCTGGAGCGGGCGCTGGCCTTCGCCAACGACGGCGTGATCGAAGTCGGAGACCTGTCGCTGAAGGCGGCGCGGCCCGGTGACGCGGTGGTGCGCGAGCCGGCGCCGATGACTGCCTCCGTGACGCCCGTCGAAATCGCGGTGGAACTGGAGCCGGCGCCGGCGCCGGCGGCCGAACCGGCGCCGGTCGCGCCCGGACTCGGCCCCAACGGCCTGCCCGGCAACCTGCCGGAGTACCTGAGCCAGGTCGAGCGCGACATCATCGGCCGCGCGCTGCAGCAGACCAATTTCAACCGCACCCAGGCCGCGGCCCTGCTGGGGATCAGCGTGCGCCAGTTGCGTTACCAGATGCAGAAGCTCGAGATCGTCGCGCCGGAAGACAACGCCTGAACTCTTCCGTACCGTAGGGCGGGCGGGTCTCCCGCCCACCCTACGAAAGGCAGAGCCGCACGTGTCATCATGTTGTCTTTTCGCCAGCGCAAAATGCCCCACTTTAATGCACCGGGCATCGCTTTGATGAAGGCTTGAGCAGCGTCCGTGGACAAGGTTAGCACTCACTCACCGCATATCGCCCATCGTGAAGGACGAACTGCATTGTCAAGCCCATGCACCAAAAAAAACAGAAAAAATTGCGAAGCTATTCACTTGCCCTGACCTAGGTCAGGCACTACAATTAGTCTTAACTCAAGATCGGACACTAGATATAGTGGTAGTGGACTAGAAGTAACTAGGGTCACGTTCGACTTGAAGCTTGCTCTGCAAGCCACTGATTCAACAGCGATTTCTAACCCTGCCGCATTTTCGCCTGCGTGGTTGCCAGTGAGGCAACCCGGCTGGCGGGGTATCGCTTTGCTTAAATTTTGTCAGGTTAACAAGCCTGGCTGAAGACAAACGACGGCAGGTACCGCTGCTCACTGGAGGCTCAATGCAAACAGCACAAGACATTTCGATCAATCCGCACGTCACCCCAGGCGCGCCGGCAGGCGCCACGCCCGCAGAGATCGTCGCCCGTGGTGACTATCGCGTGATCCGCCGCAACGGCGCCGTGGTGGCCTTCGAGCCGCACAAGATCTCGGTCGCGATGACCAAGGCCTTCCTCGCCGTCGCAGGCGGGCAGGGCGCGGCATCGGCCCGCATCCGTGAACTGGTCGAGCAGCTGACCGGCAACGTGGTGGCCGCCCTGGTGCGCCGCCAGCCGAACGGCGGCACCTTCCATATCGAAGACGTGCAGGACCAGGTCGAACTGTCGCTGATGCGCTCGGGCGAGCATGACGTCGCGCGCGAATACGTGCTGTACCGCGCCAAGCGCATGGAAGAGCGCAAGGCCGCCAAGGAAGCCCTGGGTGGCACCGCCGTGGCCGCGCCGCAGATCAATGTGGTCGACGGCGGCCAGCGCCGCCCGCTGGACGTGAACGACGTCCACGCCCTCGTGAACGCCGCCTGCTCGGGCCTGGAAAAGCACGTCGACGCCGACGCCATCGTCGCCGAGACCCTGAAGAACCTGTACGACGGCGTGCCGGTCGAAGAGCTGTACAAGTCGGCCATCCTGGCCGCCCGCGCCCTGATGGAAACCGACCCGGCCTACAGCCAGGTCACCGCACGCATCCTGCTGCACACCATCCGCAAGGAAGTCTTCGGCCACGAAGTGCCGCAAGCCGGCGCCGCCGCCGAATACATCACCTACTTCCCGCAATACATCGCCAAGGGCATCCAGAACGAGCTGCTGGACGAAGAGCTGGGCAAGTACGACCTCGAGCGCCTGGCCAAGGCCATCGTCGCCGACCGTGACCTGCAGTTCGGCTACATCGGCCTGCAGACCCTGTACGACCGCTACTTCCTGCACGTGCGTGAAACCCGCATCGAAATGCCGCAGGCCTTCTACATGCGCGTCGCGATGGGCCTGGCCCTGCGCGAAGCCGACCGCGAAGCGCGCGCCATCGAGTTCTACAACCTGCTGTCGTCCTTCGACTTCATGAGCTCGACCCCGACCCTGTTCAATTCGGGCACCCGCCGCTCGCAGCTGTCGTCCTGCTACCTGACCACCGTCGGCGACGACCTGGAAGGCATCTACGATGCGATCAAGGAAAACGCACTGCTGTCGAAGTTCGCCGGCGGCCTCGGTAACGACTGGACCCCGGTCCGCGCACTGGGCTCGCGCATCAAGGGCACCAACGGCAAGTCGCAGGGCGTGGTCCCCTTCCTGAAAGTGGTCAACGACACCGCCGTGGCGGTGAACCAGGGCGGCAAGCGCAAGGGCGCGGTCTGCGCCTACCTGGAAACCTGGCACATGGACATCGAGGAGTTCCTCGACCTGCGCAAGAACACCGGCGACGACCGCCGCCGCACCCACGACATGAACACCGCGAACTGGATTCCGGACCTGTTCATGAAGCGCGTGATGGAAAAGGGCCACTGGAGCCTGTTCTCGCCGAGCGAAACCCCGGACCTGCACGACCTGGTCGGCAAGGCATTCGAAGAAGCGTACGTCGCCTACGAAGCCAAGGCCGCACGCGGCGAAATGACCGTGTACAAGAAGGTCGAAGCGCTCGACCTGTGGCGCAAGATGCTGTCGATGCTGTTCGAGACCGGCCACCCGTGGATCACCTTCAAGGACCCGTGCAACATCCGCTCGCCGCAGCAGCACATCGGCGTGGTGCACTCGTCGAACCTGTGCACCGAGATCACGCTGAACACCAGCGCCGACGAGATCGCCGTCTGCAACCTGGGCTCGGTCAACCTGCCGCAGCACATGAAGGGTGACGGCCTGGATCACGCCAAGCTTGCCAAGACCATCCGCACCGCGATGCGTATGCTGGACAACGTCATCGACATCAACTACTACGCCGTGGACAAGGCGCGCAATTCGAACATGCGCCACCGCCCGGTCGGCATGGGCATCATGGGGCACCAGGACTGCCTGCACATGATGCGCGTGCCGTTCGCCTCGGACAAGGCCGTCGAATTCGCCGACAAGTCGATGGAAGCCGTCTGCTACTACGCCTACCTGGCCTCGACCGAGCTGGCCGAAGAGCGCGGCCGCTACGAGTCGTACGAAGGTTCGCTGTGGGACCGCGGCATCCTGCCGCAGGACTCGATCAAGCTGCTGGCCGAAGAGCGCGGCGGCTACCTGGAGCAGGACACCAGCGAATCGATGGACTGGACCCCGGTGCGCGAGCGCATCAAGCAGTTCGGCATGCGTAACTCGAACTGCGTGGCGATCGCCCCGACCGCGACGATCTCGAACATCATCGGCGTGTCGGCCTGCATCGAGCCGACTTTCCAGAACCTGTACGTGAAGTCGAACCTGTCGGGCGAATTCACCGAGATCAACTCGTACCTGGTGCGCGACCTGAAGGCCCGCGACCTGTGGGACGAAGTCATGATCGCCGACCTGAAGTACTTCGACGGTTCGCTGTCCAAGATCGACCGCGTGCCGCAAGACCTGCGCGACATCTACGCGACCGCCTTCGAAGTCGAGCCGAAGTGGCTGGTGGAAGCCGCCTCGCGCCGCCAGAAGTGGATCGACCAGGCCCAGTCGCTGAACATCTACATGGCCGGCGCATCGGGCAAGAAGCTGGACGAGACCTACAAGCTGGCATGGCTGCGCGGCCTGAAGACCACCTACTACCTGCGCACCATCGCCGCGACGCACATGGAGAAGTCGACCACCCGCACCGGCGCGCTGAACGCGGTGCCGGTCTCGGGCGGCCTGTCGGCCGGCCACGCTGCTCCAGCCCCGGCAGCTGCTCCCGCGGCAGCCGCTCCGGAAGTCGTGGACGGCGCCGCCTGCTACCTGCGTCCGGGCGACGCCGGCTTCGACGAGTGCGAAGCTTGCCAATAAGCTGCCAATAATCGACCAATGAGGTGCAGGCCGGCGTGCAGCCGGCTTGCACCGCCAACTACCGAATCAACACGATAGACCGTCCGCTACGCGCGGACGCAGTCACGAAAGAAGGAAAGAACACCATGCTCTCTTGGGACGACGAACCGACCAGCGCCCCCCGCGCACCGCAAGCTGCCGCCACCGGCGACGCGCTACCGCCCGCCGCCGAAGTGGCCAAGCGCGTCAACGCCGACGACAAGCGCATCATCAACGGCCAGACCGACGTGAACCAGCTGGTCCCGTTCAAGTACAAGTGGGCATGGGACAAGTACCTGGCCGGCTGCGCGAACCACTGGATGCCGCAGGAAGTGAACATGCAGCGCGACATCGAGCTGTGGAAGAACCCGAACGGCCTGTCGGAAGACGAGCGCCGCCTGGTCAAGCGCAATCTCGGCTTCTTCGTCACCGCCGACTCGCTGGCCGCCAACAACATCGTGCTGGGCACCTATCGCCACATCACCGCCCCGGAATGCCGCCAGTACCTGCTGCGCCAGGCTTTCGAAGAGGCGATCCACACCCACGCCTACCAGTACATCGTCGAGTCGCTGGGCCTGGACGAGCGCGAGATCTTCAACGCCTACAACGAGATCGAATCGATCCACGACAAGGACCAGTTCCTGATCCCGTTCATCAACGTGCTGACCGACCCTGATTTCAAGACCGGCACGCTGGAAAACGACCAGAAGCTGCTGAAGTCGATCATCGTCTTCGCCTGCCTGATGGAAGGACTGTTCTTCTACGTCGGCTTCACCCAGATCCTGGCGCTGGGCCGCCAGAACAAGATGACCGGCGCCGCCGAGCAGTACCAGTACATCCTGCGCGACGAGTCGATGCACGTAAACTTCGGCATCGACCTGATCAACACGATCAAGATGGAAAACCCGCAGCTGTGGACCCCGGCCTTCCGCGAAGAGCTGAAAGCCCTGTTCCTGCAGGCCGTCGAACTCGAGTACCGCTACGCCGAAGACACCATGCCGCGCGGCGTGCTGGGCCTGAACGCCCCGATGTTCAAGGGCTACCTGCGCTTCATCGCCAACCGCCGTGCCGTGCAGATCGGCCTGGATCCGCTGTTCCCGAACGAAGAGAACCCGTTCCCGTGGATGAGCGAGATGATCGACCTGAAGAAGGAGCGTAACTTCTTCGAGACCCGCGTGACCGAGTATCAGACCGGTGGTGCGCTGAGCTGGGACTGATCGTCTAGCCTCAGTTCTGCCCGCAAACCGCCCGGCCGCCAGCAATGGCAGCCGGGCGGTTTTGTTTTTGGGATGGGCGGCAACTGCTGTGATAACTTGGCGTTTTTCGCCACCGACACGGAAAGGTTTGCCCATGAACGCTCCGGACTCCGACGCTCTGCTTAATACCCTGAAGACCCGTTTCGACAAGCATATGCAGCGCCACCAGGGCCTGACGTGGGGGGAGGTCCAGACAAGGCTCGCGGATCATCCGGCCGCACTGCGCTCGCTCGCCGCGATGGAAGAAACCGGCGGCGAGCCGGATGTCATCGGTCGGGACGACAGCACCGGCAGATTTGTCTTCTGCGACTGCTCTCCCGAAACTCCAGCTGGCCGCCGCAGCATCTGCTTCGACCGCGCCGCCCTGGAGGCTCGCAAGGAAAACAAGCCGCGCACCAGCGCCATGGAGATGGCCGCGGAGATGGGCGTCGAGCTCCTGACGGAAGAACAGTACCGCGCCTTGCAGGCGCTGGGCGAATTCGATCGCAAGACCTCCAGCTGGATCGCTACGCCGCCCGACGTCCGCGCCCTCGGCGGCGCGCTATTCTGCGACCGCCGCTACGGCAAGGTCTTCTTGTACCATAATGGCGCCGAGTCCTATTACGCTGCGCGCGGCTTTCGCGGCTGGCTGGCGGTATAGGGGCCTTTCGGCAAGAATCGGCGAAGCGGCGTAGCATGGTTGGTCCTTGTCGACCATACTGAAAGGACGCCCATGCCCGACCTTCAAAACCAGCAGATCCTGCTCGCCGCGCGCCCGACCGGCATGCCGGTGCCGGAGAATTTCCGCATCGTGCACACGCCCGCACCGGAACCCGCCAACGGCCAGCTGCTGCTCGAAGTCCTCTACCTGTCGCTCGACCCCTATATGCGCGGCCGGATGGACGATGCGAAGTCCTATGCCAAGCCGGTCGAGATCGGCGCCGTCATGGAAGGCGGCACCGTTGCACGCGTCGTGACGTCGAAGCACCCCGACTACGCGCCGGGCGACATCGTGCTCTCGCACTCGGGCTGGCAGCGCTACGCTCTGTCCGATGGTGAGAACCTGCGCAAGCTCGACCCAGCGCTCGCGCCCATCAGCACCGCGCTCGGCGTGCTGGGCATGCCGGGATTCACCGCCTGGGCGGGTCTGCTGCAGATCGGCCAACCGAAGCCGGGCGAGGCCGTCGTGGTGGCCGCCGCCAGCGGCGCGGTCGGCTCGGCAGTCGGGCAGATCGCCCGCATCAAGGGCGCACGCGCGGTGTTCCCGCTGCTGAACGACTTTGCCCGCGTTTCCGTCTGCGGCCTGATCTCCCAGTACAACGCGCTCCCGCAGGCCGAGCCGGGGCCGGACAAGCTGGCGCTCCTCATGCGCGACGTGCTCAAGAAAAGCCTGACCATCCGCGGCTTCATCCAGCGCGAGTTCGCAGCCCTGCGGCAGGACTTCCTGCGCGAGGCCGGGCAGTGGATCGAGGATGGCCGCCTGCGCTACCGTGAAGACATCGTCGACGGCCTTGAGCGGGCACCCGCCGCCTTCATCGACCTGCTGCAGGGGCGGAACTTCGGCAAGCTGGTGATCAAGGTGGCGGATTAAGCCATGCTATAGTCGCCTTCATAAATGGCAACGTTTCCAGCGCTGCCGCGACAAGGAGGAGACGATATGCGGACCGGGACCGGCAAGAGCATCGCGCGCGGCAGGGCAGGGGCCATCCTGATGGCAGCACTGGGAAGCCTGACGCTCACCGCAGCCCAGGCGGCAGCGCCGATCGTCGACGCCAGCCAGATGGTGCGCGCCGAGGGCCCGCGCTGGGTGACGCGCGAGGGCAAGCCTGTCGTGCTGAAAGGCGCAAACCTCGGCAACTGGCTGATCAACGAGTTCTGGATGATGGGACAGGGCAAGCATGGCATCGACGACCAGTGCAAGCTGGAGGCCGTGCTGGACCGGCGCTTCGGCTACCCGGAGCGCGAGCGCCTCATGCAGCTCTTCCGCGACAACTGGATGACCCCGAAGGACTGGGACCTGCTGGCCTCCTTCGGCGTGAACCTGGTGCGCGTGCCCTTCATCCACACGGTCGTCGAAGACGAAAAGAAGCCGGGCCGGCTGCGTGCCGATGCCTGGCACTACCTCGACGGAGCGATCCGGGAGGCCGAGAAACGCGGCATCTACGTGATCCTCGACCTGCACGGCGCGGCCGGCAGCCAGGGCTGGGAACACCACAGCGGCTGCGCCGGCCGCAACCGGTACTGGAGCGTGCCCGATTACCAGAAGCGTACCGTCTGGCTATGGCAGCAGGTGGCCAGCCGCTACCGCGACCGGCCCTCGGTGGCCGGCTACAGCTTGCTGAACGAGCCATGGGGCACGGATTCCGCCAACATGGCCGCCGTCGTCGAGACCTTGTACAAAGCCGTGCGTGAGAAAGACCCGAACCACGTCATCATCCTGCCGGGCCACGTCAAGGACGACATCAAGGCTTACGGCGACCCGAAGGCGCGCGGCATGGAGAACGTCGCCTTCGAGATGCATCCCTATCCCGGCCACTTCGGCTGGAAGACCGCCGGCCGCGAAGTGCATCGCGAGTGGCTGCGCTGCGAGCCCGATGGCAAGGGCGGCGTGTGCGACTGGGAGCGCCGCATCCGCGAACTGGACACGCCCTTCTACCTGGGCGAGATCCAGCCTTGGGCCAGCATGGGCCTGGAACTGGGCGGCCAGGTGGCGCGCGCCAGCTTCGATACCTATGCGCGGCTGGGCTGGGCCGCCACGGCCTGGTCCTATAAATACGTGAGCAACAAGGGCGGCCACGGCGAGGGCAGCTGGGGCATGGTGACCAATGCGGCCGGGGCGGAAGTGCCGGCGCTCGACTTCAATACCGCGTCCAAAGGCGAGATCGAGACGCTGTTCCGCCGCTTCGGCAAGCTGCCCTATGAGCCACATGGTCCGCTGCTGCGCTGGATGACCAGCGCCACCGCGCCCGATCCTTTCGCAATAGGCGCACGGTGAGGCCAATTTACCCTATGATGGCGAGCTATCAACGAATCCGTCCACCAGGAGACTCCCTTGCAAGCCAAGACCCTGACGCTGCATGTCGCGCATGCCGCGCTGCTCGCCAGCCTGGCAGCGATGTCCGCTGCCCACGCCGCGCCCCAGACCGCCGGCCAGACCACCTTCCAGAACAACTGCGCGAGCTGCCACAGCGTCGACAACAAGCTGTCCTCGCGCGCCGGCCCCGGCCTGTTCGCCGTCGTCGGCCGCAAGGCGGCGGCGGTCCCGGCCTACAACTACTCGGCTGCCCTGAACAAGGCCGGCGCCGCCGGCAAGACCTGGACACGCTCGGAACTGGACGCATTCCTGGCCGATCCGGCCAAGAACGTCCCCGGCACCACCATGCCGGTCGGGATCTCGGACAAGAAGGCGCGCGCCGCCCTGATCGACTATCTCGCCACCCTGCAAGGCCCGGCGGCAGTCGCGTCAGCGCCCGCCACCAAAGCCGCCGCCGATCGCCGCGGCAGCTGGGACGACAACCAGCCCGGCCGCATCTGGCACATCAAGGCCAGCGACCTGCCGCCGCCCTTCGCCACCAGCAGCGCCGGCAACGGCCCGCGCGTCGAGGCGCGTCCGAACGGCAGCATGCCGACCGTCCCGAAGGGCTTCACGGTCAGCGTGTTCGCACAGGACGCCGACAAGCCGCGCCTGCCGCTGCGCGCGCCGAACGGCGACATCTTCCTGGCCGCCACCGCCAAGGGCGAGATCAAGGTGCTGCGTTCGAAGAACGGTCAATCTGCCGACAGCGTCGAAACCTTTGCCGGCGGCTTGAATCGCCCCTACGGCATGGCCTTCTGGCCCTCCAACGACAACCCGCAATACCTGTACGTCGCCAACGTGAACTCGGTGGTGCGCATCCCTTACCGCAACGGCGACATCAAGGCGCGTGGTGAGCCCGAGGTCATCGTGCCGACCCTGTCCGACACCAGCGGCGGCCACACCACCCGCACCCTGGCCTTCTCCGCCGACGACAAGACCATGCTGCTGTCGATCGGCTCGGCCACCAACGTCGCCACCGAGATCGGCGCCAAGCCGCCGGAGCCGCTGGCGCAATGGGAAGCGAAGCACGGCGTGGGCGGCGCCTGGGGCGTGGAGACCGACCGCGCCACCGTCATGGCCTTCGATGTCGACGGCAAGAACCGCCGCACCTATGCCACCGGCCTGCGCAACTGCGTCGGCATGCTGGTCTATCCGGGCACGGGCGACCTGATGTGCAATGTGAACGAGCGCGATGCCCTGGGCGACAACCTGCCGCCGGACTACCTGACCCGCGTGAAGCAGGGCGGCTTCTACGGCTGGCCGTGGTACTACATCGGCGACAACGAAGACCCGCGCCTGAAGGGCCAGCGTCCTGACCTGAAGGGCAAGACCATCGTGCCGGACGTGCTGATCCAGTCGCACTCGGCGCCGCTGGGCATGGCCGTCTACCAGGCGCCGAAGGGCGCGGCGAACGCCTTCCCGAAGGAGTACGAAGGAGACGTGTTCGTGGCCCTGCACGGTTCCTGGAACCGCGGCGTGCGCACCGGCTACAAGGTGGTGCGCGTGTTCATGAAGAACGGCTTGCCGACCGGGCAGTACCAGGACTTCATGTCCGGCATGGTGCTGAGCGACCGCGACGTCTGGGGCCGCCCGTCCGGCGTGGCGGTGGCGCAGGATGGCGCGCTGCTGGTGGTGGACGATGCCGGCGGCGTGGTGTGGCGCGTGGCGCCGCAGCGCTGAGGTCTCACGACAACCCGCCGCAAGGCGGGTTTTTTCTTGCTTGAGGTCTATCAGCATCGCCTGGGTGCGGGTGCACTAAGGTAAGCGGATCACTGACGACGCGGGAGCTGCAATGCATGTCAAGGAAGCCGGCCACGAGGTGGCAAGGGAGTTCGAGCGGTCCACGTATGCGCAGGTGCTGGCGGACGTCCCGCCTGCGCTCTTCCCCTACTGGTCACGGACCTCGCAGCAGGAATTCCCCAGCATTCCGCGCGACGCCTCTTTCTTCGCCCAGTCGGCGGAAGGCTTGATGATGTTCTTCGACTGCGCGGCAGCGGCCCGCAAGACCTGCGGCCTGCCTTCGCGCGCCGCGGACTCGGTCTGGCATGCGTGGATGCGCCTGGACGAAGTGGGACTGCACCGTTTCTGCATCCGGCATTTCGGCAAGGTCATCCCGCACGTGGAGAAGGCGAAGATGGGCGCGGGGATGCACGAGGCGTTGGCCGTGTGCCTGGTCCAGGCCCGGCGGCGCGCCTCGCAGCCCGCCGCCGGGACCCACCTGCCAAGGTTGTTCTCGCTGGACCAGCGTCTCGGCATGCCCCATGGGTTCGCCTATTGGATCATCGGGGGCCTGGTCGCCTACTGCATGCTGGACGAATTCGGCAATCCCGACCACCACATGGTCTTTCCCGAAGCATTGCGTCCGGAAAGCCTGGCCCTGCTGGGCCTCGTCGGCACAGCCGATCATGATGAAGGCAGGGCCCAGCGGCGCGAGCGCGACCAGGGCGGCGCCGACGGCTTGGCGAGCATCATCGGCAGCGATGGCTGTGCGGACGGCGACGGCGCCGCATCCTGCGACGGAGGGGGCAGCTGTGGTGGCGGCGGCTGCGGAGGCGGCTGCGGCGGCAGCTAGATCAGAACTGCCGGCTGTATCCCAGCGTGACCGCCCCGAAGCGCTTGCGCTCGTACTGGATGCCCGGCGGGCCTTCCGCATCCGGACGCGGAAGGCTCAGCCAGGTGTACTGCAGCGCCACATTCGACACCTCAGACAAACGGTAGGACAGGCCGGCGCGCAGCTGCCAGGCGAAGCCGCTCTTGTCGGCCGGCCCGAAGCAGTTGCAAGTGGCGCCGAGACCTAGCTGCGGCAGCTTGACGCGCCCCCAGCCGATACCGCCGCCCACGAAGCTGTCCACCGACTCCGTCAGGCGGTCGGTGCGGTAGGCGTTGGCGAACAGGGCGTGGTAGCGCCCCTTGCCGCTGACCGCTTCGCTCAGCGGGGCGAGCGTGAGCCGTTCGACCTCGATGCGGCCGGTCTCGTATTCCAGTTCGTAGCGCAGGTGTTCCGACTGGCGCCCGACCATCAGCCCGCCGTGCACGCCGCGGTCGAGGTCTGCACGGCCGCCAATCGGCGTGCCGAAGCCGAAATCCACCCGCGCGTCCATGTGCTTGAGCGTGTTCACGCCCGCGTGGGCGCCCCAGTAGCGCACCGGGTCGGCCGCGCCGGCCTGCGTCGCCATCAGCGCGGCGCCCGCGGCAACGCACCACTGCATCAATTTATTCATCTTGTCCTCCTCAGCCGCCGAAACCGGTGCCGAACACCGCGTTCAGGTCCGCCGCGCTCGCGGCCGCGCCATGGGCGACGCCGACCAGCTTGATCTGCTCGAAATAATTCTGCTCGACCGCCTCGATGAAGCCGGCCGCGCTCGTCGACGTGTAGCTGCCCGCCAGCTGCCGCACCAGGGCCTGGACCGCGGCGTTTTCCTGGTTGGCGATCAGGTAGCCTTCCGCGTCGAACTTGAATGCATTATCCATACTGACGCTGAATTTGGCGCCACGGTCGCTGAAACCCTGGGCAGCCAGGCCGAGTTCGCGGGCCTGCGCCAGCGAGACCAGCTCGGTCTGTCCCAGCGCGTTCTGGAACAGGTGGATGTCCACCGCCGCCTTGCCCGCTGCCGCCGCCATGAATCCCGAGGAGCCGCTCACCAGCTCGTAGCACACGTAGGGCAGGGGGCCGCCGTCGACGGCGAAGGTGGTGTCCTTGGTGAAGGGCTGGTAATAGGCCGACACGTGCCTGGCGTCCGGCAGTCCGGCCATCGAGTCGAAGGCCACGCCCTGGAACACATTGCCGGCACCGGTGCTCTTGACCCTGGCTTCGTCGATGTTGGCCGTGTACCAGACATCGCCGGTGTTCAGGCGCACGCTGTACACCTGGTCCGGCAGGGTGGTGTCGAAGGCCAGCAGGCCCGGGTCGACGATGGTGCCGTTGGCGATGCCGTCGTCGTCGCCCCTGGCGCCGTCGGTCAGCGTGATCACGATGCGGTCGATGCGGCCGTCGTTGTTCAGGTCCACCAGGGTAGCGCCGTCGTCCGCAGTCGACAGGTCCTGGTCGTCCAGGAAGCTGTACCAGCGCTGGCTGGCCTGGTCGAACTTCATGAAGTTGTTCGACACCACGCCGTTGGCGCCCAGCTCGATCACCACGCGGGTCTGCAGGCCGGGCCGCGTCGGGTCCAGGTCCGGCAGGCCGCCCGTGGCTTCCGGCTCGGCCTCCACGGTGAAGTTGAAGACCGGCGAGGCGGCGCGGATTTCCTGCGGCAGGGCGGCCGGCAGCTCACTCAGGCTCAGGTCCCTGAGCTGGGCGCCGCTGGTCAGCGCTACCCTGCCGGTCACGTCTCCCAGGCTGCCCGCCATGATGGCGCCGAAGGCGCCAACCGGGGCGTTCTTGCCGAGGGCGAAGTCGGCCAGCGAGCGCAGGGGCATGAGGGCCACCGAGTGCTGCTGCCAGTCGAGGATACCGTCCCCGTTGTAGTCGCCGCCGAAGGCCGCCAGCTCGATCGAGGGCATGACGCCATCGAGGTCGGTGACCACGGTGACGGTCACCGGCGACGAGCCGACTACCTTGCCGCTGGCGTCCAGCACCTGTGCTGTATACGTATAGACGCCATCGTCGAGCGGGCCCGGGCCGACGTTGACCTTACCGGCGGCGACGTCCTGCTCGGTGATGACGGTGTTGCCGACCACCTCGCCCTGCGGCGACAGCAGGCGCACGCTGCCGCCCGTCGCCAGCAGGTTGCCGCCGACGCTGAACTCGGGCGTACGCACGCCGGTGACGGCGTCCTGGTCGCTAACGCCGTCGTCGGTGGCCGGATCGAGGCCGGTCGACAGGGTCGGGGCCGGCGCCGGGGTGGGCGCAGGTTCCGGCGCAGGTTCCGGCGCCGGTGCGGGGACGGGTTCCGGTGCCGGCGCCGGTGCGGGCGTCGGCGCAGGCGGAGGAGGCGGCGGCACGTAGTCGTTGTCGAGCAGGGTGCCGGTCGCATGCATGCCGTTCACCACCAGCACCGCGCTCTCCGACGATTCCACGATGGCGTCGTCGACCGTCGGCAGCGTGACCGTGAAGGTGCCCACGCCGGCCGGAACAACCACGATGCCGCTGCCCGGATCGCCGTTCTTCCAGGCGACGCCGTGGCTGAAGGCCAGCAGGCCCAGGTCCGCCGCCGCGGCGGTACCGCCCAGGGCGAGCGTGAACTCGGCCGGCGCTACCGCCACGGCATTCAGGGTGACGGTGTAGAGCAGGTCCTGGCCCTCGGTGACGACCGAGTCGAAGGGATTGCGGCCGAGGTTGGCCGCGTCCTCGGCGCGCACCGCGCTCACCGACAGGCTGTCGTTGTCGGCGATGGTGCCGGTGGCGGCCACGCCGCCCAGTGTGAGGACCACGTTCTCGGTGGCTTCCACCAGGCTGTCGTCGATGGTCGCGAGGGTGATGGTGAAGGCCGACACGCCGGCCGGCACCACCACCACGCCGCTGGCGGGGCTGCCGTGCTTCCACGTGACGCCGTGGCTGAACACCAGCGCGCCGAGATCGGCCGCGACGGCGCTGCCGCCCAGCGCGAGCGCGTGCTCGGTGGCGGTCGGGCTGATGCCGTTCAGGGTGGCGGTGAAGCGCAGCGCGCCGCCTTCGACCACGCTGCTGTCGACCGGATTCCTGCCCGGATTGCCCGCATCCTCGGCCACCAGCGAGGACACGCTCTGGCTATCGTTGTCCAGGATGCTGCCGGTGCCCGTGACGCCGTCGACGGTGAACGCCAGCGATTCGGTCAGCTCGACCTCGCTGTCGTCCGTGACGGCGACGTCGATCTTGAAGCTGCCGACGCCAGCCGGGACCACGATGATGCCGCTGGCCGGGTCGTTGTTCTTCCACGTCACGCCGTCGCTGAAGGCGATGCCGGCGACGTCGCCGGCTGCGGCAGTGCCGCCGGAGGCCAGGGTGAATTCGGTGTCGACGATGCCGGGGGTGTTCAGGATCACGGAATAGCGCAGGAAGGAACCTTCGTTCACCGCGCTGTCGGCGGGTGAGAGGCCGACGTTGCCCGCGTCTTCGGCCACGACCGCGCTCACGTGCACGCTGTCGTTGTCGGTGATGCTGCCGGTGGCGCTGACGCCGCCCACGGTGACCGTGAGCGATTCGGCCGCCTCGACCGCGCTGTCGTCAATCGTCGCGACCGTGATCCGGAAGCTGCCCACGCCGGCCGGCACCACCACGATGCCGCTGGCGGGGGCGCCGTTCTTCCACGTTACGCCGTCGCTAAAGGCGATCGCGCCGAGATCGGGCGCGCTGGCGCTGCCGCCCAGGCCGAGCAGGAATTCCTGCTGGGTGACGCCGGGCGCGCTCAACGAAACCGTATATTGCAGCGCCGCGCCTTCCTCGACCACGCTGTCGACCGGGAAGGCCCCGGCCTGCGCGGCATCCTCGGCCAGCACCGCACTGATGCTGACGGCGTCGTTGTCGGTGATGGTGCCGGTAGCGGCGATGCCGCCCACGCTCAGCACCAGGCTTTCCGCGCTTTCCACGGCGCTGTCGTCGACCGTCGGCACGGTGATGGTGAAGCCGCTCACGCCGGCCGGGACCACCACGATACCGCTTTGCGGGTCGGCATTCTTCCAGGTGACGCCGTCGCTGAACGCGAAGGCGCCCAGGTCGGCGGTAGTGGCCGTGCCCGAGACCGTCAGCGCATGCTCGGTCTGGGTCGGGCTGGCGGTGCTCAGCGTCACCGTGTAGAGCAGGGCTGCGCCTTCCTCCACGGTGCTGTCGACCGGGTTGGCGCCGGTGAAGGCGGCGTCTTCGGCCAGCACCGCGCTCACCGACTGGCTGTCGTTGTCGCTGATGGTGCCGGTGGCGGCGACGCCGCCGACCGTCAGCACCACGGTTTCCGCGCTTTCGACGAGGCTGTCGTCGGCGGTCGGCACGGTGATGGTGAAGCCGGCGACGCCCGCCGGCACCACCACGATGCCGCTCTGCGGGTCGGCATTCTTCCAGGTGACGCCGTCGCTGAACACGAAGGCGCCGACGTCGGCGCCGTCCGCGCTGCCGGACAGCGCCAGCGTATGCTCGACCGCGACCGGGCTGGCCATGCTCAGGGCCACCGTGTACAGCAGGGACGCGCCTTCCACCACGGCGGCGTCGACCGGGTTCGCGCCGGTATGCGCGGCGTCCTCGGCCAGCACGCCGGTGACGGACTGGCTGTCGTTGTCGGCGATGGTGCCGGTGGCGGCGACGCCGCCCACCGTCAGATCCACGGTCTCTGCGCTTTCGACGAGGGCGTCGTCCACGGTCGGGAGCGAGGCGTAGAAGCTGGTGACACCGGCCGGCACCACGATGATGCCGGTGGATGCGTCGCCGTTCTTCCAGGCGACGTTGTCGCTGAAGACGAGCAGGCCGCGGTCGGCGCCGGTGGCCGTACCGCCGAGCGCCAGTGCGTATTCGGTCGGGGCCGGGCTGGCGGCGCTCAGCGAGACCGTGAAGCGCAGCGTGCCGCCCTCGACCACGGTGCTGTCGATCGGGTTGGCGCCGGTGTGGGCCGCATCTTCGGCCAGCACCGCGCCGACCGACTGCACGTCGTTGTCGAGGATGGTGCCGGTGGCGGCCACGCCGCCGACCGTCAGCACGGCCGTTTCGCTGCCTTCGATGGCCGCGTCGTCGACAGTCGGCAGGGTGACCGTGAAGCCGGCCACGCCGGCCGGGACCACCACCTTGCCGCTCGCGGGCGTGCCGTCCTTCCACGTCACGCCATTGCTGAAGGCGAGGGCGCCGAGGTCGCCGGCGGATGCGCTGCCGCCCAGGGCGAGCGCGAACTCGCCGCCGGTGCTGCCGCTCAGCACCACGGTATAGAGCAGGGCGCCGCCTTCGGTCACGCTGCTCGCCGGCGGAGTCAGGCCGGTGACCGTGACGGGTGCGGGAGCGTTGTCGTTGTCGTTGATCGTCACCACGCCGGTGTTGTCGGTAATGGCGGCGAAGGTGCTGTTGCTCAGCACGACATTCAGGCCGCGGGCGCCGTCGACGGTGGCATTGTCGACGATCGGGATCTGGAACGTCTTGCTGGTCTGGTTAGGAGCAAAGGTCAGGGTCCCGCTGCCAGCGGTGTAATCCGTGCCGGCGCTGGCGCTACCGTTCTGGGTCGCGTACTTGACCGTGACGGTATCGCTGGTCGCTTTGCTGAGCGTGACGGTGACGGTGGCCATGCCGGCGCCTTCGTTGACCGTCACGTCGCCGACAGTCAGCTGGGGCTGGGCCGCCAGGTATTCGTTCAGCGAGCTGAGAAGTCCGGTGGTGGCCGCGTTGCCGGTCACCTTGCCGCCGCTGATGGCCAGCGACTGGCCGTTGAATGTCAGACCGATGAAGCTGTGGCTGTCGCCGTTGACTTCCGTGTTCGGATCGATGACCTTGGTGCCGCCACCGCTGGTGGCGAGCACGTGGTTTGTCGTACCAGTCGCATAGAACACCATGGTGCTGACCGAGCCGCTCGGCGCGCGCCAGTTGATGACTCCATTGATCGCGTGCTGGACGCCTGCGGCGTCAGTGATCAGGATCGTGCCCGACAGGTCGTTCCCCTGGCTGCCACCGAACTGGCCGTTGTTCGTCGCCTGCTGGAACTGGAAGTTCGACCAGCCGTGCGCCGTCAGGTAGGACGAATTGGACGATTCGTTGTTCTTGGTCGCATCCCCGAGGAAGCCATTGGAGAACGATACGGATACGATGGTAGTGGCCACGGAGGCTCCTCAAAGGGGTGGGTCCCGACAGTCCTGCGTCGACGGCGTAGAGTAAATTGCAATTGTCAAATTTGACGATCTCTGCAGTGTACTTACCCCTTGGGAAGAGAAGCAATGTAAGAATAGTCTTACAAAAGTTTTCGTTGTGGAAATTAAAACGTTTCGTGTCCGCTGCGCGACAGTCCTTGCTGCAGACGCACTGCAAGCCTGCGCCCCAAGCGGGATGGCGTCGCTATGATGGCTGCGAGGCCAACGTTTCCGCCTGGCCGGGGAGCCTGCATGCACGATCGCATAGAAACCAGCTTTGCCCTGCATTACGTACCCGAGGCCTTTTCCACCGCCGGCCAGAAGCTGATGGGCCGCCAGTCCGCCGGCGTCGGCCTGCTGCGCGCCATCGCGCGTCATGCGGGCGCCCTCGATGTCGGCTGCTTCGCCGCCGAGCGCAGCCACGCGGACGCCTTCGAGACCATCCTGCGCGAAGAGGGATATCAGGGCGCAAGCACCTGGGTGCCGCAGGCCGCGCCGCAGGAGCTGGCGCGCTTCGGCTGCCTCTACCACCCCGGCCCCGGCATCGAGCGCCTCGCCTGGCGCCGCCTGCAGGCCGGCGAGCATCGCTACAGCCTGTGCGGGATCACCCACGCCACCGCCTCGCACGAGATGATGAGCATGGTGACGGGCCTGCTGGTCGCGCCGGTGCGCAGCTGGGACGCCATCGTCTGCACCTCGCGCGTGGTGCGCGACAGCGTGCGCGTGCTGGTCGAGGAACAGGCCGACTACCTGCGCACCCGCCTGGCCGCGCAGCGATTCGAACTGCCGCAGCTGCCTCTCATTCCGCTCGGCGTGCATTGCGCCGACCTGCTTCCCCATCCAGGGCGCGGCCCCGAGGCGCGTGCGCGGCTCGGCATTGGCGAAGACGACGTCGCCTTTCTTTACCTGGGCCGTCTGTCCGTGCACGCCAAGTCCCATCCGCAGCAGATGTTCACCGCGCTCGAGCGCGCCGAGAAGGGCGGGCGGCGGGTGCACCTGATCCTGGCCGGCTGGTTCGCGGGCGAGGCCATCGAGCATGCCTTCCGCGAGGCGGCGGCCCTGCTGTGTCCATCGGTGCGGCTGGTGGAACTGGACGGGCGCGCGCCCGAGCACCAGCTCGATGCCTGGGCCGCGGCGGACGTGTTCACCTCGCTGTCCGACAATGTGCAGGAGACCTTCGGCCTGACGCCGGTCGAGGCGATGGCGGCCGGCCTGCCTTGCGTGGTCTCGGACTGGAACGGTTATCGCGACACGGTGCGCGACGGCATCGACGGCTACCGCATCCCGACCGTGATGCCGGGGCCCGGCGCGGGGCTCGACCTGGCCCAGCGCTACGACGACGGCGTGGACAGCTTCGACATGTACAGCGGCCACACCAGCCAGGCGGTGGCGGTGGACGGCGCACAGCTGGCCCAGGCTTACGGCCGCCTGGTGCGCGATGCCGGCCTGCGGCAGGCAATGGGAGCGCAGGCGAGGCAGCGCGCGCTGGCGGAGTTCGACTGGAGCGTGATCCTGGGGCGCTACCGCGCGCTGTGGGAAGAACTGGCGGAGCGGCGCCGCGCCGATCCGGTCCTGGCGCCGCCGCTGCCGTCGCGCGCGCCGGACCGGACCGATCCTTTCAAGCTGTTCGCCAGCTATCCGACCCGGCTCCTGAGCCCGGCGTCGCTGGTCGAGCTGACGGGAGATTCCTCGCTGGCGCTGGTGCGCCAGTACCGCGAGCTGGGCATCAACCGCTTCGCCGCCGCCTCGCTGCCCACGCTCGAGGATTTCGGCCGGCTGTTCGGGGCCATCGGCCCGCGGCCGGTGGAAGTGGAAGAGCTGATCGACACGCTGGGGCCCTGCGATCGTCCGACGCTGCTGCGCGGGCTGGCGTGGCTGTGCAAGATGGATTTGCTCAGGGTTGTGGAGTAGGGTGGGCGGCTATGCCGCCCACGCGTTCAAACTTCAGGTGAGTGGCCCGCTCGCATCTGTTCAAAGGGGAGCTGAACGCGTGGGTGGGAGACCCGCCCACCCTACGGTTATGCGGCTTGGACCACGCGCTTGCGGCTGCCTGCCGCATCCAGGCTGTAGGCGCCCGCACCGAAGGCCACCACCTGCAGCAGGCCGCCGGCCATCGCGATGTTCTTCATGAAGTGGATCAGCTGGTTCTGGTCGCCCAGCGCGTTGTGGAACACCAGCGCGGTCACCACCGAGAAGATCGCCAGGCCGAGCGCCACGATGCGCGCCTTGATGCCGAGGGCCAGCATCACGCCGCCGCCCAGTTCGATCGCGATCGCGGCGATGAGGCCCAGCGTCGCGAAGGGCAGGCCCGCCGATTCGATGTAGCCGATGGTGCCGGCTGGGGCCAGGGCCTTGCCGACGCCGCTGAAGATGAAGATGGCGGCGAGCAGCAGGCGGCCGATGGCCGGCACGGCGGACTGGGTGGAAGTGTTGGTGGTGATGGTGTTCATGACGGCTCCTTTCAATGGTGTTGTGAGGTTCAGCGCAGTGTGTGTGTCGCTGCGATGGAGCCATCTTAGGCAGGATGGTTCGATCCAGGAAGCCTATATAATTCGATAAGACCTATCGAAGGAGTAGATACATGCTGGATGGCCTCTCCATGGACCAGCTGCGCACATTCATCGCCGCAGCCGACGAAGGCAGCTTCTCCGCCGCCGGGCGCAAGCTGCGCCGCGCGCAGTCGGTGGTCAGCCATACGCTGGCCAATCTCGAGCTGCAGGTGGGCCTCGCGCTCTTCGATCGCAGCGGACGTTATCCGCAGCTGACCGAAGCGGGACAGGCGCTCCTCGAGCAGGCGCGCGAAGCCGCGAACAGCATGGATGCGTTCAAGGCGCGTGCGCGCATGCTCGCCGGAGGACTCGAGGCGGAGCTCGCCGTCGCGGTCGACGTGATGTTCCCGATCGCGACCCTCACCGATGCCGTGAAGGCCTTCCACCACCAGTTCCCGGCCACGCCGCTGCGCCTGTACGTGGAGGCGATGGGGGCGGTGGTGCAGCCGCTCCTCGATGGCCGCTGCCGCATCGCGGTGATCGGTTCTCTCCCCGACATCCCGAGCGCCTGCGCATCCGACTACCTGACGGGCGTGCCTTCCGTGATCGTCGCGGCGCCCGGCCATCCGCTCGCGAACGCGAAGCGCGCCCTGACGCGCGCGGAGATCAACAAGCACGTGCAGCTGGTGCTCACCGATCGTTCCACCCTGACCGCGGGCCGCGAGTTCGGCGTGATGTCGCAGCAGGTATGGCGCCTGGCCGACCTGGGCGCCAAGCATGCTTTCCTGCGCGCCGGCCTGGGATGGGGCAGCATGCCGCTGCATATGGTCGAGCAGGATCTCGCGGACGGCCGGCTGGTGCGCCTGTCTCTCAGGGCCCATCCTTTGCTCGGTACGGCATTTTCAATGCACGCGATCTGGTTGAAAGACCAGCCGCCGGGACCGGCGGGACGCTGGTTTGTCGATCGATTGAAAAGTGAATAACAGGTTTGGGTGCGCCACTTCACATACGAATGCGCAAGTGTGTGTGGTTGAATGCGCGAGCGCATGTTTTAGCGCGACAAAATCGATTTGATTTGCGCTGATCCGGTTGCGCGCTCACAAAGTTTTCGTGTACTTTACGTGATTGAATTTGTCAAAACGTGAAGATGTGATATTGTCGCGTCCATCCAGGCAGTAATCGATCGAATAATAGGACACTGATTCAATCAGTATGCACGCAAGCGCAGCGAAAAGAACAAGCCGCACTGCCTGACCAAATGTTCAGGCATGGCGGCTTTTTCTTTTCGCGCCCGTGAGGGTAGCGAGCTGAAAACGCGTTGAGTCGGTTGCCTGTCGACGTTGGCTGAAGCGCTGCAATTGTGAGGAGTTGCAGCAGTTCAGCCGGTGCCGGATTCATTGGCCTTAACCGCTTCGGTTTGGTCCGATGAATAATTCGCTCACCACGGTGGTCGGGCGGATTTTAACCTTGAGCGTATTTTCTCATCGCAGATGAAGGAGTAAAAAAATGGCAACCGCTAAGAAACCAGCAGCAAAAGCCGCCGCCGAGAAACCGGCAGCAAAGCGAGCTTCGACAGTGTCGAAGTCGAGCGCAGCAGCGACCAAGACCGCAGCTACCAAGACCACCGCCACCAAGGCAGCCGCCAAGCCGGCCGCCAAGGCAGCGACCAAGCCGGCAGCCAAGCCTGCTGCAAAGAAAGCCGCAGCAAGCAAGACTGCAGCGACCAAGACCACCGCCACCAAGGCAGCGGCAAAACCGGCAGCGAAGAAAGCCGCTGCTAAGCCGGCAGCAAAACCTGCTGCAAAGAAAGCAACTGCTAAACCGGCAGCAAAGCCGGCAGCAAAGAAAGCTGCAGCTAAACCGGCAGCTAAATCGGCAGCCAAGCCGGCTGCAAAGAAAGCAGCTGCTAAACCGGCAGCTAAGCCGGCAGCAAAGAAAGCCGCCGCTAAACCGGCAGCCAAGGCAGCGACCAAGTCGACCGCTAAATCCGCTACCAAGTCGGCAGCAAAGCCGGCGGCCAAGAAAGCCGCTGCAAAGCCGGCAGCAAAGAAAGCCGCCGCAAAGCCGGCAGCTAAACCTGCTGCAAAGAAAGCCGCTGCTAAACCGGCAGCGAAGTCGGCCGCTAAATCGGCAGCCAAGCCGGCAGCCAAGAAAGCCGCTGCTAAACCGGCCGCAAAAAAAGCAGCCGCTAAACCGGCAGCCAAGCCGGCAACCAAGAAAGCAGCCGCCAAGCCGGTAGCCAAGAAAGCCGCCGCTAAACCGGCAGCAAAGAAAGCGACCGCGGCCAAAACCGCAGCGACCAAATCGACTGCTAAATCGGCCGCTAAACCGGCAGCTAAGCCGGCAGCTAAAAAAGCAGCCGCTACCAAAACCGCCGCTAAACCGGCGGCAAAAGCGACCGCCGCTAAACCTGCTGCTAAGAAAGCAACTGCTCCGGCTAAAGCCGCTGCTCCGGCCAAATCGGCTGCACCGGCTAAAACCGCTGCAACCAAAACCGCTGCGACCAAATCGACCGCCACCAAGTCGGCTGCCAAGCCTGCCGCCAAGCCGGCTGCAAAAGCTGAAGCCAAGCCGGAAGTGAAAGCCGAAGCCAAGCCGGAAGTGAAGGCCGAAGCCAAGCCGGAAGTGAAAGCGGAAACCAAGGCCGAAGCCAAGCCGGAAGCCAAGTCGGATTCGAAAGCCGACGGCAAGGCGGACAGCAAGGCAGCGGCTCCTGCTCCGGCAGCGAAGACCACCCTGTCGCCGGCAGCCGCATGGCCGTTCCCGACCAGCAGCCGTCCGTGATTTTCAGCTGATCCCTGGCTCGATAGCGAGCTTTGCCTGGATCAGGCAGAATACCGCTGTGTGAATTTTCACACGGCGGTTTTTTTTTGAGGAGCCTACGTGCTGTCCATACTCCAGTTCATTGTCGATATCGTCGCCGGCCTGCTTGGCGGCCTGCTCCTGCTGCGCTTCTGGATGCAGGCGATCCGTGTGCGTCCGCCACAGCAGATCGGGCAGTTCACCTTTACGCTGACCGACTGGCTGGTGCTGCCGCTGCGGCGCATCCTGCCGGGTGTCGGCGGCTATGACTGGGCGAGCCTGATTGGCGCCTTCCTGATGGTCCTGATC
Source organism: Massilia sp. BKSP1R2A-1 (assembly GCF_050586525.1). NCBI lineage: Bacteria > Pseudomonadati > Pseudomonadota > Betaproteobacteria > Burkholderiales > Oxalobacteraceae > Massilia > Massilia sp. BKSP1R2A-1. The sequence goes on along the minus strand of NZ_JBOBRE010000004.1, from coordinate 123,617 downwards.
GCCAGCTCGATCGTGCTGATCGTCGGGGCGGACTGGCACGCGGTGCTGGTGGGGGCGCTATACCGCTTCCTGAACTGGATCCTGTACGGCTTCATGGCCCTTCTGATCATCGATGCGGTGTTCAGCTGGGTGAACCCGCATGCGCCGCTGGCGCCGTTCGTCCATGCGATGAATACGCCGATCCTGCGGCCGATCCGCCGCGTGGTGCCGCCGATCGGGGGCATCGACCTGTCGGTGCTGGTGGCGCTGGTGCTGATCCAGATTATCCAGTTCGTGCTCAGGCAGGTGTTCTTCGGCTGAGGACGCGCTAATGACGAAGGGGCCCTCGCGAGGGCCCCTTTTTTATTCTTGCCGCGCGATCAGCCGAATTTGTAGCCGAAGGCCGCCTCGAACTTCTGCGCGATCTCTTCCGGCGTGAAGGTATGGTTCTGGCCGCCGATGCTGGCGATCTTGATGGCGCCCAGCACGCTGGCGATGCGGCCGGTGGTCGGCCAGTCGTAGCCGTTGGTGATCCCGTACAGCAGGCCGGCGCGGTAGGCGTCGCCGCAGCCGGTCGGGTCGGCGATGGTGTCGACCTTGAGCGCCGGGATGCGGTGGTGCTCGCCGCCCGCGTAGATGTCCGAACCGTCGCCGCCGCGGGTGACGATCAGCGCATCCAGGCGCGCGGCGATGTCGGCGAGCGACAGGCCGGTGCGGTCCATCACCACTTCGAATTCGTAGTCGTTGCAGGCCAGGTAGCTGGCCTGGTCGATGAAGCGGATCAGCTCTTCGCCCGAGAACATCGGCAGCTGCTGGCCCGGATCGAACATGAAGGGGATCTTGTTGGCGGCGCAGTCGGCCGCGTGCTTGATCATGCCGTCGCGGCCGTCCGGCGAGATGATCGCCACGCGCAGCGGGCCGACCTCGGCCACGCTGTTCTCGTGCGAGTGCTGCATCGCGCCCGGGTGGAAGGCGTTGATCTGGTTGTTGTCCTGGTCCGCGGTGACGAAGCACTGTGCGGTGTAGGCCTCATTGATGGTGCGGATGGCGCGGGTTTCCAGGCCCTGCTTCTTCATGCGCTTGAGGTAGTCGCCGCCATCCTGGCCGATGGTGCCCATGATCAGCGGTTCGCCGCCGAGCAGCTTGAGGTTGTAGGCGATGTTGACCGCGCAGCCGCCGTACTCGAGGCGCATGGTCGGCACCAGGAAGGACACGTTCACGCGGTGCAGCTGGTCGGCCAGCAGGGTCTCGGCGAAGCGGCCGTGGTACTGCATGATCTTGTCGAAGGCGATCGATCCGCAGATCAGGGCGGTCTTGGTCATGGGTGGACTTTCAAAGAAGGATAACAATCAAGGATAGAAGACCGCGATATGGTAACCCGACGGCGCCGGGTCCTCGACACGGAAGTGCAGCTTGACGGCCTGCTCGCTGCGCGCGGCGAAGCCGGCCGCCAGTTGCGGGCCGGCGGGGAGATAGTCGCGCGGACCGAACACGCGGCGCACCAGCGGCTTGTCGTCGGCGTCCGACAGCGTGAGCTCGAGGCTGGGCCAGGCCTGGACCTGCTCGCCCTGGTTGCGCAGCAGGGTCGTGAAGGTATAGGCGTTGCCGCCCAGCGTGGTCAGCTCGCCGGTTTCCACCACCAGCTGCTCGATCCGGGCCGGCAGTTCGACGCGGCAGCCGAGCAGGGCGCAGGCGGAGACCAGCGCCGGCTTGAGGCCCGGATAGCGCGCCGCCAGCGTATTGCGGAACGTGGACACGGCTTGCAAGGCGAGCACCAGCAGCAGCACGAGGCTGCCGACGATCATGGCGATGCGCACGGCCTTGCCCGAGCGTTCGCGCTGGCGGCCGCGGCGCACGAACTCCGGCTCGTCGCTCTCCGGCACGCGCAGCTTGGGCGGCTCGATTTTCGTCGGCGTCAGCTTGGAGCGGCGTGCGGCGCGCGCCTCCTGGGCCTTGGCGCGCGGCGTGCGCGGCGCCACGGGCGGCGCGCTCGGCGGGGCCGGCATGGTGACGGTGGCGGGGCCGGACTCGCGCAGCAGCAGCGGGGCGCCTTCGGCGGCTTTCGCCAGGGATCGGGGAGGCGCGGACACCTCCTCGCTGTCGTCGCGGACGGGCGCGGCGACCAGCTCTTCGTCCACCGGCAGCTCGGCGACAGGCTGCGGCGCGGGTTCGGGTTCCGGCACCGTCTCGGGCACCGGCTCCGGTTCGGGCTCGATGACCGGTTCGATCTCGGGCGGCGTCTCCGGCGGCGTGGGCGGTTCGGGTTCGATGACCGGCTCGGGCTCGGGTTCGGGAACGGGAATCTCCGGCTCGGGCAGGTCGACCACCAGCACCTCGTCTTCGTCACGCGCTTCGTCCTCGCTGCTCACCTGCGGAATGATGCCGAAGGGTGCGAAGGTGCGGTCGAATTCGAGGGTGAAGATCGGGTCCTCTTCCGTTGCCGCGGCGGGTGGTTCCGGCTCAGGCGCCGGTGCGGGTGGAGGAGGGGGAGGGACGGGAGCCGCGGCGGCCAGGTCGACCAGCGCGGTATTCCCGTCGAAGACGCCCTGGCAGGCGCCGCAGCGCACAATGCCCCCTCGCAGCTTGAGCTGGTCCGCGGCGACGCGGAAGGTCGTGCCGCAGTGGGGGCATTGGGTGGCGAGCGCCATGCGTCAGCCGGCAGTGGCGGAACGCGGCGCGGGTGCGGTGTCCTGGCCGAGTGTCCCGTGAAGGGCGACCCAGCCGTCCTGCTCGGCCCAGACGCCCAGCTTGATGAAAGGTGCGTAGGCGGCGGCCACTTCCTCGGCCTGGCGCGCCAGCACGCCCGACAGAATCAAGCTACCGCCGGGCGCCACGCGGCCCGACAGCATCGGCGCCATCAGCTTCAATGGGCTCGACAGGATGTTGGCCACCACGATGTCGAACTGGCCTTTCGCATGGCGCTCGTTCGGCGCTACGGCGAAATCGTCCGGCAGGTAGTAGTCGATGCTGACATTGTTACGCTCGGCATTGCTGCGCGCCGATTCGATGGCTTGCGGGTCGATGTCGACGCCGGCCACGTCCGCTGCGCCCAGCTTCTTGGCGACCATCGCCAGGATGCCCGAGCCGCAGCCGTAGTCCAGCACCGACTTGCCGGGCGCCGGATGCGCTTCCAGCCACTCCATGCACAGGCGGGTGGTCGGATGGCTGCCGGTGCCGAAGGCCAGGCCGGGATCCAGCTCGAGGATGAGCCCATTCGGGTCCGGCGCTTCGTGCCAGCTCGGCACGACCCAGATGTTCTTGCCGATGTGGATGGGCTTGAACTGCGACTGGGTCAGGCGCACCCAGTCGGCGTCCGCCACCGCGCGGGTGGTGAAGGAGGGCACGACGGGCAGCTTGATGGCGTTGGCGGCTTCCTGCACGATCGCGAACTGGTCCGCGTCGGTGTCGGTCAGCGCGACGACGCGCGAGTGGTCCCACGCGGCTTCGGTGGGTTCCATGCCCGGCTCGCCGAACAGCGGTTTTTCCGCCTCCGTGCCTTCGTCCGCGTCTTCCACCGAGACCGACAGGGCGCCCGCTTCCATCAGGGCGTCCGACAGCGCCTCGGCGTGATCGCGCGCTACTTCGATGACGACTTCCGTCCAGCTCATGCGTCGACCTTGGTGTCCGATTTCGAACCGATGCCACCTTCCTTCGGCAGGTCCGGCTTCGAGGCCAGCTTGTGCTCCAGGTAGTGGATGTTGGTGCCGCCCTCGATGAAGCGGGCGTCGACCATCAGCTCACGGTGCAGCGGGATATTGGTGAGGATACCTTCAACCACCATTTCCGAGAGCGCGATTTGCATGCGGCGGATGGCCTGCTCGCGCGTCGCACCATAGGAAATTACCTTGCCAATCATCGAGTCGTAATGAGGTGGAACATAGTATCCCGCATACGAGTGTGAATCGACACGGATGCCGGGACCGCCCGGCGGGTGCCAGCCGGTGATGCGGCCGGGCGACGGGGTGAACTTGAACGGGTCTTCCGCATTGATGCGGCACTCGATCGCGTGGCCCGACAGCATGATGTCGCGCTGCTTGAAGCGCAGCTTCTCGCCGCAGGCGATGCGGATCTGTTCCTGCACGATGTCGATCCCGGTGATCATCTCGGTGACCGGGTGTTCGACCTGCACGCGGGTGTTCATCTCGATGAAGTAGAACTCGCCGTTCTCGTACAGGAATTCGAAGGTGCCCGCGCCGCGGTAGCCGATCTTGCGGCAGGCTTCGGCGCAGCGGTCGCCGATCTTCTCGATCAGCTTGCGCGGGATGCCCGGCGCCGGCGCTTCCTCGATGACCTTCTGGTGGCGGCGCTGCATCGAGCAGTCGCGTTCGCCCAGCCAGACGGCCTGCTTGTGTTCGTCGGCGAGCACCTGGATTTCCACGTGACGCGGATTTTCCAGGAACTTCTCCATATAGACTTCCGGATTGCCGAAGGCGGTGCCGGCTTCGGTCTTGGTCATCTGCACCGCGCCCAGCAGGGCGGCTTCGGTGTGGACCACGCGCATGCCGCGGCCACCGCCGCCGCCGGCGGCCTTGATGATGACCGGGTAGCCGATGCGGCGCGCGGTCTGGATGATTTCCTTCGGATCGTCGGGCAGGGCGCCGTCCGAACCCGGCACGCAGGGCACGCCGGCCTTGATCATCGCCTGCTTGGCCGAGACCTTGTCGCCCATCAGGCGGATCGAGTCGGAACGCGGGCCGATGAAGACGAAGCCCGACTTCTCGACGCGCTCGGCGAAGTCGGCGTTCTCCGACAGGAAGCCATAGCCCGGGTGGATAGCCTCGGCGTCCGTCACTTCGGCGGCGCTGATAATCGCCGGCATGTTCAGGTAGCTGAGCGCCGACTGGGCCGGGCCGATGCAGACGGATTCGTCCGCCAGCTTCACGTACTTGGCGTCCTTGTCCGCCTCGGAGTGAACGACGACCGTCTTGATGCCCAGCTCGCGGCAAGCGCGCTGGATACGCAGCGCGATTTCACCACGGTTGGCGATGAGGATTTTTTCAAACATGGTAGGTTCGGTGTTTCAGTGAAAACCGGCGCAGCTCAAGAACAAAGCAGGCGCCGGACACGACATGAATGGGCTGGCGGCAGGACGCCGCCGGGCCGGAGGGTACTTAGCCGATGACGAACAGCGGCTGGCCGAATTCAACCGGCTGGCCGTTTTCCACGAGGATCTTGGTGACCGTGCCGGCGACGTCGGCATCGATCTCGTTCAGGAGCTTCATTGCTTCGATGATGCACAGGGTGTCGCCCGACTTGATGCTCTGGCCGACTTCGACAAAAGCAGCCGCGCCCGGAGCCGAGGAGCGGTAGAAGGTGCCGACCATCGGCGACTTCACGACGTGGCCGGTTTCGGCGGCGGCTGCGGGAGCGGCGCTTGGCGCGGCTGCAGCCGGGGCAGGGGCTTGCTGGACGGCCGGCGCGGCGTATTGCTGCACGCCTTGCTGCGGCAGCATGACCATCTGATTCTGCGGGATTGCGGAGGACTTGACGATGCGGACCTTGCTTTCGCCTTCGGTCACTTCGAGCTCGGCGATGTCCGATTCGGCGACCAGGTCGATCAAGGTCTTGAGTTTTCTGAGATCCATGTGAAACCCCTTGGAATTATTCGTTTTAGAGAGCCGGCAGCGCGCCGATGGGTAGGTGCGCTCCCCGCTGATACATGAAGTTGACGTAGATTAACGCGATTTAAGCGCAAAGTCGATGGCAAACCGGTATCCATCAGCCCCCAATCCGCAGATCACGCCTTGCGCGATCGCAGAGAGGTACGAGTGATGCCGGAAGGACTCGCGGGCATGCACATTCGAGATGTGCACTTCCACGAAAGGTATCGCCACCGCCGCGAGCGCATCGCGCAAGGCCACGCTGGTATGGGTCAGGCCGCCAGGGTTGATGACGATCGCGTCCACGCCTTCGTCGCGCGCGGCGTGGATGCGGTCGATCAGGGCTCCTTCATGGTTGCTCTGGAAGCTGGCCAATGTCGCACCTGCCGCCTGTGCCTGGGCCACCGCCGCCGTCTCGATGTCGGACAGCGTCGTCGCGCCGTACACCGCCGGCTCCCGGGTCCCCAATAAATTGAGGTTGGGGCCGTTGAGCAGCAGTAGCTTTTTCGCCATGTTGAAGAGTCTGGAACGCCCGAAAGGAAGGCATTGTGCCGCCAAGCTCGGCTGTTGGCAAGCAGTAAAATTGTGCGGCGATAGGCGCATAATCGCCGATATTCCGAATAGAACGATCGTTCGCAGGCGCCGGGTTTCAATTACGTAAAACCCGGCTTGCGCATTACAACTTCGCGAGATCAGCGCGCAATTCGTCGAATTTCAATTTGCCGAGATAGGTTTTCTTCACCTGTCCATCGGCGCCGATCAATACAGTATAGGGCAGCCCCCCTGCAGTATTACCAAACTCCCGCGACAGTTCCGTCCCGCCCATGCCCGCCACGTACAAAGGGTAGGCAATCTTCAGCTTGGCCGCGAATTCCTTCATGTTCGACGGCGAATCGATGCCGATGCCGATCACGTTAAACGTTTTGCCGCCATCCTTGCCGGCCAGTTCGGACAGTTCCGGCATCTCCTGCACGCACGGAGCGCACCAGGTTGCCCAGAAATTCACCAGCAGCGGCTTGCCCTTCCACTTGGCCAGTGCCTGCGGGGCGCCGTCGAGGTCGTTCAGCGACTGCCTGTACAGATTGTCCACCGCCGTGTGCGGCTTGCCGCCCGTCGGGGCGATCGCGGTGGTGATGGGGGGAGGATCTTTCTTGTTGATGGCGACCAGTGCGCCCATGATGCCAAACATGGCGGCAACGGCCGCGTAGGCGGCCACGTGTTTCTTGTTCATTCGTCCTGTTCCAAAGTCTCATTATTTGCCATCAGCGCGCGCAGCCCGGCTGCGTCGACCCGCTGCAGGCGGCCATCCCCACGCGGCTTCAAGGCGCCGCGTAAATCGTGAAAATCATACAACTCGGCATGAATAGTTTCCTTATGCCACATGAAGCTCACGGTTTCAACCGGATCGTGGCGGCCGCCCTTGAAATGGGGCGTTTCGGAGATCTCTATATTGACGTTCCGGTTGAGGAGATAAATCTCGACTTCCTTGGCGCTGTCGGCGAAGAGCTGCAGGTGGATGTCGTCGTGCTCGCCGGCCGTGCCGTTGAGGACGGGGCCGGTGAGGTAGGGACGGAAGTCGGCGAGCTGGTCCATCACCTGCAGGGCGGTCTCGCGCATGGCGTTCAGGCGCACGGCATGGCCGGGGCCGCCGAACAGGCTCTGGTATTTACGAACCTCGTCCTCGATCTGGAGATTGTCGGGCATCAGGTTGGGGGCCGGGCGGTCCACGCCGAGCACCTGGCGGGCGGCTTTGCGGCGGGCGGTGTCGTAGTCGGCGCCATCCTGGGCAACCATGCGCGCCGCACCTGCAGCGATTTCTGCGCGCAACTGGAGTACATCATTGTTCTGTGTCGGCATGATGGCTGAATCATACTCTTGAACGGAAAATGACAGCGGGTCGGGTAAAATCGCGTATTCGCTCTTTTCGACCTGCACTTTCTTCCACGACATGCACATTCATATTCTCGGTATCTGCGGCACCTTCATGGGTGGCCTGGCGGTCCTGGCCAAGGAAGCCGGCCACCGTGTCACTGGGTGCGACGCCAACGTCTATCCCCCGATGAGCACCCAGCTGGAAGCGCAGGGGATCGAACTGATCCAGGGCTATGGCCCGGAGCAGGTGTCGCTCAACCCCGACCTGTACGTGATCGGCAACGTCATGACGCGCGGGAATCCGCTGATCGAAGAGATCCTGAACCGCGGCCTGCCTTATGTGTCCGGCCCGCAGTGGATCGGCGAGCACATCCTGCGCGAAAAATGGGTGCTGGCCGTGGCCGGCACGCACGGCAAGACCACGACCACCTCGATGCTGGCCTGGATCCTGGAAGACGCGGGCTATGCGCCGGGCTTTCTGATCGGCGGCGTGCCGATGAACTTCGGCGTGTCGGCCCGCCTGCATGGCGACAAGCCGAGCGACTTCTTCGTGATCGAGGCGGACGAGTACGACACCGCCTTCTTCGACAAGCGCAGCAAGTTCGTCCACTACCACGCGAAAACCGCGGTGCTGAACAACCTGGAATACGACCACGCCGACATCTTCCCGGACATCGGCGCCATCGAGACCCAGTTCCACCACCTGGTGCGCACCGTGCCGGGCGTGGGCCGCCTGGTCGTCAACGGCGACGAAGCCTCGCTCGCCCGCGTCATCAAGCGCGGCTGCTGGAGCGAAAAGGAAACCTTCGGCATCTCCGACGGCGTAAACTGGACCATGGTCGAGCACCAGGGCGGCAGCTTCGACGTGCTGTTCAACGGAGATGTCCAAGGCACCGTGCACTGGGAGCTCACCGGCCACCACAACCGCTCGAACGCGCTGGCCGCGATCGCCGCCGCCCGCCACGTGGGCGTGCCGACCTCGCAGGCCATCGCCGCCCTGTCGCGCTTCCAGAGCGTGAAGCGCCGCATGGAAGTGCGCGGCAAGGTCAATGACATCACCGTCTACGACGACTTCGCCCATCACCCGACCGCGATCGCGACCACTGTCGGCGGCCTGCGCCAGAAGATCGGGACCACCGGCCGCATCCTGGCCGTGCTGGAACCGCGCTCGAACACCATGAAGCTGGGCGCCATGAAGGATGCGCTGCCGGGCAGCCTGAAGGACGCCGACCTGGTGTTCGGCTTCGGCAGCCAGCAGGCGCTGGGCTGGTCGCTGGCCGACGCCCTGAAACCGCTGGGCGGCATCGCCCACAGCTTCGACCAGCTCGACTACATGGTGCAGGCCATCGTGCAGGCGGCCCAGCCGGGCGACCACATCCTCGTGATGAGCAACGGCGGCTTCGGCGGCGTGCACCAGAAACTGCTGGACGCGCTGGCTCCATGATTTTGTACTTGCACGGCTTCCGCTCCTCGCCGAAGTCCTTCAAGGCGCGGGTGGTGCAGAAGGCATTGGAAGACGCCGGCCGCGCGCACGAGCTGATCTGCCCGCAGCTGCCGGCGTCGCCGAAAGAGGCGATGGCCCTCAGCCTGCTGCTGGCCGAGCGGTATGCGCCGGATAATCTGTCCATCGTCGGCTCCTCGCTGGGCGGCTTCTACGCCACCTGGCTGGCCGAGCGACTGGGCGTGCGCGCCGTGCTGCTCAACCCCTCCGTGAATCCGCTCAAGAACCTCGAGCACCACGTGGGCGTGACCACGGCCTGGCACTCCGATGAACCTTTCGAGTTCCGCCGCGAATACATCGACGAGCTGGCCGCGCTGCGGGTCGAAACGATCACGCGGCCGGAACGCTATTTCCTGATTGCCGCGACCGGCGACGAAGTGCTCGACTACCGCGACATGGTGGCGCACTACGCGGGCGCCAGGCAGCACGTGATCGAGGGCAGCGACCATGCGATCTCGGAATTCCCTCAGTACGTCGACGAAGTGCTGGCCTTCTGCGCAGGCTCGGTCCAGTGAGGAGCGGGTCTCTGCGACTGGCGGCCTGGCAGCCGCACGCCGGCGCCGTGCGTGCGCCGGCAACGATGCGCGACTGGCTGACCACCGAAGGCTCGCTGACGGCGCGCCTGATCGCCCACAGCGAGCGTTTCAGGGTGCGTCGCCTGCACCAGAGAAGCGCCGTCTGCCTGGCGGACGAGGCGCGCGCCATCGGCCTGCCGCGCCCCGAGCGGGTATGGGAGCGCGAGGTGCTGCTCGAATGCGACGGCAAGCCGGCGGTCTTCGGCCATACGGTGGTGCCCACAAGCTGCACGGCCAGCGACTGGCCCCTGTTTTCGGCGCTGGGCGAACGTTCGCTCGGCACCACGCTCTTCTACGACCCGCTGGTGCGGCGCGGCCAGCTGGAATTCGCGCGCATCCGCGCGGGCCATCCGCTGTTTGCACGCGTGCGCGCGGCCATCGGCGGGACGGACGACACGATTTACCATGCGCGGCGCTGCGTCTATCGCCGCCATCAAGGCCTGCTCCTGGTCACCGAGGTATTCTTGCCCGAGGTCTTGACTCTGCAGCCGGCCAAACCCAAACAGAACACGACATAATATGAACGTATTTTTTGAAGAGTCGGGCGACTTCAAGGTCGGCACCGTGCTGTCGCAGGCGGGCGAGGCCTACCAGGTGGAGCTGGCCAGCGGCAAGCGCAGCAAGGTCAAGGCCAAGGACGTGCTGATCCAGTTCGCCAATCCCGAGCCGGAAGCATTGATGAGCGCCGCGAAGGCCATCGCCGCCGAGGTCGACCTCGACTTCCTGTGGGAAGTCGCGGGCCAGGAGGAATTCGGCTTCGCGGAACTCGGCGCCGAATATTTCGGCCATGCGCCGCTGCCGTCCGAGGCGGCCGGCCTGGTGCTGGCCCTGCACGCGGCGCCGATCTACTTCCACAAGAAGGGCCGCGGACGCTACAAGGCCGCGCCCGAGCAGACTCTCAAGGCGGCCCTGGCCGGCATCGAGAAGAAGAAGCAGCAGGCCATCATCCAGGCCGGCTACGTCGAGGAGCTCAAGGCCGGCAAACTCCCCGCCTCGATGCAGTCGATCGTGCAGCAGCTGTTGTTCAAGCCGGACAAGAACACCATCGAGTACAAGGCGCTCGAAGCCGCCGCTTCCGACATGCAGACCACGGCCCCGCGCCTGATGCTGAACACCGGCGGCCTGGCTTCGCCCAAGGAACTGCACATGGCGCGCTTCCTGTTCGAGCATTTCCCGCGCGGCGCCGGTTTCCCGCAAGTGGAGGTGCCGAAGGCGCCGGCCGACCTGCCGCTGGCCGACGTCGCCGCCTTCTCGATCGACGACGTGACCACGACCGAGATCGACGACGCCTTCTCGGTGGTGAAGCTGGACGACGGCACCGTGCGAGTGGGCATCCACATCGCGGCGCCGGGCCTGGGCATCCGCCCGGACGACGCCATCGACAAGATCGCGCGCGCCCGCATGTCGACCGTCTACATGCCGGGCGATAAGATCACCATGCTGCCGGACGAGGTGGTGAACGCCTTCACCCTGGCCGAAGGGAACGACTGCCCGGCGCTGTCGCTGTACGCCGTGCTGAACCCGCAGGACTGGACCGTGGTCTCGACCACCACCCGCGCCGAGCGCGTGCCGGTGAAATCGAACCTGCGCCACAACGACCTCGATGACCTGGTCAACGAGGAAACCCTGAACAGCGGCGAGGGCGAATATCCGCACAAGGACGAACTGGGCTTCCTGTGGCAGTGGGCGCTGCAGCTGGAAGCGGGCCGCATGAAGAAGCGCGAAGCCTTCGGCCTGAAACCCGAGCAGGCCAACCGCGTCGACTTCAACTTCTACGTCGAAGACGACGTGGTCAGCATCGTGCGCCGCAAGCGCGGCGCGCCGCTCGACAAGATCGTGGCCGAGCTGATGATCTTCGCGAACAGCACCTGGGGCAAGCTGCTGCACGACTCGGGCGTGCCGGGCATCTACCGCTCGCAGGGTCCGGGCGCGGGTGGCTGGAATGCCAAGATCCAGGTCCGCATGGTGACCCACGCCGCCCCGCACCAGGGCCTGGGCGTGGACCAGTACGCGTGGAGCACGTCGCCACTGCGCCGCTACACCGACCTGGTGAACCAGTGGCAGATCCTGGCCTGCGCCGCCAATGGCGTGACCGCGCCGCTGGTGGCCCCGTTCAAGCACCGCGACGCGACGCTGTTCGCCATCGTCTCGAGCTTTGACGCGGCGTATGCGGCCTACAACGACTTCCAGCAGAACATGGAACGCTACTGGTGCCTGCGCTGGCTGGGCCAGGAACAGGCCAAGCAGGTCGATGCCGTGGTGCTGAAGGACGAGATCGTGCGCCTGGTCGAGATTCCGCTGGTGGTGCGCCTGACCGGCATGCCCTCGGCGCCCCGCGGTGCCCAGGTCAAGCTCGATATCGTGCGCTGGGACGAAGTCGACCTGTCGCTGGAAGCGCGCCTGCTTGAGGTGGCGGCGGTGGCGCCGGATGCCTCGCTCGAACTCGAGGAAGAGGAAGAGGGCGATACCGGGGAAGCGGCGCTGGCCGAAGTCGTGGAGGCGGAGGGTGTGGTTGCCGCCGTCACGACGGAAGATGGCGTCGAGGTGCCCGCCAACGCGGGAACAGCCTAATACGTAGGGTGGACGGCTCCGCCGTCCGCGCGTTCAAACCATGCATGAACGCGGGGCAAGGACCGCTCATTCTACGAACTGACTTCCTGCAGATCAACTGCAGGTCAGGTGCGGATCCGCCGGCAGCAGGGTAGCGCCGCAACTGGTTTTGTGTCCCTCGTATGCTGCGCGCACGCCGTCGATGGTGTGGCGTGCTTCCCCCTCGATGATGCTACCAGGGCCGTGGATCGGGCAACTGGTCTTGTCGCCGATCCGGGCGACAGCGACTCCTCTCACTGTGAAATGAGTCGCGGCAACCTCCACGACCTTTCCACCATGGCTAGTAGTGTCGTTCAGACGAATGATCTTGCGCATGGAGCCTCCAGGGCGTGATATCGGTTTACTGATAATTGCCGGGATCGATATTGGGCGTTCCGCGATGTGCGAACACGTCGCCGCCACGAGGGTGCCTCTGGTTCTTGCGCTGCTCGTCCGTGGGCGGGCTGATCAGGACGATGCTGGCCTCGTCTTCGCCGCGCAGATTGACGGCGGCACTCACGCCGCCGTCCCGGTAACTACCCATCACACCAATCGCCATCTGCACGAATAGGGTAGCGGCGCCGGTATCGCCCAGGCGCTTGTCGGTATCGATGAACCGGCTCGACTTGCTGCTGTCGATCTCGGGACCGCCAGCCGCAGCCTGGGCATCGAGTACGCCGTGCAGGGCGATTAGTTGAGCGGCCTTGCCGCCGGTGGCGACGACCACGCGCGCCGCGCCATCCTTGCGCCGGGCTTCGGGCAGGTTCTGGAGCGCGGCTTGCCAGCCGGCCTGCAGCAGCTTTTGCCGCTCGGCACGCCGGGTCACCGGCTTGCCATATTCGTCGGTAAATTTCACGAAGACCGGACGGTGCAGGTAGCCAAGCGTAGGGAGGCGGTCGAAGGTCTCGAGCTGCTCGCGGTTCCAGGGAATCGGGAACCAGGGAGTCGGCTTCCAGTCCTTTGGCGGGTAGTGTTTGAACGGATTGACCGTGGCCAGCATGCCGCTGACGCCGGTGCCGCGCAGATCGGGGCGCTGGGTAAAAGCGGCGGCGGCTTCGAGCCATTCGCTGATCAGGGGCTGGCGCTCGCCGTGGGGGTTGTACAGTTCCTGCCGAGTCATGTCGGCCCCGATTTGTGTCGGCGTCTGCAAGGCTTGCTTGCGCATCCAATTCGGAACAGACGCCCTCATGTTGCCGTACATCCAGCGGAACTCATTCTGTACGAAATCGTTTTCCGGATCGTCCCACACGAAGGGCCGCACCGGGTCGACGCGCTCGCGACGGGCCAGCACGAAGAGAGCGGAGGCATCCGGTTTTTCGGTCACGTAGTTGCCGTCCTTGAGCAGGCGCGGCGTACCTGGCGGCCGATTGCTGTCGCGCGTACCAAGACTATCTTCCGAATTCAACACGATGTAGGGCACGTCTGGGTTCGCATCGAAAAAATCGAACACGTCCTCGAGGATGCGATCGGGCTGCTCACCAAAGCGGCGTGGGCCCACTACGAACAGGTGCCAGGCCATGCCGGCGCCGATCGCACCGCCCGCGAGGCCAGGGGTAGGGCTTTCGGGAGTATCGGCGCGGCCTTCATTGTGCGCCTCGGGCTCGGCGTTGAAAACGGGGATCGCGAAATACATGGGTGTGAACGAAGCCCCGTTTTCGAGCGCATCGCCGCCGCGTTCGCCGCTCAGTCCACCCTTGTCACTCTCACTCCATGGGTACTTTTTAGGGTCCTGCTCGCGAATCGTGACATGTGGATTGCCGGCCTGCAGCGCTTCCCACAGCTTGCCCTGGCGGTACTTGTCTAGTGTGACACCAAGTCCGATGATTTCGAGTACGTATTCGCGCTTTTGCTGTTCGCTCAGGTTTGCTGCTTGGGCCTGGAGCGTCTCATTACGCTGCGCCGGACTCTCGCCTTTCGACATCTTCACCCAATATACGCCGAACAGTGTTACTACCAGCACAACCGGTCCCAGCACCCACCATAGAATTCGATTTCCCATCGTCTGCTCCCTTAGAGTTAAGCTTGCCGGCTCGATGACAGTCATTACGAAAGCAGTCCAGATCGGGATTAAGATAAAAAGCGCCAAAATAGCGCCGCTGAGGTATTTCCATGTCTTAACTCTACGGGTCAACTCCGTGGTCCTCATCGCGCCTCCCTTTTTACTCCTTGCGTCGCCGGTCGACTGACAGCAATCCGATTCCCTGCCACCGTTTCGCAGACGACAAGCTTTGGCAAGCCTAAATGCAGGGCAGGCACGCAGGTCGGCAGAATGCCGGACCCATAGTAGGCGGCGTTGCCCATGATTAGCTCCCGGCGCTCGGCCGGTTCGGCGGCCCAATATATGTTGAACTTTTCGACGAATTCATCCCAGCGCATAATAGAAGATCGCCTCTCGGACTTTTTGTCGGTTTGCAGCCGCCAATCCGCCACCGCGCACAGATAGGCGTAGAACGCCGGATCGCTCGACGCTCTCCCTCCGCCGATGGACAGGTCATAGGCCGTCACGTTCCGATGATTCTTCACGCTGCCAAAGATGGAGCCGTGAAAGGACTTCGGGCTGACTTCGTTCTGCCAGCGCCGGCGCGCCTCGTTCGGGCTTTCCTGGATCTGGGCCATGACCTTGCCATTGGTCTGGCGCGTGGCGCCGAGTACCCGGCATCGTGCGTTATCGCCGTCCTTGTCGAGCTTGCGTTCACGGTTGTAGCGTTCTTCAATGCGCTTGCATTCCGCCGGCGGCAGCACCTCGAACTGTTCCGGGTAGCGCGGTGCACCGGACGGGTCGGGTACCTCTTCGTACCGGGAATCAAGCCCCTTGCCACTGGTGATGGCGATCGCGGCGTCGATCGGATCGATCTCTTCGCACGGCCCCTGGTCCTCGGCCGACACCTTGGCCTGCTTCGAGCCCTTTGGGATATTCTTTGGATCGATCTGGCCGCTGCCGCGCAGATCCGCCGGTACCGGCGTGCGTAGGGGTTCGCCGTTGATCGTACGCAGGCCTTCGCGCTTGTCCGCCTCGGACTTCATGAAATCCAGCATGCCAGGCTTCGCGGGCCACGCCACCTCCGGGTGGTGCGTGCGCGCAGTCCGGTTGGCGTCCGCCACGTGCGCGTGGTCGTCTTCGTCCTCGAGGCGCAGGGCGAATTCATGAGGCGCCTGTCCGACCAGCACCGGGGCAACGGCCTTTCTGACCGGATCGTAGCGCTGCTTGGCGGTGAACACCCGCTGGAAAAAGCCTCGACCCAGTTCGGCCAGCGGCTTGCGCTCCTGCTGTTCGGTGGCGACCTGCCTGGTCGAGTTGCCCCAGCCGCCATGCACCTGGCTGTGCCCGTCCTTTGGCACCGCACTGCCGCGCATGAAGTCTGGCACGCCTTGCCAGCCGATCCCTTTCATATTGTCCAGCGCCACCGTCATGTCCTCGGGACAGAAGTAGAGATAAACCTTGCCACGGTTGTCGCGGTCGGCTCCCGCGCTCCACTTCGCGCCGACCATGCCATGGTGCTTCGCGTGATCGGATAACGCGGTGAAGGCGGGCGTCGTATGCTTGCGTGCGGCGACACCCTGCACGATGTTCGCCAGCGTACGCAGGCGCGCATCGAAGGTCTGGCGCGACTTGAGCGAGGCATACTGGCCTTCCATGGCGCGGTCGCTGCCGCTCTTGACGGTTTCCGCTATGCCCAAGAGGGCGGCATGCTCTTCCAGGCTATAAGGGGGATGGGTCAGTATCAGGGTGTCGGCTGGGCGCTTGCCCTCATCGAGCAGGAAGGCCTGGGCAAGAAGGCTGACCAGGCAGCCCTGGCTATGGGCGACGATGTTGACAGCCTCATTGGCGTCGTAGTCGCGGATCATGGCGACCAGGGCGGCCAGGCGCTTGGCGGCAAGCACCATGTACATGCGGCCGGGCGCACTGTAGACAGGGCGAACCGGATCGCCGCCGATATCCACCGGCGAACAGATGCCCCGGTTCCACATGTCCGGCAGGGTGCTGGTGGCGTTGGCAAAGGGACCGCCGCCTTTCGACAGGTCCTTGTCGAGCCGGTTGCCGTAGCGGTCGATACGCTGCCCGTTCTTCGTCCCTGCCTTGTTGAACTCTTCCCGGTAGCCCCAGTAGAACGGGATTACCGGGCTGTGGGTCGCCTCCTGAATGCTGCGTTTGAAGAACACCGCATCCGGATCCGGTTCGACGACGTTCTTGTCCGCCGCGGTCGGCATGCGGTAGCTTCCCGGCACGAAGCGTCCTGGTTTGCCATGCAGGCGATGATCGAGGCCGCCGCACAGTCCTTCCTCGACCGCATTGAAACTGGTCCCGACGTCGTTGACGCCGTGGATGACAATGACGTTGCAGGGAAGGTCGGGCCGCACGTCGACGGTCTTGTCGAACTTGCGGCCGCACTGCAGCACACTGGTGTCGTTTCCGATGCAGCTGGCCTGTCGTGGATAGCGCATGGAGTCTCCTCAGGATTCGTCGCTCAGGATGCGGATGCCGCATCGCGTTCCAGCAAGTCGGCTTTGCCGGCGGCGTCGCTGGTGCCGCTCGAGGACGGGTTCTACCGATAGCTGCCGGGATCGATCGCCGGCGTGCCGCGATGCGCGAACACGTCGCCGCCGCGCGGATGCCTCTGGCTTTTTCTCTGCTCGTCCGTGGGCGGACTGATCAGGACAATGCTGGCCTCGTCTTCGCCGCGCAGATTGACGGCGGCACTCACGCCGCCGTCCCGGTAACTACCCATCACACCAATCGCCATCTGCACGAATAAGGTAGCGGCGCCGGTATCGCCCAGGCGCTTGTCGGTATCGATGAACTGGCTCGACTTGCTGCTGTCGATCTCGGGACCGCCAGCCGCAGCCTGGGCATCGAGTACGCCGTGCAGGGCGATTAGTTGAGCGGCCTTGCCGCCGGTGGCGACGACCACGCGCGCCGCGCCATCCTTGCGCCGGGCTTCGGGCAGGTTCTGGAGCGCGGCTTGCCAGCCGGCCTGCAGCAGCTTTTGCCGCTCGGCACGCCGGGTCACCGGCTTGCCATGTTCGTCGGTAAATTTCACGAAGACCGGACGGTGCAGGTAGCCAAGCGTAGGGAGGCTGTCGAAAGTCTCGAGCTGCTCGCGGTTCCAGGGAATCGGGAACCAGGGCGTCGGTTTCCAGTCCTTGGGCGGGTAGTGTTTGAACGGATTGACCGTGGCCAGCATGCCGCTGACGCCGGTGCCGCGCAGGTCGGGGCGCTGGGTGAAGGCGGCGGCGGCTTCGAGCCATTCGCTGATGAGAGGCTGGCGCTCGAGCTCTCCATATAGCTGCTGGTGCGTCATGTCGGCGCCGACCTGGGCCGGGGTTTGCAGAGCGTGTTTGCGGATCGAATTGGGAACCGCGAACAGTAGCTGGCAGTACATCCAGCGAAATTCCTTTTGCACGAACTCATTGTCCGGATCGTCCCACACGAAAGGCCGCACCGGATCGACGCGCTCGCGCCGTGCCAGCACGAAGAGGGCAGATGCGTCCGGTCTTTCCGTGACATAGTTGCCATTCCTTAGCAGGGATGGCGAATTCGGAGGGCTATTGCTGTCGCGCGTGCCAAGACTGTCTTCCGAGTTCAACACGATGTAGGGCACGTCGGGGTGGGCGTCGAAAAAGGCGAACACGTCCTCAAGGATGCGGTCGGGCCGCTCGCCGAAGCGGCGTGGGCCTACTACGAACAGGTGCCAGGCCATGCCCGCTCCGATCGCGCCGCCGGCCAGGCCAGGCGTAGGGCTTTGGGGGGTATCAGCACGTCCTTCATTGTGTGCCTCTGATTCTGCGTTGAATACTGGCACCGCGAAATACATGGGCGTGAACGACGCCCCGTTCTCAAGAGTATCGCCACCACGTCCGCCACTCATTCCATCCTTGTCCAGCGCACTCCATGGATATTTGTTGGGATCTTGCTCGCGGATTGTGGAATGAGAATTTCCGGCCTGCAGCGCTTCCCAGAGTTTGCCCTGTCGATACTTGTCCAGGGTGACACCGAGTCCGATTACTTCCAGGACGTATTCGCGCTTCTGCTGTTCACTCAGACCTGCGGGCTGCAGCGCTTCACCGTTCTGTGCTGGACCTCCGCTTTTTGACGTCTTCGTCCAGTGCGTACCAAAAAGCGTTGCCACCAGCACGACCGGCCCAAGCACCCACCAGAAGATGCGATTGCCCATTGTCTGCTCCTCCATTGTTAAACTTTTTGGCTCGATGACCGTCATTACAAATACGGTCCAGATCGGAATGAGGACCGCAAGCGTAAGGCCGACGCTGATGAGGTATGCGACTGGCCTGGGCTGACTACGCACTTCTTTGCTTATCATTGTTTCTCCTTTTTTCCACTCTGCGTTCCAGATGGATTGGCCATGACGCGGTCTCCGGCCACGGTTTCGCAAATGACGAGCTTCGGCAGCCCGACATGTAGTGCAGGCACGCAGGACGGCAGATTCCCGGAGCTGTAATAGATCGAGTTCGCCTTGATGAGCTCCTTGCGCTCCGCAGATTCAGCCGACCAGTAGACGCCATGAAGCTTTTCAAACCGTTCCCAACGCAAGACAGATGACCGCTTTTCAGCTTTTTCGTCGGACTGCAGCCGCCAGTCCGCCACCGCGCACAGGTACGCATAAAACGCCGGATCGCTTGACGCCAGCCCGCCGCCGATCGCCAGGTCATATGCCGTTACATTCCGGTGATTCTTCACGCTGCCGAAGATCGATCCGTGAAATGATTTCGGGCTGACTTCGTTCTGCCAGCGTCTGCGCGCTTCATTCGGACTTTCCTGGATATGGGCTATGACCTTGCCGTTGGTCTGGCGTGTCGCGCCCAGTACCCGGCATCGTGCATTCTCACCGTCCTTGTCGAGCTTGCGGTCGCCGTTGTAGCGCTCCTCGATGCGCTTGCAGTCTGCCGGCGAAAGCACCTCGAACTGCTCCGGTTTGCGCGGCGCGCCGGACGGGTCAGGAACCTCCTCGTACCTGGAATCGAGCCCTTTGCCGCTGGTGACGGCGATTGCCGCGTCGATCGGATCGACCTCTTCGCACGGGCCCTGGTCCTTGGCGGCTACCTTGGCCTGCTTCGAACCCTTCGGGATATTCTTCGGATCGATCTGGCCACTGCCGCGCAGGTCCGCCGGCACTGGCGTACCTAAGGCTTCGCCGTTGATCGTGCGCATGCCCTCGCGCTTGTCCGTTGCAGACTTCATGAAGTCCAGCATGCCCGTCTTGGCCGGTTGTGCGGCCTCAGGGTGATGCGTGCGCAAGGTTCGGTTGGCGTCCGCCACGTGCGCATGGTCATCCTCGCCTTCGATGCGCAGGGCGAAGTCGTGGGGAGGTTGCCCGACAAGGACCGCACGGCCGTTGCGTTGCTTGGCAGTGAAGACCCGCTGGAAGAAGCCGCGCCCGAGTTCCGCCAGCGGCTTGCGCTCTTGCCGTTCGGTGGCGACCCGTCTGGTCGAGTTGCCCCAGCCGCCGCGCACCCGGGTGCTCCCGTCCTTCGGCACCGCTTGACCACTCATAAAATCGGGTACGCCTTGCCAGCCGATCCCTTTCATATTGTCCAGCGCCACCGTCATGTCCTCGGGGCAGAAGTAGAGGTAGACCTTGCCGCGGTTGTCGCGGTCGGCGCCGGCGCTCCACTTCGCACCTACCATGCCGTGGTGTTTCGCATGGTCGGATAAGGCAGTGAAGGCGGGAGCCGTGTGCTTGCGCGCGGCGACGCCCTGCACGATGTTAGCCAGCGTGCGCAGGCGCGCATCGAAGGTCTGGCGGGACCTGAGCGGCGCATAATGCCCTTCCATCGCGCGGTCGGAGCCGCTCTTGACGGTCTCCGCGATGCCGACCAGGACGCCGGCATCTTCTTCCAGGCTGTAGGGCGGATGGGTCAGGACGAGGGTATCGGCCGGGCGCTTGCCCTCGTCAAGCAGGAAGGCCTGGGCCAGCAGGCTGACCAGGCAGCCCTGGCTGTGGGCGACGATGTTGACCACCTCGTTAGCATCGTAGTCGCGGATCATGGCGACCAGGGCGGCCAGCCGTTTGGCGGCCAGCACCATGTACATGCGGCCGGGGGCGCTGTACACCGGACGTATCGGGTCGCCGCCCACGTCCGCCGGCGCGCAGATACCGCGGTTCCACATGTCCGGCAGGGTGCTGGTGGCGTTGGCGAAGGGGCCGCCTCCTTTCGAGAGGTCCTTGTCGAGGCGGTTGCCGAAGCGGTCGATGCGTTGCCCGTTCTTCGTTCCGGCTTCGCTGCGCAGTTCGCGATAGCCCCAGTAAAACGGAATCACTGGACTATGCGTCGCTTCCGCGATGCTGCGCTTGAAGAACACCGCATCCGGATCCGGTTCGACGACGTTCTTGTCCGCCGCGGTCGGCATGCGGTAGCTGCCCGGAACGAAGCGCCCCGGCGCGCCTTGCAGGCGAACATCGAGCCCGGCGCACAGCCCTTCCTCGACCGCGCCGAACCCGGTGCCAACGTCGTTGACGCCGTGGATGACGATCACATTGCAGGGAAGATCGGGCCGCACGTCGACGGTCTTGTCCGACTTGCGGCCGCATTGCAGCACGCTGGCGTCCTTTCCGATGCAGCTGGCCTCTCGCGGATAAGGCATGGAAGTCTCCTCAGGATTCGTCGCTCAGGATGCGGATGCGTGCGATGTGCATCGCATCGCGTTCCAGCAAGTCGGTTTTCCCGGCAGCGTCGCTGGTTCCCGTCAAGGTGCTGCCGTCGCTCAGTGCGATTTCGTAGCGGCGGTTGGCGGCGGCTACCGGGTCGTCGCCGTGCGCGCCGTACTTCAGTACGAATTTCTGGTCGGCCCCGCCCTTGTCGAAGACGGGCAGCTTGGTCGCCATCGTGGCCGGGCCATCGAAAGGAAAGTTGGCGCCGTGGTGCTTGATGTCGCCTTCGGTGCCGAGCGTGATGCCGCCGCCGATCTTGACGAAGGACCCGTCCTCGGCGATGAACTGGATCTCCTTCGCCATCACGACGACCTTGCCGTCCGTGGCCGTGATCCTGACGTTCTTCGCGGAGTTGAGTTCGGTGTCGTCGTGCTGGCTCTGGAGCAGGAATTTGCCCTGGTGGGCGATGGCCTTGATGCCCCCGGTGTGCGCGAACATGGAGACGCCCTGTCCGGCGTTCAGGTTGAAGCGCTGGCCGGCGGTGAGCTGGAGGTGCTGCTGGGCCACGCTGTCGAGATTGCTGCCGGCATAGCTGATCAGGGCCTTGGGCGTGGCGAAGCTGATGCCTTCCGGCGCACTCAGGCCGATGAGGGCGGCGCCGCCGTCCTTGCCATCGGGGGCGACATTGCTGCCGTTCTCCCATCCGTCCAGTTGCTCCTTTAGCTGCCCGAGTGGTTCGGCGTCGAGCGCCATTGCCTGGTGCTCGGCCGCGTACGTGCCGAGGTTCTGGCATTGCTCCAGGCATTGCGCCATCAGGGACAGGAATTCCGCGCGGGCCAGCTGGTTGCCGACGGCATTCAGGCGTTTCCATGCGCTGAGCAGGATGCCCTTGGCCGCGCGCACGGCCACGTGTTCGTCGCTGCGCAGTTCCGCACCTTCGCCGCGAGGCGTGGCCTTGCCGTCACGCCGCACATGGCGCAGCTCGCCGAGATTGAGCTGGCTATGGCCATGCTCGCTCGCCAGCTGGACGCTGATCTGGGACGGCGTGTCGTCCATGCGCAGCTGGTTGTAGCGGCGTCCGCCGATTTCGCGGCTCTTGATCCCCGACAGGAAGCGGTTGCCCGGCAGCGCGCCCTGGTGCGTAAAGTCCGGCGGCGGTGTGCGCGCCCCGTGTACGCGGCCGATGATGATCGGCTTGTCCGGGTCGCCCCCGAGGAAGTCCACCAGGCATTCGTCGCCGGCGCGGGGCAGCGAGATCGCGCCGCAATGGTCGCCGGCCCAGGAGCTCGCCACCCGTATCCAGGCCGAGTCGGTATCGCTGCCCGACGCCCCTGCGCCCTGGGCGTGTGCGTGGTCGTCCGGGCGGCAGGCCGGGAAGCGCACCTTGACCCGGCCATGCTGGTCGCAATGCACCTCCTCGTCCTTTGGGGCGACCACGATCACGCTTTGCAGCCGCACCTGAGGAAGGTCGACGCGCGGGTCGAATGCCGGCACGATGGGAATGCCGCGCCGCACGCAGCTGAAGCGGTTCGCGTATCGCCCACGCCTCTCGGTGCGCGTATTTTCGGAGCCTTCATTCGGCGAGTGCCAGCGGTTCAGCGCGAACAGGCGCGCGATCCGGTCGTTCAGGGTCTTCGGCAGGTTGTTTTCGGCTTCGACGTGCAACCCGGTCAGCACGAACTCGCGTTCGTCATGGGGGTGCGTATCGACTTCGGCGTGGCCTTCGATGGCGATCCATTGGCCGACGCACAGGTCGCGCACACCGCTCTCCGCTTCGAACATCTTGGAAGCGTATTCATGGTGCTCCATGCGCAGGGTCGCCAGGTCGCGGAAATCGCCGGCGCTGTCGCCGGCATGGGGGGCGAGGGCCATATAGTCGTCCAGGCTGGCGGCAAAGCGGTTGCCCAGCGCTCCCTGGTCGTAGCGGCCAGGCACCGTGAGGTCGAGCGCCGCGGACTGCTTGTAGTCCCAGCTGTGACGCGTGACCTGTCCGCAACCGAGCGAGCGCAGCGCATGCCATGCGGTGATGCTGTCCCGTTCCTCGGTCCCGTCATCCCGGTGATAGCGGACCGTGCCCGCGCTGCACTGCCCCAGCGTACGAGGATCGTCGAACAGCACCAGCCGGTGACCGCGCACCATGCCGTCCCCCACGGGGTCGCCAGCTTCGAAGAACCAGGCCAGGCCGCGTCTTTTCCACAAACGACGCAGGAAGGCGGCATCGGATTCGTTGCTTTGCATCGTGAACCCGCGGCGCGGGTAACTCTCCCTTGTCTGGAGGCGAAAATCGAATGCGCGCGCCAGTACCGGGTTATGCTGCAAGCATTCGCGCAGCAGGACGCGCGTGATGTCGATTTCGCTGGCATCGCGAAACACCCGTGTATTGGTGCGCGCCTCCAGCAGGGCCAGCGCATCGCGGATGACCAGTTGATAGGTGGCCAGGCCGCCGTCGCTCTCGCCTTCGGCCGCGTGGGCGACGATGCCGCAGACCGAATGCAGCCCGCCGCGGTCGGTGACGAACTGCAACTCCGCCGCCATCGCGTTGAACATCTTGAGCGGCAAGCCGGCCTGGCTGGCGACGCAGAACAGCCGATACTCGAATCCGCCACAGATCGTGGCTTGCCCTGTAACCTGCTGGACAAGCAGAAGGTTGGCAAGCACCTCCTGTTCTCCCGCAAGGCGCAGACGGAGCGGGCGGTTGGCGTCGCTCAGGGTTTCTGGCGACAGTTGCAGCGAAGTCAAGGGCATGGGCAGCTCCACCAGTCAAAACTGAAATGCTGCGGCAATACAGTAAAAAGCTATTGATTGCTGTCAACTATTCAATATCGATGGACGACATTTTTCCTGTCTGTGGCATGCACGCTCCGCAATCTCCCTGCACCCGCAGTTGCAGGTTAGAATGCCCAATCCTGATTTCCAAGCCCGTCCGGGCACCCTCAGCGCAGTGACGTATTTGCAGAACAACCGCCCCCTGATCATCGCCCTCGGCGTCTCCGTGCTCGCGCACGCAGGCCTGCTGGCGGTGCGTTTCGCCGCGCCGGACGCGTTCCGGCAGCAGCCCGCCGATCCGGGGCTCGAAGTCATCCTGGTGAACGCCAAGCACGCGAACGCGCCCACCAAGGCCGACGCGCTGGCCCAGGCCAACCTGGAAGGCGGCGGCACGGCGGATGCCGGCCGCTCCCGTTCCCCGCTGCCCGACCTGCGGAAAATCGAGAACGGCGAAAGCATCAAGGCCCTGCAGCGCCGCATCGCCGACCTCGAACAGCAACAGCAGAACGTCCTGACCCGCGTGCAGAAATCCACCTTCACCGCCCCGCCAAAAACGGAGCAGGACAAGCCCGACCCCACCCGCACCGGCAACGACGCTTTCGACACCAGCCGCGCCATCTCGCGCGCCGCGGCGGAGGTCATCGAGCGCATCGAGGACCAGAACAAGCGTCCCAAGCGCACCCAGATCACGCCCAGCACCCGCCAGGTCGGCTACGCGCTCTACTATAAGGAGATGCAGAAGCGGATCGAGGAAATCGGCACGCTCAACTTCCCCCAGCAGAACGGCAAAAAGCTCTACGGCGAGCTGGTGGTCTACATCCCGATCTTCCAGGACGGCAGCATCTATACGAAGGACGGCGGCCCGCGCGTCGAACGCAGCTCGGGCAACCCGGCGCTGGATGCGGCGGCCCTGCGCATCGTGCGCCAGGCCGCGCCCTTCGGCGCCTTCCCGGCGAATATGCGCACGCGCGGCAAGGACGACTTGTGGGAAGTGATCACGCGCTTCCGCTTCACGCGCGAAGAGAAGATGCAGGCCGAATTGGGAGGCAACTAAGGAGATGACCGATAAATACTGCGTGATCGGCAACCCGATCGCCCACAGCAAGTCGCCCGAGATCCATCCGGTCTATGCGGCGCAGACCGGCCAGGACCTGGTGTATGAACGCTGCCTCGCGCCGCTCGATGGTTTCGAGGCGACCGTCCACCGCCTGGTGGCGGAGGGCTACCGCGGCGCCAACGTCACGCTGCCGTTCAAGATCGAGGCGGCGCGCGTCTGCACCCGCCTGGAAGAGCGGGCGCGCGCGGCCGGCGCCGTCAACACGCTGATCTTCGCGAACGGCGAGATCGTCGGCGACAACACCGACGGCCCCGGCCTGGTGGCCGACATCACCCGCAATGCGGGTGTGGCCATCGAGGACAAGCGCGTGCTGCTGCTCGGCGCCGGCGGCGCCGCGCGCGGGGCGCTGCTGCCGCTCGTCGGGCAAGGTCCGCGCGAAATCGTCATCGCCAACCGCACCGTCGCCACCGCCGAAGCGCTGGCCCGCGATTTCAGCGGCCACGGCGTTCCGATCACGGCCAGCGGCTTCGGGGAGGTCGACGGCAGCTTCGACATCGTCATCAACGCCACCTCCAGCAGCATCGCCGGCGACCTGCCGCCGGTGGCCCCCACCGTATTCGGTCCGGACACCCTCGCCCTGGATATGATGTACGGAAACCAACCCACCGTCTTCATGGACTTCGCCACCCGCCACGGCGCCACCGTGCGCGACGGCCTCGGCATGCTGGTCGAGCAGGCCGCCGAGGCCTTCGCCATCTGGCGCGGCGTGCGTCCGGAGACGGCAACCGTCATGAAGAAGATGCGACCATGAGCACAGCGACCATCAGCATGTCCAGCACCAAAACGGCGGGGAAGAAGGGCGCGCGCCGCTGGCTCAAGTGGCTGATACTCGGGCCCATCCTGCTGGTGCTGCTGGTCCAGCTCTACTTCTTCGTCATGGTCTGCTGGTATTCGGTGTTCAATCCGGGGTCGACCAGCTTCATGCGCCAGCAGCTCTCGGAACTGCGCGAAAAGAATCCCAAGGCCCAGCTCAAGCACGAGTGGGTGCCCTACGAACGCATTTCGGTGAACCTCAAGCGCGCCGTGGTGGCCTCGGAGGATTCGCGTTTCGCCGAACATGGCGGCGTCGACTGGGAAGCGCTGGAAAAGGCCTACGAGCGCAACAACAAGCGCAGCAAGGTGGTCGGCGGCGGTTCGACCATCACCCAGCAGCTGGCCAAGAACCTCTTCCTGTCCGGCTCGCGCAGCTACCTGCGCAAGGGGCAGGAGATGATCATCGCCTTCATGCTGGAAACCGTGATGTCCAAGCGCCGCATCCTCGAGGTGTATCTGAACGTGGTCGAATACGGGCGCGGCGTGTTCGGCGCCGAAGCGGCGGCGCGCCACTATTACCGCACCTCGGCGGCCAACCTGAATGCCCAGCAGGCGGCGCGCCTGGCGGTGATGCTGCCCAATCCCCGCTACTACGACAAGCACCGCGCCACCAACTACCTGGTGCGCCGCACCGCCCTGATCCAGCGCCGGATGCGCTTCGCCGACCTGCCATAGGGGCAAACGCACGAAATTGTCGGTACGGGGTGGCCGCTTGCGCTGCCGGTCGGTTACACTTGCGGAAATTTTCGAATCCCGGCCGAGAAACAGCGCATGATCAACGTATTTGTCCTACAGAATGGCCGCCTGAACCAGGTCAGCGTCGAGTCGCGCGAGGACCTGGAGAACGTGACGCCGGTCTGGGTCGACCTGAACGAGCCCACCGACGAAGAGCGCATCCTGGTCAAGACGACCTATGGCGTGACCCTGCCGGGCGAGGACGAAGTCTCGGACATCGAAGCGTCGGCCCGCTACTACGAAGCCGAGAACGGCGACCTGCACCTGCGCACCGACTTCCTGCTGGAAGAAGAGGACGGCCCCTCGCGCGTGGTCACCGTCGCCTTCATCCTGTCCGGCAAAATCCTGTTCTCGGTCCATAACGACGACCTCCCGGTGTTCCGCCTGGTGCGCCTGCGCGCCCGCTCGCGTCCCGGCTCGATCGAAGACTATATGGACGTGCTGCTCGACCTCTACGCGACCGACGCCGAGTATTCGGCGGACGCGCTCGAGGGCATCTACGAGGCGCTGGAAGAAGTCTCGACCCGCGTGCTGCAGAAGGAATTCACCGACCAGGATGCGGCCGCCGCGCTGAACGCGATCGCGCACGAGGAAGACTTGAACGGACGGATCCGCCGCAACATGATGGACACGCGCCGCGCGGTCAGCTTCCTGATGCGCGGCCGGCTATTGAACAGCGACCAGTTCGAGGAAGCGCGCCAGATCCTGCGCGACATCGAATCGCTGGACGGCCACACCTCCTTCCTGTTCGACAAGGTGAACTTCCTGATGGACGCCACCGTCGGCTTCATCAACATCAACCAGAACAAGATCATCAAGATCTTCTCGGTGGCCTCGGTCGCCTTCCTGCCGCCGACCCTCATCGCGAGCATCTACGGCATGAACTTCCGCATCCTGCCCGAGATTGACTGGACCTTCGGCTACCCCTTCGCGCTGGGCCTGATGGTCACCTGCGGCATCGCGCCGCTGTGGTACTTCCGGCGCCGCGGCTGGCTACGCTGAAAGAATATTTCAAATTGATGCGCCCGGTGAAAGAATATTTCACCGGGCGTTTTCCTGTCCAATGATGCTCAGCCGATGCGCTTGAACACCCGGCGCGCCGCTTCGATGGTCTCGTCGATGACGGCGTCGGTATGCTGGGCCGAGACGAAGCCCGCCTCGAACATGGCGGGAGCAAAATACACACCCTCGTCCAGCATGCCGTGGAAGAAGCGGTTGAAGCGCTCCTTGTCGCCGGCCATCATCTGGCCATAGGTCGAGGGGATGTTGTGGCTGAAGTAGAAGCCGAACATGCCGCCCACCGCATCACCGCAGAAGGGAATGTCCGCTTCCTGCGCCGCCTCAATGAGGCCCTTGACCAGGCGCTCGGCGGCTGCGCCCAGCTTCTCGTAGAAGCCCGGCTCCTGGATCAGCTTCAGGGTGGTCATGCCCGCGGCCACCGCCACCGGGTTGCCCGACAGGGTGCCGGCCTGGTAGACCGGGCCGATCGGCGCCATCTTCTGCATCAGTTCCGCACGGCCGCCGAAGGCCGCCACCGGCAGGCCGCCGCCGATCACCTTGCCCAGCGCGGTCAGGTCGGGCGTGATGCCGTACATTCCCTGCGCCCCGCCCAGGCCGACGCGGAAGCCGCACATCACCTCGTCGAAGATCAGGACGGCGCCGTGCTCGGTACAGAGTTCGCGCATGCGGGTCAGGAATTCCGGCGTCGCGCGGATCAGGTTCATATTGCCGGCCACCGGCTCCACGATCACGCAGGCGATGGTGTCGCCCATCGAGGCAAAGGCGTCTTCCAGCTGCGGGACGTTGTTGTAGTCCAGGACCAGGGTGTGCTTGACGAAGTCTTCCGGCACGCCGGCCGAGGTCGGGTTGCCGAAGGTGAGCAGGCCGCTGCCGGCTTTCACCAGCAGGGAGTCGGCGTGGCCGTGGTAGCAGCCTTCGAACTTGACGATCTTGTCGCGGCCGGTGGCGCCGCGCGCCAGGCGCAGGGCGCTCATGGTCGCTTCCGTGCCCGAGGAGACCAGGCGCACCTGCTCGATCGACGGCACCAGGCGGCAGATCTCTTCGGCCATCTCGATCTCGCCCTCGGTCGGCGCGCCGAAGGACAGGCCGTTGGCGGCGGCATCCTGCACCGCCTTGATCACCTTCGGGTGGGCATGGCCGACGATGGCCGGGCCCCAGGAACCGATGTAGTCGATGTAGCGCTTGCCGTCCGCATCCCAGAAGTAAGGGCCTTCGGCGCGGGTGATGAAGCGCGGAGTGCCGCCCACCGAGCGGAAGGCGCGCACCGGCGAGTTCACGCCACCCGGCGTGGTCTGCTGGGCGCGGGCGAACAGCTGGTCGTTCTTTGACATGGAAGGTCGGTGTTCAGTCATGGTCTTGTGGGCCTGCTTAGCCCCGGTAGAATTTATTGGGAATGAATTTGCCCATGCCGAAGCGCTGGGCGTGTTCGAGGGCGCCGTTGGTGTAGTCCTGGGCCGAGAACAGCGCCTGGGGCGCTTCCATGCCGCAGGCCATCAGGGCCGTGAAGGCGGCCGAATAGGTGTTGCCGGCGCCGACGAACGGCCCCGGCAGATGCTTCCATTCGACCTTCGCGACCACACCGTCGGCGTCGAACAGGGTATTCGAACAGCCGCCCTGTTCATCGCGGGTGCCGGTGACGAGCACGTACTGGCAGCCGGCATTGGTCAGTTCCGCCACGTCTTCCAGCAGCGAGCCTTCGGTCCCGAGGTTGCTCCCGACATCGCGCCAGGTCTCGGCCATGCGGCCCAGTTCCGACTGCGACAACATCAGCACCGTGGTCTGGGGCGCGAGGATGGAGCGGATCGCCGACAGCATCTCCTCGTCGGCCAGGCCCGAGTCGGGCAGGGCGGTCAGGAAAGGGTCGAGGATGAGCGGCGCGTCCGGGTAGTCGGAGACGATTTCGGCGATCGCGGCCAGCTGAAGCACATTGGCGACGGCGCCGACCTTGAAGGCGGCCACCGGCATGTCCTCGAGCAGGACCCTGGCCTGGTCGGCCATCCAGTCGCTGTCGACTTCGTGCAGGTTTTCGACCTTGGCGCTGTCGGCCACCAGGATGCCGGCAACCACCGACAGGCCGTGGCATCCGTGCGCGGCGAAGGCCGCCAGGTCGGCCTGCACGCCAAGCGCGCCGACCGGGTCGGACACGCCAAATGTCAGGATGAGGGGTAACGGTTGGTTTTGCACGGCTGCTGCATTAAGATACGCGACTCTCCATTCTACTAGATACAAGGAAGCATATCGTGAGCACTGATTCGACGGCCCCATTCCAGACCTGGATGTGCCTGATCTGCGGCTGGGTCTATGACGAGGCCGCAGGCGCGCCGGACGACGGCATCGCCCCCGGCACCCGCTGGGCGGACGTCCCGATGAACTGGACCTGCCCGGAATGCGGCGCCCGCAAGGACGATTTCGAGATGACGGCTATCTGATGTAGGGTGGACGGCTCTGCCGTCCGCGCGTTCGACTCCCGGAAGCGCAGTCGCGACTCATGCTGGAGCTGAACGCGCGTTCGGCGAAGCCGAACACCCTACATTAAAGACAAGAAATATCGACAATTGCCTTGCATTTAAACCAAGTAGGTTTGCAGGATGCTACGTAAAAGTTGACTTGCTGCAACACTTTCCGCACAAGGCAAATCCCCTGTGCTATCGTGGCGTTTCATGCTGAAGTGAAACGAAAATGACGATATCGCCGCAATCGACGGGTCTGACCATCATGGTGATCGACGACAGCAGCACGATCCGCCGTTCCGCCGAAATCTTCCTGACGCAAGCAGGTTACCAGGTGGTGCTGGCCGACGACGGCTTCGATGCGCTCGCCAAGATCAACGACCACCACCCCGCGCTGGTGTTCTGCGACATCCTGATGCCGCGCCTGGACGGTTACCAGACCTGTGCCCTGATCAAGAAAAGCGCGCGCTTCCACGCGACGCCAGTGCTGATGCTGTCGTCCAAGGATGGCCTGTTCGACCGTGCGCGCGGCGCGATGGTCGGCGCCTCGGCCTATCTCACCAAACCGTTTTCCAAGGACAGCCTGCTGGCCGCGGTGCGCGAGCACACCGCCGGCAAGGCCTGACCCCGCATACTCAATATCGAACACCGGAGCCCAACGTGGCCATACACAAGATCCTGATCGTCGACGATTCCCCGACCGAGCGCTTTTATCTCACCGACATCCTGGCGCGGGCCGGCTATGCCGTCAGCACCGCCGTCAACGGCGAAGAGGCGATCGACAAGATCCGCGCCGAGCGCCCGCAACTCATCCTGATGGACGTGGTCATGCCCGGCGCGAACGGCTTCCAGGTGACCCGCGCGATCGCGCGCGATCCGGAACTGTCGAGCATCCCCGTCATCATC
Organism: Massilia sp. BKSP1R2A-1; assembly: GCF_050586525.1. Lineage (NCBI taxonomy): Bacteria > Pseudomonadati > Pseudomonadota > Betaproteobacteria > Burkholderiales > Oxalobacteraceae > Massilia > Massilia sp. BKSP1R2A-1. The sequence continues at coordinate 93,085 of NZ_JBOBRE010000004.1, read as the reverse complement.
TGCAGCAGCAAGAACCAAGAGACCGACCGCATCTGGGGCATGCGCCAGGGCGCGCGCGACTACCTGATCAAGCCGGTCGACCCGGCGCTGCTTCTGGGCGCCATCGCCACACTCGACGCGCAAGCGCCGGCCGCCGCGGCATGAGCGAGGTCCAGGCACGGCCGGATGGCGCCGCGCGCCGCGCCCGCCTGCGCGAATACCAGGAGCAGCTCCTCGAACGCATGCAGGCCGCGAAGAGCGGCAGCGGCGCGCCGATCCAGCAGCTCGGCCTGCAGGTGGGAAGCACCCGCTACCTGCTCGATTTGCTGGAGGCCGGCGAGATCGTCTCCCCAGTGCCGCCCGCGCGCGTGCCCCTCACCGTGCCCTGGTACCTGGGCCTGGCCAATGTGCGCGGCACGCTCGTCGGCGTGATCGACCTGGCGCGCTACCTCGGCGAAGAGGGCGCGCCGCCCGCCGGCCCGTCCGTGCGCATGATCACCTTCGCCCCCGCGCTGGGCTGCAATTGCGCGCTGCTGGCCGACCGCGTCTACGGCCTGCGCCAGGCCGGCGCCATGAGGCGCGAGGGCGACGCCCTGGCCGATGCCGAAGGCCAGCTCTGGACGCCGCTCTCGCTGGCGGCCCTGGTGCGTGAAGAGCGCTTCCTCGACGTCGCCCAGAAAAACACAGCAGAACACCAATAACGAACCGCAGGACCAGGAGCCGGTATGGGATTCGCCTCGAAACTCAGCATGAACGTATTCTCGAAGGAAGACGCGGACGAGGACACCATCCTGTCTGCGCCCGACACGCAGTTCGGAAGCGGCCTGCTGCCGCAGCAGCCATCGAGCGACGACGGCCAGGTGCACGGCTCGGCCGAAGCCGCCGCGCGCCGCCTCGGCAACACCCGTCCGCGCAAGCCGCTGGCCGCAAGCGCGGAGGAAGAAGACCTGCGCCTGCCGCTGATCGGCCACCTGGCGCTGTCGCGCCAGCTGCGCCTGGTGCTGGCGGCCTTCGTGGCCGGCATCCTGCTCACCATCCTGTCGATGTGGCAGAACGCGGCGCGCACCGACGTGGTGTCGAACCAGGGCCAGCTGGCTGCGGACGCCCTGACGCACTCGCAGCGCGTGGCCAAGGCCGCGCCGGTCGCCCTGGGCGGCGACGCATCCGCTTTTGCCGAACTGGATGACAGCCGCGCCGAACTCGGACGCCTGCTCACCCTGCTGGCGCGCGGCGGCCAGTCGAACAACCTGACCATTCCGCCGGCTTCCGACCAGCTGGCCGGCCTGCTCGCCAAGGCGCGCTCGGGCTGGTCGGCTTCGAACGCGGCTGCCACCACCATCGTCGGCAACAAGCGCCACCTGGTGGGCTTCGGCGCCGCCGTCGACCGCCTGGACGCGCTCGCGCCGGAACTGCAGAACCTGGCCGACCGCCTGCGCGCGGGCACGCCGCGCGACGCGGCCGCGGGCGACCGCCTCGAGGCCATCGCCGACCGCCTGCCGGCGGCGGCCCATGCTTTTTCCGCCCCGGGCGCCGCCCACCGCGATACCGCCAAGGCCATCGCGCGCGACAGCGCCGAGCTGGGCGCCCTGTTGGAGAGCGCCGCGGCCCAGGTGGCCGACGTCGACCTGCGCGAGCGCCTGGGCGCCGCGCGCACCCTGTGGAAGGCCTGGCACGAAGGCCTGGCGCCGCTCTCGACCAATCTGACCAACTTCGCCGCCGCCCGCACCGCCGAGCAGGTGATTTCGCGCGACAACGAAGGCCTGCGTTCGACCCTGTCCCAGGTCCAGACCGAATACCGCAACGAACTGAACACCCGCAGCAGCTGGTTCTGGGTGCTGGTGGGCGCCTCGGTGTTCACCCTGCTCATGGGCGGCAGCTTGAGCCGCGTGATGCTGCAGGATTCGCGCAACCGCACCCGCGGCGCCGAGGCCCGCCGCCGCGAAGCCGAGGCGATGCGCCAGCTGGCCCAGGCCAAGGAAGAAGAGGCGAAGGCCACCAACGACCAGAACCAGGCCGCGATCCTGCGCCTGATGAACGAACTGCAGGAAGTCGCGGACGGCGACCTGACCGTGCACGCCACCGTCTCGGAAGACATCACCGGCGCGATCGCCGACTCGGTCAACTACACGGTCGAGGAGCTGCGCGCGCTGGTGCAGCGCGTCATCAAGACCACCGAGCAGGTGACCCAGGCATCGGGCGGCGCCCAGGCGGTGTCGACCGAGCTGCTGGGCGCGGCCGATGCGCAGTCGCGCGAGATCCAGGATGCCTCGAGCACCATCCTGCAGATGGCGACCCAGATCTCGAGTGTGTCGCGTTCGGCGACCGAATCGGCCGACGTGGCGCGCCAGTCGGTGGCGGCGGCGGAGCAGGGCGCGCAGGCCGTGCAGAACGCCATCCTCGGCATGAACGAGATCCGCGAGCAGATCCAGGAGACCTCGAAGCGCATCAAGCGCCTGGGCGAATCCTCGCAGGAGATCGGCGAGATCACCGACCTGATCTCGGACATCACCGAACAGACCAATGTGCTGGCGCTGAACGCTGCGATCCAGGCCGCGTCGGCCGGCGAGGCGGGGCGCGGCTTCTCGGTGGTGGCGGAAGAGGTGCAGCGCCTGGCGGAACGTTCGGCCGAAGCGACCAAGGGAATCGGCGCGCTGGTGCGCACCATCCAGGCCGACACCCACGACGCGGTGGCGGCGATGGAAAAGTCGACCCAGGGCGTGGTCGAGGGCGCCCGCCTGTCCGACGCGGCCGGCGCCGCCCTGTCTGACATCTCGCGCGTGTCGAACCGCCTGGCGGAGCTGATCCAGGGCATTTCGCTGGCGGCCGAGCAGCAGGCGACGTCCGCCAACGGCGTGGCCCATAATATGCAGCATATCCTGTCGGTGACCGAGCAGACCCAGGGCGGCACGCGCCAGACGGCGCAGTCGATCCGCGAACTGGCGCTGCTGGCGCAGGAGCTGAAAGATTCCGTGTCGCGCTTCCGCGTCACGGCCTGAACAAACGAATACGAGCCCCATGACCAAGCCATCCTCCCGCCTGCCCGCTTTCGATACCGGACCGCTGTCGTGGGTGATCGGCGAGATCCGCGACGCCCTCGGGCGTTCGGGCACGGCGCTGCGCGACGCGGCCGGCCGCAGCCAGGAGGCCCAGCCGACCCTGCTGCTGCATGCCAAGACCCACCTGCACCAGGCCCATGGCGCCCTGCAGATGGTCGATGTCGAGGGCGTCAACGTGCTGGGCGGGGCGGCCGAGAAGCTGATCGACCGCTTCAAGGATGGCCAGCTTCCCTGCAACCCGGATACCGTGAAGGTGGTGCAGGACGCCTACCAGGCCCTGGTCGAATACCTCGACGAACTGCTGGCGGGGGCGCCCCAGCAGCCGGCGCGCCTGTTCCCGTATTACCGCGACGTGCAGGACAAGCTCGGCGTCGAACGCATCCATCCCTCCGACCTGCTGCCGGCGAGCCTGGGGCAGGGCGTCGAGTTCCACGTGCCCGCCAGCAGCGCCCAGCCCGACATCGCGGCCTGCCGCGCGCGCTTCGAAAAGTCGCTGCTGCCCTACCTGAAGAGCGGCGAAGCCCAGCACGCGGCCGGCATGCGCGATGCGATCGAACCGATTGCCGCCAGCCAGGTGGAGCCGAGGGGCCGCCTGTTCTGGAGCGCGCTCCACGCCTTTGCCGGCGTGGTCGCCGATGGCCAGATCGAGAGCGACCTGTATGTAAAACAGCTGCTCGGCCAGGTCAACCTGCAGCTGCGCCGCCTGTCGCAGGGCCAGGGCGGCACGCCGGACGCGATGCTGCGCGACGCGCTGTTCTTCGTGGCGGCCGCCGCCCAGCCGAACGAGGACGCCCAGCGCCTGCGCGCGGCCTGCGGTCTCGACGGCCTGGTGCCGCACGACTACGCGGCGCGCCGCTACGGCCGCATCGACCAGGAAGCGCTGCAGGAGGCGCGCGAAGCGCTGGCGCGCACCAAGTCGGACTGGGACCGCATCGCCACCGAAGGGGCGGGCGAAGGCGAGGTCAAGGAAGATTTCAACGAGCAGCTCTCGCGCCTGGCCGGCGCCAGCGAAAAGCTGGGCGCGCCGGCCCTGGCGCAGCTGCTGCGCGAACTGGGCCGCGCCGCCACTGACGCCATCGCGGCCGGCCGCAGCGACGATTTCGGCCTGGAGATGGCCACCGCCATGCTGTTCGTCGAGAACGGCCTGGACCAGCTGCGCCAGCTGCCCGAGGATTTCTCCGAGAACGCGGAAGCGGTAGGCGCGCGCCTGCTGGCGCTGGCTGCTGGCGAAACCCCGCCGGACGCGCCGCAGTGGCAGGGCGAGCTGGCGCGCCAGATCCAGCAGGGCCAGACCGTGGCCGTGCTGGCGGGCGAGATCAAGGCCGGCCTGCGCCAGGTCGAGAAGCTGCTCGACGACTACTACGACAACCCGAACAAGCGCGCGGCGCTGGTCCAGGCCGAACCGGTGCTGCACCAGCTGCAGGGTGCGCTGGCCATCCTCGACCAGGACCAGGCGGTGCTGGCGGCGCGCCACGTGGCGGGCGAAGTGCGCACGCTTGCCCAGAGCGACGGCGTGGTGGACACGCAATCGGCCGTGCTGCACAACATCGCGCAGAACATCGGCGCGCTCGGCTTCTTCACCGACCTGCTGGCCCAGAACAGCGAGTCGGCCAAGGGGCGCTTCACCTTCGACATTGACAAGCGCCTGCTGCGCGAGCTGCCCTTCGAATTCGTCGAGGCGGCGCCTGAAGCGGCGCCTGTGCAGGAGCAAGCGCCCGAGGCGCAGGCGCAGGAAGCGACGATCGAATCCGAGCTGCTCGAGATCTTCATCCTCGAGGCGCAGGAAGTGCTGGGCTTCGTGGCCGAGACCCTGCCGCAGGCCGAGAACGATCCGGACAAGCAGGAAACCTTGACCCTGCTGCGCCGCTCCTTCCACACCCTGAAGGGCAGCAGCCGCATGGTGAACCTGGAGCGCTTCGCCGAAGGCGCGGCCGCGGTCGAGAAGACCATGAATCTGTGGCTGTCGGAGGCGCGCGGCGCCACCCCGGCCCTGCTCGCGCTGCTGCGCGAAGCGCATGCCCAGCTCTCGAGCTGGGTCGACGAGCTGGTGGCGCAGGGCGGCTCGCAGCGCGACAGCGCGGCGCTGGTGGCGCTGGCTAAGCGCGTGATGGAAGGCGGGGAACCGGAAGCCGCGCCAACCGCGGTGGAAGAAGCGGCCCCCGCGACCAGGCGCGTGGGCGAGCTCGAGATTCCGCTTGCCCTGTACACCATCTACCTCGACGAGACCGAGGCGCTGGTGGCGCAGCTGGAGCAGGATTTCGATGCCTGGCGCGCCGAGCCGGAGCGCCGCGCCACGGAGGACGCGGTCAAGGCCGCGCACACGCTGGCCGGGACCTCGTCCACGGTCGGCTTCACGGCCTTGCGCGACGTCGCCCACGCCCTGGAAGCGGTGCTGGAAAAACTGGCCGTGCCGGGCCCTGAACTCGATGGCGCCGGCCGCGAACTGCTGGAGGCGGCGCTGGCGCGCGCGCGCACCATGCTGCAGGTGTTCTCGCTGGGCGAACTGGCGCCAAACCAGCCGGACCTCGTCAGGCAGCTCGAGACCCTGCTCGAACGCCTGGCCAGCCAGCAGGCGGCCAGCGTCTACGGCGAGGCCGACCCGGCGCTGGCGGCCAGGCTCGACGCGCTGTTCGCCACCGCCTACGACGAACTGATGGCCGCGCCGCCGCCGGCGCCCGTGCCGGCCGCCGTGCGCGAAAAGGAAGAGAAGGCCGAAGCGGTCAGCGAGATCGACGACCTGTTCGACACCTTCCTCGAAGACCCCTTCGCCGCGCCGCCGCTGCTGCAGGCTGGGCCGACCGGTGCAGAACCGGCATTCGTCGCGGTCACGCCGGACGAGGCGGTGCTGGACGAAGCGGTGCTCGACGAGGCCGTGCCCGATGCCGTCGCGCCCCAGCCCGAGCCGGAAGCCGGGATCGAGGCCGGGATCGAGCCCGAGAGCGAGCCCGAGATCGAGCCCGAGATCGAGCCCGAGATCGAGCTGCAGCCGCTGCCCGAGCCTGCCGTGGTCCAGGACGACGGCGCGCTTCCCGTGACCCCGGTGTTCGCGGACGAACTCGATCCCGACCTGCTGCCGGTCTTCCTGGAAGAGGGCGCCGACCTGTTGCCGCAGATCGGCAACGGCCTGCGCCAATGGCAGCAGAATCCGCAGGACCACGGCGTGGCCCAGGGCCTGCAGCGCGCCCTCCACACGGTCAAGGGCAGCGCCCGCATGGCCGGCGCAATGCGCCTCGGCCAGCACACCCACGAGCTGGAAACCCAGATCGAGAACATGGTGCATGCCGGGACCACCACCCCGGCGGCGTTCGACGAACTGCTGGCCAACTACGACCAGGCCCTGCTGCTCTTCGAACAGCTGCAGCAGCCGGCGACGCAGGCGCCCGCCGCCGCGGCGCCCGCGCCGCTGCCGGCCGAACAGCCGGGCGCGCGTGCGCCGCTGGTGCGCGTACGCGCCGACATCCTCGACCGCGTCGTGAACCAGGCGGGCGAGGTGTCGATCACCCGTTCGCGCCTGGAGAACCAGGTCGGCGCGCTCAAGGGCGCGCTGTCCGACTTCACGGACAACCTCGACCGCCTGCGCCGCCAGATGCGCGAGATCGAGATGCAGGCCGAATCGCAGATCGCTTCCCGCCTGTCGATCGCGGGCGAGCGCGAATTCGATCCGCTCGAGTTCGACCGCTTCACCCGCCTGCAGGAACTGACGCGCATGATGGCCGAGAGCGTCAACGACGTGGAAGCCTTCCATGAGGGCCTGTCGCGCACGGTGGACAGCGCGCAAGAAGACCTGGCGGCCCAGCAGCGCATGACGCGCGACCTGCAGCGCGACCTGATGCGGGTGCGCATGGTGCCGTTTGCGAGCCTGTCGGAGCGCCTGTTCCGCGTGGCGCGCCAGACCGCCAAGGAAACCGACAAACGCGTCAACCTCGACATCCGCGGCGGCGCAGTCGAGATCGACCGCAGCGTGCTGGAGCAGATGGCCGCGCCGTTCGAACACCTGCTGCGCAACGCCATCGTGCACGGCATCGAGGCGAGAGCCAGCCGCGCCGGCGCCGGCAAACCGGAGACGGGCGAAGTGCTGGTGCAGGTCGCCCAGCATGGCAACGAAGTCGCGATCGGGTTCAGCGACGACGGCGCCGGCCTGGACCTGGACCGCATCCGCGCCAAGGCGCGTGCGCTGGGCCTGGTGGCGCAGGACGCCGTGATCTCAGACATTGAAGCGGCCGAACTGATTTTCGAACCGGGCTTCTCGACCGCCGACACGCTGACCGAACTGGCCGGCCGCGGCGTCGGCATGGACGTGGTGCGTTCCGAAGCCCATGCGCTGGGCGGCCGCGTGGCGGTCGAGACCGAGCCTGGCAAGGGCACGCGCTTCTCGATCCACCTGCCCCTGACCCTGGCGGTCGCGCAGGTGGTGCTGGTGGCCGCCGGTGGCCGCACCCATGCGCTGCCCTCGACCCTGGTCGAGCAGGTGCTGCAGGTGCGCGACACCGATCTGCTGGCTGCCCAGGCGGCCGGCACGATCGCGGTGTCCGGACAGCCGCATGCCCTGCACGCGCTCGACGCGCTGCTGGGCGAGCCTGCCGCCAATGGCGGCGCCCTGCAGAAACTGAGCCCGGTGCTGGTGGTGCACGGCGCGAGCGGCCGCATCGCCCTGCGCGTGGACGAGGTGCTGGGCAACCGCGAAGTCGTGGTCAAGAACATCGGCCCGCAGCTGGCCCGCGTGCCGGGCATTGCGGGCGCCACGGTGCTCGGAACCGGCGAGATCGTGCTGATCCTCGACCCGGTGGTGCTGGCCGAGCGGCCGGCGGCGCCAGCTGCACCTCCCTTCGAGAGCAGCGAGCCGGTCCAGCGCGCGACCATCATGGTGGTGGACGATTCGATCACCGTGCGCCGCGTGACCCAGCGCCTGCTGGAGCGCGAAGGCTATGGCGTGATGCTGGCCAAGGACGGCATCGACGCCCTCGAGCAGATCGAGCAGGCCCAGCCCGACCTGATGCTGGTCGATATCGAGATGCCGCGCATGGACGGTTTCGACCTGACCCGCGAGGTGCGCGAGAACGAGGCCACGAAGGCGATCCCGATCATCATGATCACCTCGCGTACGGCGGACAAGCACCGCAACTACGCGCTGGGGCTGGGGGTGAATGCCTATTTCGGCAAGCCCTACCAGGAGCCGGTCTTGCTGGCGGCGATCGAGAGCCTGCTGAACCGGGGTTGAACTTGTAGGGTGGACGGGTCCCCCGTCCGCGCGTTCAACTCCCAGTTAAATGGATGCGACGCGTGCAGTTCATGCACTGTTTGAACGCGCGGACGGCGAAGCCGTCCACCCTACGACTCCTCTTTCTTCACCACCGCGAAGCGCTCCAGCGTCCGCTTGCGCGCCGCATCGTGCTCGACCACGGGCAGCGGATAATCCCTCCCCAGCACCACCCCTTTCTCCGCCAGCACATCCTGCGCCACCAGCCACGGCGCATGGATCTCCTTCGCGCCCAGGCGCCCCAGTGCAGGCACCCACTCCCGGATGAACTCCCCATGCGCATCGAAACGCTGCGACTGCGCCACCGGATTGAAGATCCTGAACCAGGGCTGGGCATCGCAGCCGGTGGACGCCGCCCACTGCCAGCCGCCGTTGTTCGAGGCCAGCTCGTAGTCGTTCAGCTTGAGGGCGAAATAGCGTTCGCCGCGGCGCCAGTCGATGCCGAGGTCCTTGGTGAGAAAGCTGGCCGTCACCATGCGCAGGCGGTTGTGCATGAAGCCGGTCTGGTTCAGCTGGGCCATGGCGGCGTCGACCAGGGGAAAGCCTGTGCGTCCCTCGCACCAGGCGGCGAACAGCTCGTCGGCTTCATCCCCGCTTTCCCATGCGATGGCGTCGAAGGCCGGCTTGAAGGATTGCCGCACGACGTGCGGATTGCGGGCCAGGATCATCGAATAGAAATCGCGCCAGATGAGTTCCGACAGCCAGACCGAGGCGCCCGTGCCGCCGGCGCCGTTTTCCATCATCTGCCGGGCCGTGCGCACCAGGTGGCGGATCGAGGTGGTGCCGAAGCGCAGGTGGACGGACAGGCGCGAGGTGCCGTCCTCCGCAGGGAAATCGCGCGCGCGGCCGTAGTCGGCGATGCGCCCCACGAAATCCTCGAACATCGCCTCGGCGCCTTCCATCCCGGCCGGCAGCGGCGGCTCGCCCGGGACAAAGCCGATCTCTTCCAGCGAGGGCAGGGCAGGCGTGTTGGCGGGCGGCGGCGCGAAGGCGTGCGCGTACTGGTCGACCGGGTAGCTCGCCAGGGTCGCCGGCATGCCGGCCAGGCGCTTGAGCCAGGCGTTCTTGTAGGGCGTGAACACCGAGAACGGTCCCTTCGCCAGGGTCAATACCTCGTCTTTCTCGAAGATGACCTGGTCCTTCAGACTCAGAAATTTCCTACCGTCAGCCTCCAGGCGTTCCGCCATTTGTGCGTCACGTTCGACCGCCTCGGGTTCATAATCGGTACATACCAGCACCGCTTCGGCGCCGAGTTCGGCGGCCAGTGCGGGAACCACTTCAAGCGGGCGGCCCTGCCGCACGATCAGAAAACCGCCGAGCCGGCGCAGCTCGGCATCGAGGCTGGCAATGCTCGCGTGGATGAAGCGCACGCGCCGGTCGTCACGGGGCAGCGGGTCGAGAATGTCGCTGTCATACACGAAAACGCAGTGCACACGGTTGGATGAGGTCAAAGCCCGGTGCAGGGCTGCATGGTCGAATGCGCGCAGGTCGCGCCGGAACCAGACCAGGGAGTTGCTCATATTCATCATCGTGTGCGGGGTCAAGGTGGCGGCCGATTTTACTGGGTAGGATTCTTCCTAGCGGTACCGAAGAAGCAAGGCGGCGGGACAGTAGCGGGGCGCGGGGCGGATGTCGCAGGTCGTCCAAAAGAGGCGCATACGTGGCCGTTCAGCCAATTCAGTGTAAACTATCGAAAAGCGTGCTGTTGTTTTGTGGACACCACCCGGTCACGGACCTTGTCGATCCAGCGCTGTCGATAAACCAGAGTGAGCCCATGTGAGAGTAAGCGTATGAAGAAAAGCAAAGTTGGCAACACTCTACCGAAGCCCGGCATGCCACCGGAAGCTGAACAGACGCTCGGTAAGATCGGCCCCGCTTCTTCCGGACTGAATCTCGCCAACCATTTCCTGATCGCGATGCCGTCGATCCAGGACCCGATCTTCGGCGGCACCGTCGTCTATGTCTGCGAGCACAACGAGAAAGGCGTGCTCGGCGTGGTCATCAACAAGCCGACCGACATGACGATGGACGTGCTGTTCGACCGCGTCGACCTGAAGCTGGCCCCCGGCCTGCGTTCCTCGGTCACCGACCAGCCGATCATGTTCGGCGGCCCGGTCCAGGACGACCGCGGCTTCGTGCTGCACACACCGAGCGGACGCTACTCGTCCTCGCTGACCGTCACCGACGACGTCGCCTTCACCACCTCGATCGACGTGCTCGAAGCCGTCGCCAGCGGCGCCGGCCCGGCCCGCATGCTGGTCTCCATCGGCTATGCCGGCTGGAGTCCCGGCCAGCTCGAGGAAGAACTCTCTCGCAACGGCTGGCTGACGGTGGGCGCCGATGCGAAAGTGCTGTTCGACCTGCCGATCGAAGAACGTTATACCGCCGCCATCAAACTCCTCGGAATCGATCCGCTCATGTTAGCTACCGAAGCCGGCCATGCATAAGGGGTGCATGCCCTGATGGTCGACATCGTTCTAGGCTTCGACTTCGGGGTGAAGCGCATCGGCATTGCCATGGGCAACACCCTGACCGGGCAGGCGCAACCGTTGACTGTCATTAAGGCGGTCGACAACGCCACCCGTTTCCAGGTCATCGGCGACCTCATCAATGAATGGAAACCGGCTCGCCTCATCGTGGGCGAGCCGCGCCACCCCGACGGCGCCGAACACGACATGACGCAGCGCAGCCGGCGCTTCGCCAACCAGCTTCACGGCCGCTTCAACCTGCCCGTCGAACTCGTCGACGAGCGCTACTCTTCCGCCGTCATCCCGCAAAAACGCGGCGAGGTCATCGACGCCAAGGCGGCCGCCATCATTTTGCAACAATACTTTGACTCCAATGCCAACATCTAATCAAGCGTACGACGCGGAGGCGCTGTACCGCGAGCTGCTGGGCCAGGTCCGCGCGGGCCTGGATGGCGTGCCGGATCCCGCCATCGTCGGTATCCACTCGGGCGGCGCCTGGCTGGCCGAACGGCTGGCGAAAGACCTCGACCTGACTGGCCGCCTGGGTTCGATCGACGTCTCCTTCTACCGCGACGACTACGCCAAGAAGGGCCTGCACCCGGACGTGAAGCCGACCCACATCCGCTTCCCGGTCGATGGCGCGACCGTGGTGCTGGTGGACGACGTGCTGCAGACCGGCCGCACCGTGCGCGCCGCGATCAACGTGCTGTTCGACTACGGCCGCCCGGCCTGCATCCGCCTGGCGGCCCTGGCCGACCGCGGCGGACGCGAGCTGCCGGTGGCGCCAGACTACGTCGGCACCCGTGCTACCCTCGCGCCGAACCAGTCGCTCTGCCTGCAGCGCGACGACGCCGGCCAACTCTCGCTGACCATTGAAGTTGAACACACCGACAATGTCCAAGATCTTTCTTAACCCGCAACTGAACAAGAACGGCGAGCTGCAGCACCTGCTCTCGATCGAGGGCCTGCCGAAGTCCATCCTGAACCACATCCTCGACACCGCATCGAGCTTTGTCTCCATCTCGGACCGCGAGGTCAAGAAGGTGCCGCTCATGCGGGGAAAAAGCGTGTTCAATCTCTTCTTCGAGAACAGCACCCGCACCCGCACCACCTTCGAGATCGCGGCCAAGCGCCTGTCGGCCGACGTCATCAACCTGAACATCCAGGCCTCCTCGGCCAGCAAGGGCGAATCGCTGCTGGACACCATCGACAACCTGTCGGCCATGCACGCCGACATGTTCGTGGTGCGCCACTCTCAGTCGGGCGCGCCCTACCTGATCGCCAAGCACCTGATCGAGACCAACCAGTCGCACGTGCACGTCGTGAACGCCGGCGACGGCCGCCACGCGCACCCGACCCAGGGCCTGCTCGACATGTACACGATCCGCCACTACAAGCAGGATTTCACCAACCTGCGCGTGGCCATCGTCGGCGACATCCTGCACAGCCGCGTGGCGCGTTCGGACATCCACGCACTGACGACCCTCGGCGTGCCGGAAGTGCGCGCCATCGGCCCGCACACCCTGCTGCCGGGCGGACTGGAGCAGATGGGCGTACGCACCTTCACCAACATGGATGAGGGACTGAAGGACGTCGACGTCATCATCATGCTGCGCCTGCAGAACGAACGCATGAGCGGCGCGCTGCTGCCTTCGGCCCAGGAATACTTCAAGAGCTACGGCCTGACCCCGGAGCGCCTCGCGCTGGCCAAGCCGGACGCGATCGTGATGCACCCGGGCCCGATGAACCGCGGTGTCGAGATCGACTCGGCGGTAGCCGACGGCAGCCAGGCGGTGATCCTGCCGCAGGTGACCTTCGGTATTGCGGTACGCATGGCGGTGATGAGCATTTTGGCAGGAGGCAGGGCGTGAAACTCGCACGGATGAAACTACATATCAAGAACGGGCGTGTGATCGACCCGGCGAACAACATCGATACTGTCCAGGACCTGTACATCGCCGACGGCGTCATCGCCGCCCTCGGCAACGCGCCCGCCGGCTTCGCTGCGGACCAGACCCTGGATGCGAGCGGCCTCGTGGTCGCTCCCGGCCTGGTCGACCTCTCGGCGCGCCTGCGCGAGCCGGGCTACGAATACAAGGCGACGCTGGAATCGGAAATGCAGGCGGCGGTGCAGGGCGGCGTGACCACCCTGGTGTGCCCGCCCGACACCGACCCGGTGCTCGACGAGCCGGGCCTGGTGGAAATGCTCAAGCACCGCGCGCGCATCCTGGACCAGGCCAATGTGCACCCGCTGGGTGCGCTCACCATGGGCCTCAAGGGCCAGGCCCTGACCGAGATGGCCGAGCTGACCGAAGCCGGCTGCATCGGCTTCTCGCAGGCCGAGGAACCGATCCTCGACACCACCGTGCTGCTGCGCGCCATGCAGTACGCGAAAACCTTCGGCTACACGGTCTGGCTGCGTCCCCAGGACGCCCACATCGGCCGCGGCGGCGTCGCCCACAGCGGCCCGCTGGCCTCGCGCCTGGGCCTGTCCGGCGTGCCGGTGATGGCCGAGACCATCGCCCTGCACACCATTTTCGAGCTGATGCGCGCCAGCGGCGCGCGCGTGCACCTGTGCCGCATTTCTTCCGCCGCCGGCCTGGCGCTGATTGCCAGCGCCAAGAAGGAAGGCCTGCCGGTCACCTGCGACGTCGGCGCCCACCACCTGCACCTGACGGACGCCGACATCGGCTTCTTCGACTCCAACGCCCGCTTCAACCCGCCGCTGCGCAGCCAGCGCGACCGCGACGCGATCAGGGCAAGCCTGGGCGACGGCACCATCGACGCCATCTGTTCCGACCACACCCCGGTGGACGACGACGAGAAGCTGCTGCCCTTCGCCGAAGCCTCGCCGGGCGCGACCGGCCTGGAGCTGCTGCTCTCGCTGGTGCTGAAGTGGACCGAGGACGAGCATGGCAGTGACGCCCTGCCGCGTGCGCTCGCCAAGGTGACGTCGAGCGCCGCCCGTATCGCCGGGCTGCCGGCCGGTACGCTGGCCGTCGGCGCCGCCGCCGACGTGGTGCTGTTCGACCCGAACGCGCGCTGGAAGGTCGAGCGCCGTGCGCTGGCCAGCCAGGGCAAGCACACGCCCTTCCTCGGCTACGAGCTGGCAGGGCAGGTGCGCGCGACCGTCGTGCGCGGCCGCGTGGCGTTCCAGCGCTGATCCGCAAGGGCGGCCTCCGCGCCGCCCCTTGTCCCGACTCGTGAAGATCCGGCTCGCTCTGCGCCTCGCGCGCGTCATGGTCCACCTGGTGGCGGGCCTGGCGACCTGCGCGCTGGTGTTTCCGCTCGCGTCCCATGGCTTGCGCGAACGGCTGACGCGGCGCTGGTCGCGCAAACTGCTGGGCATCTGCCGCGTCACGGTCGAGCAGGCCGAAGGCGCGCCCGTCCTCGAGCATGCGCTGATCGTCGCCAACCACGTCTCGTGGCTCGACATCTTTGTCATCAACGCCCTCCATCCCTGCCGCTTCGTGGCCAAGGCCGAGATCCGCGCCTGGCCGGTGCTGGGCTGGCTGGCGGCCGGCGCCGGCACCGTCTTCATCGCGCGCGGCAACCGGCGCGAGCTGCGCCACATCTTCAAGGGCCTGGTCACGGTGCTGGAAGAGGGCCAGCGCGTCGCCTTCTTCCCGGAAGGGACGACCTCGAGCCAGGGCGAGGTGCTGCCCTTCCACGCCAACCTGTTCGAAGCCGCCATCGATGCGAAGGTGGCGGTGCAGCCCTATGCGCTGGCCTACCTGGACCTTGGTGGCCGCTATCACCCCTCGGTCGATTACGTCGGCGACACGAACTTCGTCGACAGCATGTTCGCCATCCTCGAAGGCCCGCCGGTGCGTGCGCGCCTGCAGGCCCTGCCGCCGATCGACGCCATCGGCGCCCATCGCCGCGAACTGGCCGAACAGGCGCATACTGCGGTGGCCCAGGCCCTCCGCTCTGATTCGTAAAAAGAATCACAGAGCAATAAATCATATATTGGACAAATCACCGCCGGCTTGGCACGCTGGTGCTTTGCTACGCCCGTATTCCAGGAGACCGCTATGCCGACTTACCGTTCCCGTACCACCACCCAGGGCCGCAACATGGCCGGCGCCCGTGCCCTGTGGCGCGCCACCGGCATGAAGGACGGCGACTTCGAGAAACCGATCGTCGCCGTCGTGAATTCCTTCACCCAGTTCGTGCCCGGCCACGTGCACCTGAAGGACCTGGGCCAGCTAGTCGCGCGCGAAATCGAGGCCAGCGGCGGCGTGGCCAAGGAATTCAACACCATTGCCGTCGACGACGGCATCGCCATGGGCCACGGCGGCATGCTGTACTCGCTGCCCTCGCGCGACCTGATCGCGGACTCGGTCGAGTACATGGTCAACGCCCACTGCGCGGACGCCATGGTCTGCATCTCGAACTGCGACAAGATCACCCCCGGCATGCTGATGGCCGCGATGCGCCTGAACATCCCGGTGGTCTTCGTCTCGGGCGGTCCGATGGAGGCGGGCAAGGTGGTCAAGGTGGTCGACAACACCCGCAAGGTGATCAAGCTCGACCTGATCGACGCCATGATCAAGGCCGGCGACAGCAGCGTGTCGGACGCCGACGTGGCGGAAGTGGAACGCTCGGCCTGTCCGACCTGCGGCTCCTGCTCGGGCATGTTCACGGCGAACTCGATGAACTGCCTGACCGAGGCGCTCGGCCTGTCGCTGCCGGGGAACGGGACGATCGTCGCCACCCATGCCGACCGCAAGGAGCTCTTCCTGCGCGCCGGCCGCCTGATCGTCGAGCTGGCCAAGCGCCATTACGAAGGCGACGACTACTCCGTGCTGCCGCGTTCGATCGCCACGAAGGCGGCGTTCGAGAACGCCATGGCGCTGGACGTGTCGATGGGCGGCTCGACCAACACCGTGCTGCACCTGCTGGCGGCCGCCCACGAGGCGCAGGTGGAATTCACCATGGCCGACATCGACCGCATCTCGCGCAAGGTGCCTTGCCTCTGTAAAGTCGCGCCGATGACGGACAAGTACCACATCGAGGACGTGCACCGCGCCGGCGGCATCGTCTCGATCCTGGGCGAACTGGCGCGCGCCGGCCTGCTGGATACCTCGCTGCCGACCGTGCACAGCCCGACCATGGGGGAAGCGATCGAGAAGTACGACATCAAGCGCAGCGATGACCAGGCAGTGCACCAGCTGTTCCGTGCGGCCCCGGGCGGCGTGCCGACCCAGGTGGCGTTTTCCCAATCCGAGCGCTACGACGAGAACGACCTGGACCGCGCCACGGGCTGCATCCGCGACCGCGAGCACGCCTATTCGCAGGACGGCGGCCTGGCGGTCCTGTACGGGAACATCGCCGAGAAGGGCTGCATCGTGAAGACGGCCGGGGTGGACGAGAGCATCCTGACCTTCTCCGGCAAGGCGCGCGTGTTCGAGAGCCAGGACGCGGCGGTGGAGGCGATCCTGGGCGATACCGTGCACGCGGGCGACGTCGTCATCATCCGCTACGAAGGGCCGAAGGGCGGGCCGGGCATGCAGGAGATGCTGTATCCGACCTCGTACATCAAGTCCAAGGGTCTTGGCAAAGCCTGCGCGCTGTTCACGGACGGGCGCTTCTCGGGCGGCTCATCCGGCCTGGTGATCGGCCATGCCTCGCCGGAAGCGGCCGAGGGCGGCGCGATCGGCCTGGTGGAAGAGGGCGACACGATCGACATCGACATCCCGGCGCGCACGATCAACCTGCGCGTGAGCTTCGAGGAGCTGGCGCATCGCCGCGCGAAGATGGAAGAGCGTGGCGTTGACGCGTGGCAGCCGGTGGGACGCGAGCGCTATGTCTCGCAGGCCCTGCAGGCCTATGCGGCCCTGACGACGTCGGCCGACCGCGGCGCAGTGCGCGATCTCAGCCAGCTGCACCGCTAACCGTAGGGTGGGCAAGTTTCTTGCCCACGCGTTCAACCAGCGGTAGAGCAGCCGAGCGGGCAGCATTCATGTGATTTGAACGCGTGGGCGGAGGACCGCCCACCCTACTTTTTACCGGCGTGTTCCTGATACTCCGGACAATCCACCTGAAGCAGCGAGCGGTCGTCCAGGCATACCGCCGTCAGCTTCCCGCCCCACACACAGCCGCTGTCCAGCCCCACCAGGTTCGGCCGCAGGATCAGGCCCAGCGCCGACCAGTGCCCGAACACGACGGTGACGTCCTGGGTACGCCGCTGCGGCAGGTCGAACCACGGCACCAGTCCCGAGCCTACCGGCCCCCGCTCGCTTTCCTTGTGCAGGAAATCCATGCGCCCATCCGGCGTGCACAGGCGCATGCGGGTCAGCGCATTGACGATGCAGCGCAGCCGCGCCATGCCGGTGAGATCGTCGCTCCACTGGTCCGGCTCGTTGCCGTACATCGCCCCGAGAAAATCGATCCAGCCCTCTCCACGCAGCACGGTCTCGACCTCGTGCGCCAGCGCCATCGTCTGCGCCGCGTCCCACTGCGCCGCCACGCCCGCATGCACCAGCAGGTGCGCATCGACGAACATCGCGAGCGGGCGATGGCGCAGCCACCCGATCAATTCGTCGCGGTCGGGCGCGGCGAGGATCTCGTCGAGGGTATCGCTGCGGCTGGTGCGCTGGGCGCCGACGGCGACCGCGATCAGGTGCAGGTCGTGGTTGCCGAGCAGGGCCTCGACGCGGCCGGGATTGTCGTCGGTGAGCGCCTTCATGCGGCGCAGCGCGGTGAGTGAATCGGGGCCGCGGTTGATCAGGTCACCGACGAAGAGAATGCGTGATTGGGTTTGTCCGTGGCGGCGCGCATCGTCGTGAATGCAGTCGATCAGGAGTCGCGCTTCGTGGGCACAGCCCTGCAGGTCGCCGATGGCGTAGGTTCTCATGTTCTTCTTATCTGGTGTGGCAAGCATGGTTGGATACTAAATGATTTTGCGGCCAGGCGCAGGGGGCATTTGATCCAATCGAAGCCTGCTTCACACGATCGATTTTGTCGCCGGAGCCCCTCATCTATTCCGGTACAATGAACTCATATCGATCCATAAGAGTGCCGCGGGTTTTCCGCAGGGCCGCGCGGAAACGGCCTGCCTAATTGCACCGAAAGAATAATAATGTTCTCCTTTTTCGTCAGTTTCGTATCCTGTGCGCTGCTGACACTGCTAGTGATTAAGTATGCGAAGCGCAATGGTACGGCGCTGGACAACAATTATGGCGGCGTACAGAAGTTCCATTCCCATTCGGTCGCGCGTATCGGCGGCGTGCCGATCTATCTCGCGGTCCTGATCACCGGCGCCATTTCGTCAATGCGCGAAGCGCACTATGGCGGATGGATCGCGCCTTTGCTCGGATGCGGATGTATTGCGATGGCGGGCGGTATCGTCGAAGACTATACCGGCCGCGTATCGCCGGCGCGCCGGCTCTTCCTCACCATGGTCGCCGCGCTCATCGCGTATTACCTGCTCGATGCGAAAGTCGCGCGTCTCGATTTTCCCGGCGGTGTGCTGCCGCTGAATCTCGTGTGGATCGTGCTGCCGCTGACCGTGCTTGCGGTGGCGGGCATTGCGAACGCGGTGAACATCATCGACGGCTTCAACGGACTGGCGAGCGTGGTCAGCATTTGCATGCTGCTGTCGCTGGCCTACGTGGCGCTGCAGGTGGGCGATACCTTCGTGCTGGTGACGGCGATGGTGGTGGCCGGCGCGACGGCCGGGTTCCTGATCTGGAATTATCCGGTGGGCCTGATTTTCCTCGGCGATGGCGGCGCCTACTTCATCGGTTTCATGCTCGGCGAACTCGCGCTGCTGCTCGTGATGCGCAATCCCGAAGTCTCGACGTGGTATGCCGCGCTGCTGCTGATTTATCCCGCTTTCGAAACGATATTCTCCGCTTACCGCCGCATGTTCGTGCGCGGTAAATCACCTGCGCTGCCGGACGGAATTCATCTGCATAGCTTGATATTCCGGCGTATCGTGCAATGGACGGTCGGCCCGCGCGAAGCACGCGCTTTGATGAAACGGAACGCACGCACCTCGCCTTATTTATGGCTGTTTTCGCTGATGGCGGTGATTCCCGCGACGGTGTTCTGGAAAAACACCAGTGTGCTGATCTTCTTCAGTTTGTTGTTTATAATCAGTTACCTGTGGTTATATGCGCGTATTGTTCGATTTAAGTCGCCCCGCTGGCTCTTTTGGAACAGGAAAGACTAGAATTCGGATATTAATGTTAGTATATTGCGACAATTGGTGATTTTCTCACCTTGGCTGTTTCAACCTTAACTATCGAGGGAACGAAGATGGATCTGTCCAATATGTCCGTAGGTGATTTGCGCAACCTGCAGGAACAAATCAAGCAGGAGATGAAGAAGCGCGAAGTCCAGGAAGTGCAAAAAGCGCGCGAACAAATCCTGGCGATCGCACAGAGCGTTGGCGTGCCCCTCAAGGACCTGCTGGCCACCGGTGGCCGCAGCAGCTCGTCCAAGGGCAATACGGTTGCGGTGCGTTATCGCCACCCGGACAATGCTTCGCAGCAGTGGACCGGCCGCGGCCGCCAGCCGAAGTGGGTCAAGGAATGGGTCGAAGGCGGCAAGTCGCTCGACAAGCTGCGCGTCTGATTCCGTCTCCAGCCGCACCCGCGTTCGGGCGCTTGCCAAGCGCCTGAACCGCCCCGCACGCGGTCCCGTCCAATTCCCATGGGACGCCGCTTGCCGCTACAATAGCGATCATTTTGTCATTCCTCTAAGTTGTTATTCTCATAATTTGCGCAGACGCCTTGTCGTCCGGGCCGTCGTGCCTGTTCGCGCCCCAGCTTTCCAAGGAAACCATGGTTGCTCTCTCCAAAACGATCTTCAAGGCCTATGACATCCGCGGCGTCATCGACAAGACGCTCGACGAGGGCATTGCCCGCCACATCGGCCGCGCATTCGGCGCCGCCGCCCTGGCGAAGGGAGAGAAGAAAGTCGTGATCGGCCGCGACGGCCGCCTGTCGGGTCCCGGCCTCACTGCCGCCCTGGGCGAAGGCCTGCGCGACGCGGGCGTCGACGTCATCGACCTGGGCATGGTCGCCACCCCGATGGTTTATTTCGCCACCAATGTGCTGGACACCCGCTCGGGCATCATGGTCACCGTCAGCCACAATCCGCCGGACTACAACGGCTTCAAAATGGTGATGGCGGGCGAGGCGATCTATGGCGACGCGATCACCGCCCTGCACGACAGCATCGCCGCCTACGACGGCAAGGTCGCCGACAAACGCGGCGAATACGGCACCCACGATATCCGCGCCGCCTACCTCGAGCGCATCGTTGGCGACGTCAAGATCGCCCGCCCGATCAAGATCGCGGTCGACTGCGGCAACGGCGTGGCCGGCGCCTTCGCCCCCGCTTTGTTCCGCGGCATGGGCTGCGAGGTGGTCGAGCTGTTCTGCGAAGTCGACGGCCACTTCCCGAACCACCACCCGGACCCGGCCCACCCGGAAAACCTGCAGGACCTCATCAAGGCGCTGCAGGACACCGACGCCGAGATCGGCCTCGCTTTTGATGGCGACGGCGACCGCCTCGGCATCGTCACCAAGGATGGCCAGATCATCTTCCCGGACCGCCAGATGATGCTGTTCGCCAGCGACGTCCTGTCGCGCAACCCGGGCGCCGAGATCCTCTACGACGTCAAGTGCACCCGCCACCTCGCACCCTGGATCGAGAAGGCCGGCGGCCGTCCGCTGATGTGGAAGACCGGCCACTCGCTGGTGAAAGCCAAGCTGAAGGAAACCGGTTCGCCGCTGGGCGGCGAGATGAGCGGCCACATCTTCTTCAAGGACCGCTGGTACGGCTTCGACGACGGCCTGTACGCCGGCGCGCGCATGCTCGAGATCCTGACGAAAGAAGCCGATCCGTCGAAGCTGCTGAACAGCCTGCCGATCGCGTCGAGCACTCCGGAACTGCACCTGCACCTGAAGGAGGGCGAGAACTTCGCCCTGATCGACAGCCTGCGCGCCAATGCGACCTTCCCCACCTCCGAAAAGATCAACCCGATCGACGGCCTGCGCGTGGAATACCCGGACGGTTTCGGCCTGGCGCGTTCCTCGAACACGACCCCGGTCGTGGTGCTGCGCTTCGAAGGCGAGAATCCGGAGGCGCTGGCGCGCATCCAGGGCGAATTCAAGCAGGTGATCCTGGCCGCCAAGCCGGACGCCGAACTGCCATTCTGAGGACGCGCATTTGAAGATCCTGCTGGTGCGCGTGTCGTCGCTGGGCGACGTGCTGCACAACCTGCCGATGGTGGCCGACATCCTGCGCCACCATCCGGGCGCCACCATCGACTGGGTGGTGGAAGAGGGCTATACGAGCCTGGTGCGCCTGAACCCGCACGTACGGAAGATCATCCCCTGGGCCCTGCGCCGCTGGCGCAAGAGCCTCGGCAAGGCGGAAACGCGGGCCGAGATCAAGGCCTTCTTCAAGACCCTGCGCGAGGAAGAATACGACGTCGTGTTCGACACCCAGGGCCTGCTCAAGACCGGCATCATCATGGGCGCGGCGCGCACCCGCAAGGGCGGGCGCAAGGTGGGCCTGGCCAACGGCAGCGAAGGCTCGGGCTACGAGGGCATTTCGCGCATCTTCCACACCAACAGCATTCCCCTGAGCCCGCGCACCCACGCGGTGGCGCGCGGCCGGCTGGTGGCCGGCGTGGCGCTGGGCTATGCGGTCGACCAGCCGCCCGACTTCGGGCTGCCGGCGCCGCAGGCGTCGACGCGGCCATCCTTCCTGCCGCCTGAGGACTATGCCGTGTTCTTCCACGGCACCGCGCGCGATGCCAAGAAGTGGTCGCGCGAGAACTGGATCGCGCTCGGCCAGGCGCTGGCGCCGATGCCGGTGCTGCTGCCCTGGGGCTCGCCGCAGGAGCAGGGCGAGGCGGAATCGCTGGCGGCCCAGTTGCCGAACGCACGCGTGCTGCCCAGACTGTCGATGATGGATGCGGTGTCCGTGGCCCAGCATGCGCGCCTGGCGGTCGGCGTCGACACGGGCCTGACCCACATCGCCGCCGCCTTTGTCCGCCCCACCGTCGAGATCTATGCCGATTCGCCGAAGTGGAAGACCGAGGGCAACTGGTCGGATCGGATCGTTAACCTCGGCGACATGAAAAGCCCGCCCTCGGCCGAGGAGGTCATCGCCGCGGCGCGCAGCCTCCTGGGGCGCGCGTGAGCCGTCTGCTGTATTCGCTGGCTTGGTACCTGGCCCTGCCGCTGGTGCTGGCCAGGCTGTGGTGGCGCGGGCGCAAGGAGCCCGGCTACCGCGCCCACTGGGCCGAACGCCTCGGCTTTCCGGACGCTGTAGCGTCGAACCGCCTGACCCTGTGGGTGCACGCGGTCTCGGTCGGCGAAACCCGCGCGGCCGAGCCGCTGGTCGAAGCGCTGCTGAAGGAATACCCCGACAGCCGCATCCTGCTCACCCACATGACCCCGACCGGCCGCGCCACCGGCAAGTCGCTGTTCGGCCACCATGGCGAGCGCGTGGTCCAGTCCTACCTGCCTTACGACACCGGCTTGATGGTCGGACGCTTCTTGAAGCGCTTCCGGCCGCGCGTGTGCATCCTGATGGAGACCGAGGTCTGGCCCAACCTGATCGCCGGCTGCGCGCGCGCAAATGTGCCGGTGGCGCTGGTGAATGCGCGCCTGTCGGAGCGCTCGCTGCGCCGTGGGCGGAAGATGGGCGCCCTGATGCTGGATGCGGCGTCCGCGATCCCGCTGGTGGCCGCTCAGACCGGGCTTGATGCCGAACGCATCCGCTCGCTCGGCGCGCCGAAGGTGGCGGTCACGGGCAGCATCAAGTTCGACGTGGTGCCGCCGGCTGCCGCGCTCGAGAAGGGCGCCTGGCTGCGCGCCCAGGCGGCCGGTCGCCCCACTTTTCTTTGCGCCAGCACGCGCGAGGGCGAGGAAGCCTTGATCCTCGATGCCTGGCAGCGCGTGGACGCCAAGCCGCAAGGCGCGCTGCTCGTCATCGTGCCGCGCCATCCGCAGCGTTTCGACGAAGTGGAAAAGCTGGTCACGTCGCGCGGCCTGACGCTGCAACGCCGCTCGCGCCTGGAGTCCGGCCTGGGCAAGGTCGACGTGCTGCTGGGCGACTCGATGGGCGAGATGTTCGCCTACTACGCCGCCTGCGACTGCGCCTTCATCGGCGGCAGCCTGATGCCGCTGGGCGGCCAGAACCTGATCGAAGCCTGCGCCCTCGGCAAACCGGTGCTGGTGGGCGAGCATACCTTCAACTTCGCCGACGCGACCGAGGAAGCGGTGGGCGATGGCGCCGCGCTGCGCGTGCCCGATGCCGACGCGCTCATGGCCGCTGCCGTGCGCCTGCTGGACGACGACGCGGCGCGCAGCAGCATGGGTGCTCATGCGCTGGCCTTCGCCGGCCGTCACCGCGGCGCGACCCTGCGCACTGTTGAACTCCTGCGACAGCTGATTCGCTGAGATTTGCTACCATTCTCTCTTGGAGCTCGGATAAATACAGGGGATGCGCAATGTTGTCGTTTAATCACCCGAGACCGGTCAACAGCAACAAGCCCGTCGCCGTGCTGGTGCAACAGCAGGACGACGACAAGGTGCTGCACGTGCCGGTCGGGACTGCCCCGGCGGAACCGCCGCTCGCGGCCGCCGCACCGGTTCCCCTGTCCGAACTGCACTTCTTCGTGCGCTACACCCTGGGCGAATACATCAGCTTCATGTGGCAGCACGGCGGCTACCTGATCCGCCGCCGCCGCATCCGCTTCCCGGCCAGCCTCTACCTTCGCCTCAAGAGCACCCTCGGCGCGGCCACGCACTTCGTCCTGCTCGGCCGCGGCCGCCGCACCTACGAATTCACCATCGACCAGCATGGCATCGTGCGCACCAGCGGCGGCGTGACCCTGATCGGCTGGGAAGACGTGACCGCCGTGCGCAGCTACACGCGCGGCTTCATGATGATCCTGAAGCGCGGCACCCTGCCGATCCCGTATCGCGCCCTGTCGGATGCCCAGATGGGCGCAATGAAGCAGCTTGCCGCCGCCAGAAGAGACGCATTGTTGTAGGGTGGGCCTGGGCGGCCCCGCGGTCCTCCGCCCACGCGTTCAACCAGCCCGGGATTAATCCGGGAGCGACGATTCGTCCGTGAGTTGAACGCGTGGGCGGGACCCGCCCACCCTACGGATCATGGCAATTCGTATTAATCGGGGAATAAGACCGGCATCTCGTGCGAGCGCGTGCGCAGCGCCAGGCGCGCACCGTCGTAATCCGGATACACCTCACCCACCGCCGCCCAGAACGCCGGGCTGTGGTTCATCTCGCGCAGGTGCGCCAGCTCGTGGGCCACGACGTAGTCCACCAGCGCGGGCGGATAGTGCACCAGGCGCCAGTTCAGGCGGATATTCCCTTCCACCGTGCAGGAACCCCAGCGCGTTCCCGCCGAGGACAGCGCGAAAGCCTGGTAGCTCACGCCCAACAGCGGCGCATAGTGGTCAAGACGCTCCTTGAACAGCTTCCTGGCCTCGGCCTGGAACCACAGCTTGACGCGCTCCTTGAGCTGCCATTCCGACAGGCCCGGCACCACGCCGATCCACAGTTCGCCATTGGGCGCATCGAACTGGCAGTGGCTGCGCGATGCTTCTTCCAGGCGCAGGGTGATCTCGCCGCCCAGGTAGGGCAGGCGGGCGCCGTCCTTCCATTCGATTGGCGGACGTTCGAGTCGCTGGGCGCGGCGCTCGCCGCGTTCGAGCAGCTTGCCGAGGATCCAGCGCTGCTTGGCGCGGATCGCGTTGTCGATGTCCGCTTGGGCGCAGCGGCGCGGAGCGGTCACGCGCAGGCCGTCGTCGTCGATCATGAAGCCGATCGAGCGGCGCGAGGAGCGGCGCAGGGCGTAATCGACGGTATAGGCGCCGAGCAGGATGCGCTTGAGAGGCGGATCGCCTTCGGCGACTGGCGGAGAAGGGAGGAGGTTGCGAGGCGCCGGAGGCGGCGCCTTGAAGAGGGGCTGCGACGGCGCCGCCGGCTTATCCGAGGGCTTGAGCGCCGCGAAGAAGTCCTGTGCGAACAGTTCCAGCTGATGCCCGTCGATCCTGGAAGAAGTCATATCGTGCTGCGGTCTTGAATTCCTGATCTGGGCGCTGACGTCGCTCAGCCACCTCTGTAAGCGTGGGGCGAAATGACGCGCATTTCCGATTCTATCCAATTTTCGACCTCTTGCATCATGCTGTCGGGAGTGTGACCTGCTGGCGAAATCGGCTTGCCGATCGAGACCGTCACCAGGCCGGGGCGCTTGATGAAGGAATTCTTCGGCCAGCATTCGCCTGAATTATGCGCGATCGGCACGACCACGCTTTGGGTTTCGACAGCCAGGCGCGTGCCGCCGCTCTTGTACTTGCCCTTCTGGCCGACGGGGATGCGGGTCCCTTCCGGGAACATGATGATCCACTGGCCATCGGCCAGGCGGCGCTTGCCGTGGCGGACCACGTGCGAGAACGCGTTCTTGCCCTGCTTGCGGTCGATCGGAATCATGCGCAAGAGGCCCATCGCCCAACCGAAGAAGGGGATGTAGAGGATCTCCTTCTTGAAGACGAAGACCAGCGGGCGGGTGAGGTTCGGCAGCAGGAAGATGGTCTCCCAGGCCGACTGGTGCTTCGACAGGACGATGGCCGGCGCGTCCGGCAGGTTCTCATAGCCCTTGAACTCGTAGCGGATCCCGCAGATGACCTTCGCACACCAGATCATGAAGACGTTCCAGCGCGAGGTCACCCAGAAGCGCTTGTTGTAGGGCAGGGGCGCGGCCAGGAAGCAGACGCAGGCCCAGACCACGGTGGCGACGATCATGATGACCGTGAAGAGCAGGGAACGCAGGAACAGACTGAGGGTGTGCAAAGGGGCTCCGGACGAATTTCTGGTTTGGACGCAGGTAGCTTGTTATGTCTTGCTTATTCGGGCCGCTGTGTCGCGGCCTTCAGGAAGGACTGTACCATCGAAGCGAGGTCGGGGAAAACCTGGGTGCCGGGCGGCAGGCCACCGGTCTGTTGCGTTTTTTCCCCTTTGCCGGTCAGGACCAGGTAGGGCACGCAGCCCATCTTGAACCCGGCCTGCAGGTCGCGCAGCGAGTCGCCGACCGTCGGTACGCCCTTCAGGCTCACCTTGAAGCGCTTGCTGATCTCCTCGAACATGCCGGCCTTGGGCTTGCGGCAGTCGCAGTTGTCGATCGCCGCGTGCGGGCAGAAGAAGATGGCGTCGATGTCGGCGCCCACCAGCTGGGCGCTGGCGTGCAGTTTCTGGTGGATCGCGTTCAGGGTCGTCATGTCGAACAGTTCGCGCGCGATGCCCGACTGGTTCGAGGCGATGACGACCCGGTAGCCCGCCTGGTTCAGGCGGGCGATCGCTTCCAGCGAGCCGGGGATGGGAATCCACTCCGCCGGCGACTTGATGAAGTCCGGCGAATCGTGGTTGATGACCCCATCCCGGTCGAGGATGATGAGTTTCATGGCACTACCTTTACAACTTAGGCTGCGAGTTTCGAGATGTCGGCGACGCGGTTCATCATGCGGTGCAGTTTCGACAGCAGCGCCAGGCGGTTGTTGCGCAGGGCGATATCGTCGGCCATCACCATCACGTCGTTGAAGAAGGCGTCGACTTCATCCTTCATCAGCGCCAGAGTCTTCAGGGCGCCGGTGAAATCGCTGCCGGCGAAGGCGCTGTCGACGTCACCTTCGAGCTGCTGCATGCGGGCAGCCAGCGCCTTCTCGGCCGCTTCGACCAGCAGCTCCTGCCTGATCGAGGCATCCGCCGGCATCGCATCCTCGTTCTTCTTGAGGATGTTGGTGATGCGCTTGTTGGCGGCGGCGAGCGAGCTCGATTCCGGCAGGGCGGCAAAGGCCTGCACCGCTTCCAGGCGCTGGACGACGTCGTCGACGCGGTCCGGATTCTGGGCCAGCACGGCCTCGACTTCGTTCGGCGAGAAACCGCGCTCGCGCAGCATGCCGCGCAGGCGGTCCAGCATGAAGTCCTTCACTTCGCCGGTCGGATCCTTGAATGCGGCCTGGCCTGCGAAGACAGCCACGGCATCGCCCAGCAGTTCCGAGAGGGACAGCGGCAGGCGCTTCTCGACCAGCATGCGCATCACGCCCAGGGCGTGGCGGCGCAGCGCGAACGGATCCTTCTCGCCGGTCGGCTGCAGGCCGATGGCCCAGATGCCGACCAGGGTTTCCAGCTTGTCGGCCAGCGCGACGGCCAGGCCGGTATTCGTCGACGGCAGGGCGTCGCCGGCGAAACGCGGCTGGTAGTGCTCGGAGGCGGCCTTGGCCACTTCCTCGTGCTCGCCGTCGTGGCGGGCGTAATAGGTGCCCATGATGCCCTGCAGCTCGGGGAACTCGCCCACCATGTCGGTCAGCAGGTCGGCCTTCGAGAGGCGCGCGCCGCGCTCGGCGAGCGCCACGTCGAAGACGAGGCGCGTGGCGATGCTGGTGGCCAGCTTCGTCACGCGCTCGCTGCGCTCGGCCTGGGTGCCCAGCTTGTTGTGGTAGACGACGTTCGAGAGCTGCGGCAGGCGCGATTCCAGGGTCTTCTTCTTGTCCTGCTCGAAGAAGAACTTGGCGTCCGACAGGCGCGGGCGCACCACGCGCTCGTTGCCGCCGACGATGGCGGTCGGATCATCGGTCGCGATGTTCGACACGATCAGGAAGCGCGAACGCAGCTTGCCCGCGCTATCCGTCAGCGCGAAGTACTTCTGGTTCGTCTGCATGGTCAGGATCAGGCATTCCTGCGGCACCGAGAGGAATTCGTCCTCGAAGCGGCACTCGTAGACGACCGGCCATTCGACCAGCGCGGCCACTTCATCGAGCAGGGACTCGGGCATCAGGACCTGGTCGCCGCCGGCTTTGGCGAGCAGCTGGGTGCGGATGCTTTCCTTGCGCGCTTCGGCGGAGGACAGCACCTTGCCTTCGGATTCCAGCACGGCGGCGTAGTTGTCCGCGTGCGGCACGGTGATCTCGCCGCCGTGCGACAGGAAGCGGTGGCCCATGGTCTGGCGGCCGGCCGCGAGACCCAGCAAGGTGAGCGGCAGCACCTGCTCGCCGTGCAGGGCGATCAGGAGATGCACCGGGCGCACGAACTGCACCGTGGCGCCATCCGGGCGCTGGTAGCTCATGACCTTCGGGATCGGCAGCTTGGCGACCGTCTCGGCCAGCACGTCCTGCAGGGCGCCGGCCAGCGCGCTGCCGCTCGCGGTGTAGGTGTAGAAGAAGGATTCGGCCTTGCCGTCCTGGGCGCGTTCGAGGTCGCTGATTTGCAGGTCGGGGAAGCCGAGGGCCGCCAGCTTCTTGGCCAGCGGCGCCGACGGGTTGCCTTCCTTGTCCAGCGCGACCGACACCGGCAGGACCTTTTCGCGGATGGTCTTGTCGGGCGAGGTGCCGCGCACATTGGTGATGGTGACGGCCAGGCGGCGCGGGGTGGCGTGGGCGGTGGCGACGCTGTCGCCTTCCAAAAAGTCGCGCGCCTTCAGGCCATTGGCGATGCCGTTCGCGAAAGCGGCGCCCAGCTTGACGAGGGCTTTCGGCGGCAGTTCTTCGGTCTGGATTTCGACGAGGAGAGTCTGGTTCATATTCTGTTCTTTGTTCAAGCTGCTGCCTTGTCGGCGCCAGGAAGCATCGGGAAGCCAAGCTTCTCGCGCGAGTCGTAATAGGCCTGCGCCACGAGGCGCGACAGGGTGCGCACGCGGCCGATGTAGGCAGCGCGCTCGGTCACGGAGATGGCGCCGCGCGCGTCCAGCATGTTGAAGCTGTGCGAGGCCTTCATGATCTGCTCGTAGGCGGGCAAGGTCAGCTGCAGCTCGACCAGGCGCTTGGCTTCCGCCTCGTGGTTCGAGAAGGCCTGGAACAGCAGTTCGGTATTGGCGTGCTCGAAGTTGTAGGTCGACTGCTCGACCTCGTTCTGGTGGAACACGTCGCCATACGACAGCGTCTTCCTGACACCGTTTTCTTCCCACTCGGTCCAGACCAGGTCGTAGACGTTCTCGACGCCCTGCAGGTACATGGCCAGGCGCTCGATGCCGTAGGTGATCTCGCCCAGCACCGGCTTGCAATCGAGGCCGCCGACCTGCTGGAAGTAGGTGAACTGGGTGACTTCCATGCCGTTGAGCCAGACTTCCCAGCCCAGGCCCCAGGCGCCCAGGGTCGGGCTTTCCCAGTCGTCTTCCACGAAGCGCACGTCGTTCTTCTTCAGGTCCAGGCCCAGGGCTTCCAGCGAACCGAGGTAGAGGTCGAGGATGTTCTCGGGCGCGGGCTTGAGGACCACCTGGTACTGGTAGTAGTGCTGCAGGCGGTTCGGGTTCTCGCCGTAGCGGCCATCCTTCGGGCGGCGCGAAGGCTGCACATAGGCGGCGCGCCACGGTTCCGGGCCGATCGCACGCAGGAAGGTGCCGGTGTGGAAGGTACCCGCGCCGACTTCCATGTCGTAGGGCTGCAGCAGGGCGCAACCCTGCTTGTCCCAGTAGTTCTGCAGGGTGAGGATGATTTGTTGGAATGTGAGCATGTCGTGGGCGCCGCGGGGTTTGTGCCGCGGTCGCGGTAAATTTGCCAAATGACCAATTCTACTGAATTTTGGCGGGGGGCTGGGGAGCGATTCGACTCATCAGTATGAATTTGTAGGGTGGGCGGTCCTCCGCCCACGCGTTCAACTCACGGATGCACTGTGGCGACGCGTCCGATGGTTGAACGCATTGCCCACCCTACGAAACCCGGTGACGGTACTGGCGGCCGGCGAACCAGGCGCAGAGCAGCATCAGACCGCCGAGCAGCAGGAAGGCATGGTTACCGAAGCGGACATAGGGAGTAAAGCCCTCTGTGCCACGCACGGTCGCCTCGAGCACGCCGCGTCCATAGAAAGGCAGGGCGTGGGTGATCTTGCCTCGTCCGTCGATCACGGCCGTCGCGCCGTTGTTCGTCGAGCGCAGCATCGGGCGGCCGGTTTCGATGGCGCGCATCTGCGAGATCTGCAGGTGCTGCGGAATCGCCACCGATTCGCCATACCAGGCCAGGTTCGACACGTTCAGCAGCAGGGTCGCGGGACGCGGCGCATTGCGCAGCTGGGCCGCGATCTCCTCGCCGAAGGCATCCTCGTAGCAGATATTCGGCAGCACCAGCTGGTCCTTCACGGGGAAGGGCGCCTGCAGCGGCTGGCCGCGGGTCTGGTCGCCGAGCGGGATGCTCATCAGGTCGGTGAACCAGCGGAAGCCCGGCGGGATGAATTCGCCGAAGGGCACGAGGTGGAATTTGTCGTAGCGGTAGGGCGCCGTGTCCGGGCCAAGGGCGATCACGCTGTTGGCGTAGCGGGTCTCGCTGTCGCGCATCGGGATGCCGATCATCAGGTGGCTGCGGGTCTCGGCGGCGAAGCGCTGCAGGCCGGCCAGGTACTCGGGCGGCAGCTGCTGCGGCGTGACGGGAATCGCCGTCTCCGGCGTGGCGATCAGGTCGGCCGGGCTTGCCGTGATCAGGCCCTGATAACGGCCAATGATCTCGACCAGGTAGGCCATGTCGAATTTCTGGTCCTGGCGCACGTCGCCCTGCAGCAGGCGCACCGTGACGGGCTGGCCGACTTCCTGGGTCCAGTCGATGAACTTGAGCGTGAAGCCGCCCATCATCACGGCCGCGAACAGACTGAGGGCCGGCCAGCGCGCGCGCTGGGTCAGCATCACGATGCAGCCCGAGCACAGGGCCGCCAGCACGCCGACGCCGTAGACGCCGAGGATGGGCGCGTAGCCGCCGAGCGGCGACACATTGTGCGCATAGCCCGAGGCGGCCCAGGGGAAGCCGGTGAAGACCCAGCCGCGCATCCATTCCGACACGCCCCACGCCGCGGGCAGCACCAGCAGCACGAAGGCGGCGACCGGCAGCGACCACTTGCGGCGCAGCCAGCTGGCGACGCCGCCGGCGAAGGCGCCGAACAGGCCCATATAGAGGCCGAGCAGGGCGATCGCGATCGCGCCCAGGATGGCCGGCAGGCCGCCGAAGCGGGTGACGGCGATGTAGAGCCAGTGCATGCCGGCCACCGACCAGCCGAAGCCGAAGGCCCAGCCGAGCCAGACGCCGCGCTTCGCTTGCGTCCCCATGCCGACCTGGTAGAAGAAATAAGCCAGCGCGAGGAACTGCACCGGCCACCAGCCGAAGGGCTCGAAGGACAGAAGCGAGGCGGCGCCCGCGAGCGCCATCATCACCAGACTCTTCGGGGAAGGCCTGGTGCTGTTGGCTGCTGGGTCAGGAGCGGTCTTGGCTTCGGTACGGCGGCGCAGCATCAGTCGTGGTCGGACTCGAGCTCGGGCAGCTTCTCGACCAGCAGCACGTGGATCTGGCGGGCATCGGCGCGCAGCACCTCGAAGCGCAGGTTCTCGAGGTCGAAGACCTCGCCCTTGTGCGGCATGCGGCCGAGGTGGCTGGCCACCAGGCCGCCGATGGTGTCGGCATCGTCTTCGGGCAGGTCGACGCCGACTTCTTCGTTGAACTGCTCGATTTCGGTGAGCGCCTTGACGCGCCAGCGCGGGCCCAGCTGGCCTTCCTTGATCGACAGGACGTTGTCTTCTTCCTCGTCGAAGTCGTACTCGTCCTCGATGTCGCCGACGATCTGCTCGAGCACGTCCTCGATGGTGATCAGGCCGGCCACGCCGCTGTACTCGTCGACGACGATGGCCATGTGGTTGTGGTTGGCGCGGAAGTCGCGCAGCAGCACGTTCAGGCGCTTCGACTCCGGGATGAAGATCGCCGGGCGCAGCATCTTGCGCACGTCGAAGGATTCCTCGGCGTAGTAGCGCAGCAGGTCCTTCGCCAGCAGGATGCCGACCACCTTGTCGCGCTCGCCCTCGATGGCGGGGAAACGGGAGTGTTGCGTCTCCAGCACGATCGGCAGCCAGTCCTCGATGGGCTTGGAGATGTCGATCACGTCCATTTGCGAGCGCGGCACCATGATGTCGCGCACGGACAGGTCGGAGACCTGGAACACGCCCTCGATCATCGAGAGTGCGTCGGCGTCGATCAGGTTGCGTTCGTGGGCTTCGTGCAGGACTTCGAGAAGTTCCGCGCGGTTTTCAGGCTCAGGGGAAATCAGTGCGGTCAGCCGTTCGAACAGCGACCGGTGGGGTTTGGCGTCCGATCGGACGTCACTGGGATACTCGGGCATAGTTGGCGTGAAGCCGTTGTTGCGATGGGTATAGGATACACGAAAAGGGCAGATGCCCCAATTTTGCATGCAGTTACTATCGGGAATAGGGTTGCAGGGTGGACGGGGGCGCCTAGCCGGCTCCGCCGTCCGCGCGCTCAACGAGATGGTGCCTTGACGCGAATCTCATCGGAGGCACGGTTTGAACGCGCGGACGTTCGTCATTCCGGGCATTGCCCGGAATGACCCCGTCCACCCTACGGAAACTATTCCGAATACGGATCCGGATAGCCCAGCACTTCCATGATGTCGCGCTCGAACTGCTCCATTTCCTCGGCCTCTTCGTCGTGCTCGTGGTCGTAGCCCTGGGCGTGCAGCACGCCGTGCACCACCAGGTGGGCCGCGTGCTCCTCGACGGTCTTCTTCTGCTCCTCGGCCTCGCGCATCAGGACGTCGGTGCACAGGATGATGTCGGCCTGGGTCGGGTCGTCGTCACCGAGTTCCTCGCCCTCGTTGTAGGCGAAGGTCAGCACGTTGGTGGCGTAGTCCTTGCCGCGGTACTGGCGGTTCAGGGCCTGGCCTTCCTCGGCATCGACGAAGCGGATCGCCAGTTCGGCCGGGCCCAGCAGGGCGGCTTCCACCCAGCGCTGCAGCATGGCTTCCGTGATCTCCTGTTCCAGGCGGGTGTCGGCGTACTGGACGTCGAGATCGAGCTTATGTTTTTTTTCTTGCATTTTTAACGGGTGTGGGTTTGGGTAGGGCGGCCAGTTCCTCGACCGAGGAATGGGTTTCGTAGGCATCGATGATGCGCGCCACCAGCGGATGGCGCACCACGTCGACGCTGGAGAACTGGGTGAAGCCGATGCCGCGCACGTTCTTCAGCACGTGCATGGCGTCGACCAGGCCCGAACGCTGGGTCTTGTGCAGGTCGACCTGGGTCACGTCGCCGGTGATCACGGCCTTGCTGCCGAAGCCGATGCGGGTCAGGAACATCTTCATCTGCTCGACCGTCGTGTTCTGGGCTTCGTCCAGGATCACGAAAGCGTGGTTCAAGGTGCGGCCGCGCATATAGGCCAGCGGCGCGATCTCGATCACCTGCTTCTCGAACAGCTTCTGGGTGCGGTCGAAACCCAGCAGGTCGTACAGCGCGTCGTACAGCGGGCGCAGGTAGGGGTCGACCTTCTGGTTCAGGTCACCGGGCAGGAAGCCGAGGCGCTCGCCCGCTTCCACGGCCGGGCGGGTCAGGATGATGCGCTTGACGGCGTCGCGCTCCAGCGCGTCCACTGCGCAGGCCACGGCCAGGTAGGTCTTGCCGGTGCCGGCCGGGCCGATGCCGAAGCTGATGTCGTGCTCGAGCGCGGACTTCAGGTACTGGATCTGGTGTACGGTGCGGCCGCGCAGGTCGGTGCGGCGGGTCTTGAGGGTGGGGCTGACCAGCTCGGACGCTTCCCCTTCCTCGCTGTCCTCGGCGGCGTCCTTCACTTCCTTCGCGGCAAGGGCGTCAAGCGCTTCCTCGCCAGGTGCGCGCGGCTTCAGGCCGGAGCGCTGCTCCACCAGGGCCAGCTGCACTTCCTCGATCGGCACGACCTTGTTGGCCACCGCATAGAAACGTTCGAGCAGTTCGACGGCGCGCTTGGCATTGCTGCCGCTGACGATGAACTTCTCGCCGCGCCGGAAGATGGTGACGTCGAGTGCGGCCGAGATCTGGCGCAGGTTCTCGTCCAGTGGACCGCACAGGTGGGCGAGCCGCGTGTTGTCGAGCGGCTCAGGGATGAAGTACGAAGGCTGTTGGGGTGTGTTTTTCAACTGGCTTTTGCAATCGTGTCGAGGTTGGCGACGAGTTCGCCGCGTAGGAAATAATCGTGGCTGGCGGTGATGCGCACGTCGACCAGCTGGCCGACCAGGCTGGCCATCTCGCTGGCGCCAAAGAGCACCACGCGGTTGTTTTCGGTACGGCCCTGCAGCTGCGCCGGATCCTTCTTGGCCGGTCCTTCGACCAGCACGCGCTGCACGCTGCCGACCATCGCAGCACTATATTTGCGCGTATTCGCGTCGATCGAGGCCTGCAGGCGCTGCAGGCGCGCAAGTTTCACCTCGTGCGGGGTGTCGTCCTCGAGGTTGGCGGCCGGGGTGCCGGGGCGCTTGCTGAAGATGAAGCTGAAGCTGTTGTCGAAGCCGACGTCTTCCACCAGCTTCATCATGGCCTCGAAGTCGGCATCGGTTTCGCCGGGGAAGCCGACGATGAAGTCGGACGAGAACGTCATCGAAGGGCGCACCGCGCGGATGCGGCGGATGATGGACTTGTATTCCAGCGCCGTGTAGCCGCGCTTCATCGCGCCGAGCACGCGGTCGGCGCCGTGCTGCACCGGCAGGTAGATGTGGTTGACCAGCTGCGGGATCTTCGCGTAGGCGTCGATCAGGCGCTGGGTGAATTCCTTCGGGTGGCTGGTGACGTAGCGCAGGCGCTCCACGCCGGGAATGTCGGCGACGTATTCTAGCAGCAGCGCGAAGTCGGCAATGTCGCCGCTCTCCATGGCGCCGCGGTAGGCGTTCACGTTCTGGCCCAGCAGCATGATTTCCTTCACGCCCTGGGCGGCCAGGCCGGCGCACTCGGTCAGCACGTCCTCGAAGGGACGCGAGACTTCCTCGCCACGGGTATAGGGCACCACGCAGTAGCTGCAATACTTGCTGCAGCCTTCCATGATCGAGACATAGGCGACCGGCCCCTCGACCTTGGCGGGAGGCAGGTGGTCGAACTTTTCGATTTCCGGGAAGCTGATGTCGACCTGGGCGGCACCGGTATGGCGGCGCTCGCGGATCATTTGGGGCAGGCGGTGCAGGGTCTGGGGGCCGAACACCACGTCCACGTGCGGCGCGCGCCTGACGATGGCCTGTCCTTCCTGGGACGCCACGCAGCCGCCCACGCCGATCACCAGGTCCGGCTTGTCGCGTTTGAGCGCCTTGAAGCGGCCCAGGTCGGAAAACACTTTCTCTTGCGCCTTTTCGCGCACGGAGCAGGTGTTCAGCAGGATGACGTCGGCGTCTTCGGGCGAATCGGTGCGGACCAGGCCGTCGGTGGAGCCGAGCAGGTCGGCCATCTTGTCCGAGTCGTACTCGTTCATCTGGCAGCCGAAGGTCTTGATGAATACTTTTTTCTGCATGGAAAGCTGTGTTGAAAGGAAGGGCGGACGCCCTGGCAATGCCGGCATCCAGTTTATCGTAAATCACTCCATAGGCCGGAAGTCGGCCCGTGCGCTCCCATTTTCTATGCCTCTGGGAACGATAAGTTTCTTAACCTAAAGTAGTTGTTGTACTGCTCAGATTGTTAAATGTGAGTTCGCTAACCGAACAGCAGGGCAATATCGGTGAGTATGTCGACAGCAAACTCTTTCTTCTTGTAAATCAATAGGTTCCGATCAACTTCTTATTAGGAAAATTTATTGCAGAAATCTCTTGCGTGCGCCACAAATAATCCCCATGTGCTGAAATGCCTATGTGACAAGCTTTCCACACGATAGCTTGATTTCTGACAATGAGTCACATGCGTAGCTCGGGTGTACTGAGGGCGTATGAGCCTGATAATTTGTTTGAAAGACAAGTGCGCATGTGGGAGGAAGTACGCGGGGGCATGCGGTCCGGTACGTTTCTTTAAGGAGATTTTCAGGTTCTACCTGTTTAATGTCCTCGAGGTAGCCGGGAACTTTCGTTGAAGAGTGGCTTTTAACAAAAGTTCGTAAGGGAACTATTTTAACCAACTTAAGAGGTAAACATCATGGCACAACAACATCATGCTTTGTCTTCGCAAGAAAGCTACAACCCCAACCATCTGCTGGACATCCTGCTCGGCAAGATGCAGCTGAAGAACGATGCCGCGCTGTCGCGCATGCTCGAAGTGGCGCCGCCAGTCATCAGCAAGATCCGCCACCACCGCCTGCCGGTCGGCGCCTCGCTGCTGATCCGCATGCACGAAGTGACCGGCATGAGCATCCGTGACCTGCGCGACCTGATGGGCGACCGCCGTACCAAATACCGCCTGTCCGATGCACAAGGCCGCCCGAAGCCAGAAGAGAAGGCAGCCCAGGCAGCCCAGGCCGCAGCGGCAGCCGCCCAGCAGCAACCGCAGCAACAGCAACAGCAATCGACCAACGAGAACCAGTCGTCCTCGTCCGGCAATTATGCTCACTGACGCCGTGGGCATGACGGCCGCGCCTGTCATGCCTTCGGTACCAGCGGGCTGCGGCGCCGCGCCCTGAAGGGCGGTGCCGCAGCGGTATCACATATATAAGACGCACCATGCGTCTTTTTAGGCCAGCCTTGGCCAGCACGTCATCCGGGCCGTTCAGTCGGCCGTTCTTTTTTCAGGCCATCAGGATGGCCGCGATCTCCTCGACCTGCAGCTCCGTCTCGTGGAAGGCCTGCAGCCACGCTTCTTCCGACATGCCCAGGGCCGTCCAGGCCACCGCCGATACGCGCGGCACCAACTCGTCCCGATTGCCTGCCAGATCCAGCGCATGCACGACCGCACTTGCCACATGCACGATGGTCGCGAGAAAACCCGCACCCGGCGCTTCCGGCATGCGGTAGAAGGCGATCGCCTGGCGCATCGTGCCTGAAAACTGCCAGTGCTCGGCCAGCGCCACGCCGGCGTCGACGTGGTCGATGCCCAGCAGGGCGCGCTCCGCTTCCGCCAGTTCGCAGTCGCGCTTGTCGCGCAGCGAGAGCACGGCCTGGTAGCGCTCCGGGAAACGGGTCACCAGCACCAGGCGGCCGATGCCGTGCAGCAGGCCGGCCGTGAAGGCGTAGTCCGGATTGAAGCGCACGCGCCGCGCCAGCACCCGCGCGCAGGCGGCGGTGGCGATCGAGTGGCGCCAGAAAGCACGGTCATTGAAACCGGGGCAGCGTCCCGCCGGAAAGCAGCCGGTCAGGGCGGCAGCCGTGATCAGCTGGCGCATGGTCTGGAAGCCCAGGAAGGTCATGGCCTGCTGGATCGTGGTCGCCTTCACCTGCAGCCCATAGGCCGAGGAATTGGCCAGGCGCAGGGTCTTGGCCATCAGGGCCGGATCGCTCGCGACCTTTTTCGCCAGCACGGCAATGTCGCTGTCTTCCTGCTCGATGCTGCCCAGCAGTTCCATCACGACGTCCGGCAGCGAGGGCAGGTCTTCGACGCCGCCGATCAGTTCCTCGATCGACAGTGCCATGCTCGGGGAAGCCGGGACGTTCATGGCGCCACCTCGCGCTCGAGGCGGTAATCCTCGACGTAGCGGCGTAGCAGGCCGGTGGCCCAGTCGCCGAGGTCTTCGCGGTCGTTGCGGCGGAACAGGTGATCGAGCCGGGCCTGGATCTCGGCCTCGACGGGAGGCGCCAAGGGGACGGCGCGCAGGATGGGTACGGCGCCGACGCCATGCCGCGCGAGCGACTGGATCGCCGTCTCGTTCAGGGTCGCACCCGCCGCCAGCAGGACGTGGCCGTGCTCGTCCATCAGGGCGTCGGCCAGCACCATCCCCGGATAGAGGTGGGCCAGCGGCGTCATTTCATAGGTATCGCTCATGTTTTCCCCGCGTAGTTTCTTGTGCGTAAGTCTGCCGATCTTAACACTCCAGGATGCGCCGCGAAGGCTCTTCTGGATGGATGTGGCGTTCCCGCAAAGTCTCACTCGAAATGTTGTACGATTGCAATCCAACGGCCGCACAGGCCGCGCTGCGCACGCCTGCCCGGGCTGAGCGCCACATCCCTTTCGCCTCGGATACCATCGTGCCATGAGCCAACGTTACGTAGCACTTCTGCGAGGAATCAATGTCGGACGCGCCAAACGTGTCGCCATGGCCGACCTGCGCCTGCTGGTGGAGGAGCTGGGCTACACGGAGGTGCGCAGCCTGCTCAACAGCGGCAACGTGGTGTTCCGGGCGCAGGGGGTAAGCGCGCCCGAGGCTGCCGCCGCGATCGAGGAAGCCCTGGTGCTCAGGCTGGGCGTGGCGGCGCGTGTCTTCGTGCTGGACCGCGAGGAGCTGGCCGCCATCGTCACAGCCAATCCCTTGCTCGGCGTGGCGGACAACCACGCGCGCCTGATGGTCTTCCTGCTGGGCGACCCTGTGCAGCGCGAGCGGCTGGCGGCGCTGGCGGAGCAGGACTGGGGCTGCGAGCAACTGGCGCTGGGCGAGCGCGCCGCCTATGTCTGGTGCCCGGACGGCATCCTCGATAGCGCCCCGGCGGCGGCCCTGGGCAAGCAACTGGGAGACGGCACGACGTCCCGCAACTGGAATACCTTGATGAAACTGCACGCGATGTGCGCCGAAGGCTGAGGTGGGGGGGCGCCAGGCTGGTGCATGAATCCGCAGGCAAGGAAATGGCGCGCTTTCCTGCCTTGATGCCTCGAGCCGGGCAGGGCGCCCGGCCGCTACGAAAGACTGATTACTTGAACTTCTCGCT
Source organism: Massilia sp. BKSP1R2A-1 (assembly GCF_050586525.1). Lineage (NCBI taxonomy): Bacteria > Pseudomonadati > Pseudomonadota > Betaproteobacteria > Burkholderiales > Oxalobacteraceae > Massilia > Massilia sp. BKSP1R2A-1. Next base: position 54,783 of record NZ_JBOBRE010000004.1, on the reverse strand, counting down.
GCTGTCGCGGCTGGCGCGGTAGCCGATCAGGACCAGGCCGAGCAGCATCATGGCGAACACTTCCGGCTCGGGCAGTTCGGACATGTGGCTTGGCGGCGAGACGATGTCCTGGCGCTGGGTCACGGACAGGTTGCGGACCGGTTGCTGGGCGGCGGGCTGCGTGCCGGAATGAAGGTCGATCAGGGCAGCTTGCGCCGGACTGCCGAGGCAGATTGCGAGCGCCGCTCCCACTACATATCTTTTCATGGCCGTTCCTCTTGCTGTGAATGCTCATGGCCCCAGGCGACCCCATATGGGAGGATGGGACCTTACCCATTGTTTGAATCAGCATATCAAAACCGCGCAAATTGTCGCGCTCAATTGAACGGTTGAGTTGCGCAAAGATGTCAACAGGATGCGCAAAGATGCATACTGTTGAGCTCACGCAAACCATTCTTTCACTGTCGCAAAATAGCCTCGCGCCTGACTGACATTATTGCAACTCGCGAGCTGCTTTGTAATGTCATTTATATAAGAAATACATTTTGTTTTACCAGTTCGATAATTTCTGCTGACAGCCTGACAATTAAAACCGTTATCGTTATTTTCACTATCGGAGTAATCGGCATTTTTTTCGTCGCACGGTATATACCTTGGTTTTTTTTGCGGGTATAGTCTCCATATCCCTATTGCCTTCGGGCATCAAAACAATACCAAACGAACACGTTTGGAACTCAGAGCGGCCCCTGTGCGCCGCAGCCGATCCCCGCGAGACCATGGCGGTACGGCACCTTCGAGAAGTTGCAACGCTGTCCCAAACTGAGCAAGAGATCACCATGCCCAATTTCGCCCAATTGCAAGTTGCTTTCAAGAATGCATTCAAGAGCTTTTACGTGCGCATCGCCCTGGCGGCGCTGCTCGGCGTGATCGCAGCCGTCGCAATCTGGAAATCGACGGTGAGCCAGGACCCGACCCCGGTCGTGCATTCGCAAAACATCGCCGAGATCACCCAGCTGGCCGCCAAAAAAGAGCGCCTCGAATACCTCCTGATCGCCAAGCCGCTGTCGGAGTCGCCGCGCTACGTCTATAAATTCAAGGATGCGAACGCGATCAACGTCGTAAAGGTGCCGAGCACCTCGCACCTCTCGCTCGAGCGTGAAGTGCTGCTGAAGAATGCGATTCCGTATTCGATCGCCAAGGACGAGTACCTGTCCAGCCACAAGGCCGTCATGGACGAGGGCGAGAGCTTCCTCGACAAGACCGGCACCTTCTTCAAGAACTATGGCCTGCAGATCGGCCTGGTGCTGCTGGTGCTCTACCTGCTGAAATTCGGTCTGCCGGGCATGAATGCCAGCGCCTCGATCATCACCCCGGACAAGCTCAAGGGCAGCATGGACGACCTGATCGGCATGGAAGACATCAAGCAGGAAGTCCTGCACCTGGAAGACATGATCCGCAACCGCGACGAATACCAGTCGCACAATATCGACAAGCCTTTCAACGTCATGCTGACCGGTCCCGCCGGCACCGGCAAGACCAAGCTGGTCGGCTACCTGGCCAAGCGCCTGGACATGCCGCTGATCTCGGCCTCGGGCTCGGCCCTGGAATCGGGCTACGTCGGCGGCGGCTCGAAAGCGCTGAATGCCCTGTACAAGAAAGCTTGCGCCAAGGGCAAGTGCATCATCTTCCTGGACGAGGCGCAAAGCCTGTTCATGCCGCGCGGCCGCAGCGAAAAGAAGTGGGAAGACGACACTGCCAACACCCTGCTGGGCCTGCTGGACGGCGTGAAAAGCGACAAGGGCCAGGGCGTGATCTGGGTGGTCGCCTCGAACTTCGACGATTCGAACACCGAGATGGACGAAGCGATGTTGCGCCGCTTCTCGGTCAAGATCAACTTCCGCCTGCCGAACAAGCAGGAACGCAAGGAACTGCTGCGCAGCTTCCTGGCGCGCAAGAAGGATGGCCTGGTGGACTGGAAGGATACCAACCTGGACCAGGTGGCGGAAATCACCCAGAACCTGAGCCCGGCCCTGCTGGAAACCGTGGTCGAGCGCGCGTCGATGCTGTCGATCCAGGAAAAGGCGATCATCAACACCAACCTGCTGTTCCGTGCCTACGAGCGCGCCACCATCGGCCTGACCGACCGCGCGACCACGGCCGAGAAGACCAAGCAGCGCGAGCGCATCGCCCTGCACGAGCTGGGTCACTTCTTCATGCAGATCGACCCCTACCTGCGCCAGGGCCTGAGCCTGGCCGAGGTGAAGGAAAAGTCGCACCTGCTGAAGATCAGCACCGAGGCGGTGTCGAAGATCGGCGCCCTGGGCTATGTGCTGCAGTCGGGCGAGGACATGTCGCTGCGCACCCTGGAAGAGCTGGAGCGCGACGTGGTCGGCCTGTACGGCGGCGTGGCGGCGGAAGAGCTGTTCTACGGCGCCCGCGGCATCTCGGTGGGCAGTCAGAACGACATCGAGAAGATCACGAAGATGCTCAACCTCATGGTGAGCAAGCTGTCGATGTACTCGCGCTCGAAGATCGACTACTCGCAGCTGCAGAAGGAAGTCGGCGGCGAGCAGACCCTGCGCCTGGTGGAAGAGAAGGCCGATGAGCTGTACAGCTACACCCTGAACGCGATCCGCGACTACAAGCTGGTGATCGAGTCGCTCAAGGACACCCTGATGGACGAGTACGTGCTGTCGAAGGATGCGGTGTTCGCGCTGCTGGAAGAGCGCAGCGAGATGATCTACGCGCAGCTGCACGGCCGCCACGCCAACCTCAAGCTGTGCGTGGAAGAAGCCGCCGCCTGAGTTATACGATTTTTCCTTGCTGTTCTTAGCCCCGCCGTGCGCAAGCCGGCGGGTTTTTTTTGTCTGGCATGACCGGGCTTAGGCAGGGTGGCCTGGGCGGCCCCGTCGCTCTGCCGGCCGCGCGTTCAAATCCCATGTGAAGGGATGGAACGCGACTATTCATCGGATGGTTGAACGCGCGTTCGGCGAAGCCGAACACCCTACCTTAATGCGCCGCGGCGCCTTGCTTGAGCGTCTCCAGCACATGCCGCGTCATGCTGGCCGCCAGCTCCTGCTCGCCCACGAACACCTTGCCGCCGGTCTCCTGGCGCAGCAGGTCCGCCTCGCCTTCGTTATGGCTGCGCACCACGACCTGGACCGCCGGGTTGAGCATGCGCGCGATTTCCACCATGCGCCGCACCTCGAAGGTGTCGGGCGTGGCGATCACGAGCAGCGCCGCGTGCGTGATGTGCGCCTGGATCAGCACTGCCGGTTCCGCCGCATTGCCGGCCACCGCCGGAATCCCGCGTGCGCGCAGCTGTTCGACAGCTTCGCGATTCTGTTCGGCCACGACGAAGTGCACGCCGCGTGCCGTCAGGTCGTCGGCGATGCGGCGGCCGACGCGGCCGAATCCCACCAGCACCACCTGGCCGCTGAGCTTTTCGTGCGCCGTTTCCATCGGCAGCTCGGCCAGCGGGTCGGCCGGGCGCTCCAGCTTGCGCGCAAGTTCAGGCTTCGATTTCAGCCATTTTTCCAACGGCGCGCCGAGGCTGAACATCAGCGGATTGACGGCGATCGAGATGATGGCGCCGGCCAGGACCAGGTTTTGGCCCAGGGCCGGGAGCAGCTCGAGCTGCATGCCCAGCGCCACCAGGATGAAGGAGAACTCGCCGATCTGGGCTAGCGAAGCCGAGACCGTGATTGCCGTGTTGATCGGGTAGCGCAGTGCGATCACCAGCACGAAAGCCGCGAGCGATTTGCCGAACAGGATGATCGCCACCACCGCCAGCACCTGCAGCGGATACTGGATTACGACCATCGGGTCGAACAGCATGCCGACCGAGACGAAGAACAGCACGGAGAACGCGTCGCGCAGCGGCAGCGACTCTTCGGCGGCGCGGTGGCTCAGTTCCGACTCGCGCAGCACCATGCCCGCGAAAAAGGCGCCCAGCGCGAACGAGACGCCGAACAGGTGCGAGGAGCCATAGGCGATGCCGACCGCCGCGGCGATCACGGACAGGGTGAACAGCTCGCGCGAATTGGTCTTGGCCACGCGCCAGAGAAACCAGGGGAAGACCTTGCGGCCGACGATCAGCATGAAGGCGACAAAGGCGCCCACCTGCAGCAGGGTCTTGCCCAGCGCCGGCCACAACTCGGCGCCGGCGTCGCCCTTGCCGCCCAGCGGGCCCGCGAGGGCCGGCAGCATCACCAGCACCAGCACCATGACCAGGTCCTCGACCACCAGCCAGCCGACCGCGATGCGGCCGTTCATGGAATCGAGCACGCCGCGCGCTTCCAGGGCGCGCAGCAGCACCACGGTACTCGCCACCGACAGCGCCAGGCCGAACACGAGCCCGGCGCCCAGTCCCCAGCCCCACCAGTGCGCCAGCCCCATGCCCATCAGGGTCGCCACCGTGATCTGCAGCAGCGCGCCGGGCAGGGCGATCTTCTTCACGTCGAGCAGGTCGCCGAGCGAGAAGTGCAGGCCGACGCCGAACATCAGCAGCATCACACCGATCTCCGCCAATTGCGAAGCCAGCTGCACATCGGCCACGAAACCAGGTGTGGCGGGGCCGATCAGGACGCCGGCGGCGAGGTAGCCGACCAGCGCGGGCAGTTTCAGGCGTATGGCGAGCATGCCGAACAGGAGGCCGAAGCCCAGTGCGGCGGCGATGGTGGTGATCAGGCTGAGTTCATGGTGCATCCGTGCGGCCTCCGTGGCAGGTTGTTAACTCCACGAGTATAAGGGACGCAAGTTCCTTGGCCGGAAAAAAATTCCGGCAAAATCGACGATCGGCGCAAATCAGGGCACGGTCGCAAGCGATAGCAGCACTTTGTGCACCGATGCGCGCACGGCCGCGAACTGCTCGGGACGCGCGTGGCGGTCCAGGCGGAACAGCATCAGGCCTTCGACCTGGGCCACGATCAGGATTGCGCGCTGCATGGCCTCGTCGTCGCCGATGGCCGGGTTCAGGCCGCGGATCAGGCCATACACGGCCTTGCGCTCGCGCCCCATCATCCGGCCCATCAGGCTCGATGCGAAGGGATGGCGCGAGGCCAGCGCCCAGATCTCGAAGAAGATCGCATGGGTGACGGGCTCGGTGATCTCGTCCAGGAACATGTCGATCGTGGTGAGGAAGCGCTCGACCTGCGGCCGGCCGGCCATCGCCACGGCGATGCGGTCCATCTTGGCCTGGAACTCGTCCATGGTGGTGAGCAGCAGCGCTTCCAGCAACTGTTCCTTGTTGCCGTAATAGTGCTGGACGTTGGACAGGCTCATGCCGGCGTCCTGGGCGACGCGCCGCATCGACAGGCCGGCATAGCCTTCGCTGGCGAGCAGGGCGCGCGCGGCCAGCAGGATGGCGCGGGCGCGCCCGAAGCCTTTCTCGGTGGTGAGCGAGGGCTTGTTGCGCAGCGCGCTGTCCAATGTCGGGGTCATGCAGCGATTATCGCATCGGCATACAAAAATACATACGGCTGACCTATAATCGAATCGATAGTAGGTCGCGCGACCTAGAACGAGGAGACAGCATGAACAAGGTGTATGTGAGCGGCGTCGGGATGATCCCCTTCGCCAAGCCGGGCGCGAGCAGCCCCTACCACGAGATGGGCGCCCAGGCGGCGCGCGCGGCGCTGAACGACGCCGGCCTTTCCTACGACCTGGTCGAGCAGGCCTATGCCGGCTACGTCCACGGCGACTCCACCAGCGGCCAGAAGGCCCTGTACGCGGTCGGCATGAGCGGCATCCCCATCGTCAACGTCAACAACAACTGCTCGACCGGTTCCACGGCCCTGTTCCTGGGCCGCCAGGCGGTCGCCAGCGGCGCGGCCGACTGCGTGCTGGTGCTAGGCTTCGAGCAGATGAGCCCCGGCGCCCTCGGCTCGGTCTTCACCGACCGCCCCACGCCTTTCGACGCCTTCGACGAGGTGACCGACCGCCTGGTCGGCAAGCCGGAAATCCCGCTGGCGCTGCGCTACTTCGGCGGCGCGGGCCTGGCGCACATGAAGAAGTACGGTACGCCCCTGGAGGCCTTCGCGCGCATCCGCGCCAAGGCCAGCCGCCACGCCGCCAACAACCCGCTGGCCCTGTTCCGCAAGGAAGTCACGCCGCAGGACGTGCTCGACGCGCCGGAAATCTGGCCGGGCGTGATGACCCGCCTGATGGCCTGCCCGCCGACCTGCGGCGCGGCCGCAGCCTTGCTGGTGTCGGAAGACTTCGCCAAGCGCCACGGCCTGCGCCGCGACGTCCGCATCGCCGCCCAGTCGATGACGACCGACACGCCCGGCACCTTCGATTCCGGCGACATGATGCGCCTGGTCGGCTACGACATGAGCCGCGCCGCCGCACGACAAGTCTACGAGCAGTCCGGTCTCGGCCCGGAAGATCTCGACGTGGTCGAGCTGCACGACTGCTTCGCGCACAATGAACTGATCACCTACGAAGCCCTGGGCCTGTGCCCGGAAGGCGGCGCCGACAAGTTCATCATGGACGGCGACAACAGCTATGGCGGCCGCGTGGTCACCAACCCTTCCGGCGGCCTGTTGTCCAAGGGCCATCCGCTGGGCGCGACCGGCCTGGCGCAGTGCTACGAGCTGACCCACCAGCTGCGCGGCACGGCCGACGCCCGCCAGGTGACCGGCGCCCAGGTGGCGCTGCAGCACAACCTGGGCCTGGGCGGGGCCTGCGTCGTCACCATGTACCGGAAGGGCTGAGGACATGGACACGACCTCCCCATGGATGAACGAGGAACTGGACGCCTTCCGTGACACGGTGCGCCGTTTCGTCAGCAAGGAACTCACGCCGCACCAGGCAACGTGGCGCGAGCAGCAGCACGTCGACCGCGAGCTGTGGCGCAAGGCCGGCGAGATGGGCCTGCTGCTGGCCGACATCCCGGAAGAATACGGCGGCGCCGGCGGCAGCTTCGCCCACATGGCGGTGGTCTTCGAAGAGCTGTCCTACGGCGGCGATACGGCCTTCGGCATCCACGTGCACGCCATCGTCGCCCACTACCTGCTGAACCAGGGCACCGAGGGGCAGAAGCGCCGCTATCTGCCGAAGCTCGCCAGCGGCGAGATGATCGCGGCGATCGCCATGAGCGAGCCGGGCGCGGGTTCGGACCTGAAGGGCATCCGCACCACGGCCGCGCGCGGCCCGGACGGCTACCGCGTGAGCGGTTCCAAGACATTCATCTCGAACGGCTATCTGGCCGACCTGATCCTGGTGGTGGCCAAGACCGATCCGTCGCTTGGGGCCAAGGGCGTGTCCCTGCTGCTGCTCGAGACCCGCGGGAATACCGGCTTCCACGTCGGACGCATCCTGGACAAGGTCGGGCAGAAGGGCCAGGACACCTGCGAACTGTATTTCGACGAGGCCCACGTGCCGCTCGAGAACGTACTGGGAGGCGAGGAAGGAAAGGGTTTTGCCCACCTGATGACCGAGCTGCCCTACGAGCGCACCATCCTGGGCGTGTGCGGCGTGGCCGCCATCGAGCGCGCCCTGCAGCTCACGGTGGAACACACGCGCGATCGACGCGCCTTCGGCCAGGCCCTCATCGAGATGCAGAACACCCGCTTCGTGCTGGCCGAGATCAAGACCGAGGCCACGATCGCGCGCATCTTCATCGACCGCTGCATCGAGGACATGCTGGCGGGACGCATGGATACCGTGCGCGCCTCGATGGCCAAGTACTGGATCTCGGACCTGCAGTGCAAGGTGGTCGACCAGTGCGTCCAGCTCTTCGGCGGCTACGGCTACATGCTGGAATACCCGATCGCCCAGATGTACGTGGACGCGCGGGTGCAGCGCATCTATGGCGGCGCCAACGAGATCATGAAAGAAATCATTGCCCGCTCGCTCTGACAGGCAACAGGAGAACACGATGGCAGGACCCTTGACGGGCGTGCGGGTGGTCGAGATGGTCGGCATCGGGCCCTGTCCCTTTGCCGCCATGATGCTGGCCGACATGGGCGCGGAGGTGATCCGCATCGACCGCAAGGCGGGCCCCGGGGAGGACAGCCCCTACCCGGTGCTGGGCACGCGCCATGACGTGATGGCGCGCGGGCGCCGCTCGATCGCGCTCGACCTCAAGAAGCCCGCCGGCCGCCTGGCCGCGCTGGGACTGATCGACCGGGCCGACGTGCTGCTCGAGGGCTTCCGGCCCGGCGTCATGGAGCGCCTCGGCCTGGGACCGGACGTTTGCCTGCAGCGCAACCCGAAGCTGGTCTATGGCCGCATCACCGGCTGGGGCCAGGACGGGCCGCTGGCGCAGGCGGCCGGGCACGACATCAATTACGTCGCGCTGTCCGGCATGCTGCACGCCATGGGCCGGGCAGGCAGCCCGCCGGCCCCGCCCCTGAACCTGGTCGGCGACTTCGGCGGGGGCGGCATGATGCTGGCCTTCGGCGTCGTCTGCGCGGTGCTGGCGGCCCGGCAGTCGGGCCAGGGGCAGGTGGTGGACGCCGCCATGACCGACGGTGCGGCCCTGCTCGGCGCCATGACCTATGGCCTGCGCGGCTTTGGCGCCTGGAGCGACAAGCGCGAAGCCAATCTGCTCGATGGCGGCGCGCCCTTCTACGACAGCTACGCCTGCCGTGACGGCAAGTTCATCGCCATCGGCGCCATCGAGCCCCAGTTCTTCGCCAGGCTGCTGGCGCTGACCGGGACGGTCGACGAGGCGTTCACGAAGCGCTGGAACAAGGCGCACTGGCCGGAACTGAAAGCGCGTTTCGCAGCCTTGTTCATGACCCGCACGCGCGAGGAGTGGTGCCGCCTGCTGGAAGGCACCGACGTCTGCTTCGCCCCGGTGCTGGACATGGCCGAGGCGCCGCGCCACCCGCACAATGCGGCGCGCAAGACCTTTGTCGAGATCGACGGCGTGACCCAACCGGCGCCCGCGCCGCGTTTTTCGCGGACGGTCCCGGACCAGCCGACGGCGCCATCGAGCCCTGGCCAGGACAACGAGGCCATCCTGCGCGACTGGGGCTTTACGGCCGAGTCAATCGAAACGCTGAGGGCCGGCGAAGTCATATAGGATGCTGTCGGGGACCCGTAGGGTGGGCGGGTAACCCGCCCACGCGGTCAACTCCTGCATGCACTGCAGCGACGCGTTCTCTTGTTGAACGCGTGGGCAAGAAACTTGCCCACCCTACGAACCCGGGACTATGACCAAGGAAGCCGAACTACGAAACTCGAAACTGCTCGCGCTCGCGTTCTTCGCGGGCGCGGCCCTGCTATTCCTGTCGACCCTGTTCCTGCCCCAGAATTGGTGGACCGGCCTGCTGCGCGCCTTTTCCGAGGCGGCCATGGTCGGCGCCCTGGCCGACTGGTTCGCCGTGGTCGCGCTGTTCAAGCGCGTGCCGATCCCGATCGTCTCGCGCCACACCGAGATCATCCCCAAGAACAAGGAGCGCATCGCCGATAACCTGGCGCTGTTCGTGCGCGAAAAATTCCTCGACACCGAATCCATCGTCGGCCTGATCCGGCGCCACGACCCGGTGCAGAAGGTGGCCGAGTGGCTGGTCAAGCCGGCCAATACCGAGCTGCTGGGCCAGCACCTGGTGCGGGTGGGCGCCTGGATGCTCGACTTCATCGAGGACAGCGCCGTGCAGGGCTTCATGCGCCGCGCCGTACACGCCATGGTGGGCAGCGTCGACCTGTCGAAGTCCGCCGGCACCATCCTCGAAAGCCTGACGCGCGACGGGCGCCACCAGGAACTGCTCAACGAAGGTATCGTGCAACTGGCGCGCCTGCTCGACAATGCGGACACCCAGGAGACCATCGGGCAGGGCATCGTCGACTGGCTCAAGGAAGACTACGCCTTCATCGAGAAGATGCTGCCCTCGGAACTCATCGGCCGCAAGGGCGCCGACCTCGCCGTTCGGCTGGCCTCGGGCATCCTGAACAAGGTCGCGGCCGACCCGCAACACCCGCTGCGCCAGCGCTTCGATGCCTTCACCGTGGACTTCATCGAGCGCCTGAAGCGCGATCCGGCCTTCGCGCAGAAGGCGGAGGAGATCAAGGCCTACCTGCTGGGCGACGAGACCCTGAACGGCTACCTCGGCTCGCTGTGGCAGGAGCTGAAGGGCTGGCTCAAGCAGGACCTGCACAGCGAGGAGTCGAGCCTGCGCCGTCGCCTGGTCGGCATGGGCGCCTGGGTCGGCAAGGTGCTGGCCGAGGACCCGCAGCTGCGCGCTTCGCTCAGCGAGAACCTGGAGTCGGCGGCGCGCGGCGTGGCGCCCGAATTCGCGGGTTTTCTCACGCGCCACATCGCCGACACCGTGAAACAGTGGGACGATCGCGAGATGTCCGAACAGATCGAACTCAACATCGGCAAGGACTTGCAGTACATTCGCATCAACGGCACCATCGTCGGTGGCCTGATCGGGGTCACCCTGTACCTGCTGTCGCAGGCGCCCGCGCTGTTCGGATAAAGGGGAGCATCATGCAACAACTCGCACTCGATGACTGGCTGGCGCTCAACCCGGACGTGGTGCAGATCCCGGGCCGCGACCTGTTCGTCATCGCCAGATACCTGGTTCCCATGGAAGCGACGCTGGCCCAGGGCTGCCTGGTCGCCGCCGGCATCCCGGCCGTGCTGGCCGACGCCCACCTGATGCAGACCGACCTGCTGCTGGCCCCCGCGCTGGGCGGGGTGCGCATCCTGGTCCCGTCCGACTACCTGCAGCAGTCGGCGGCCGTGCTCGAAGGCCTGGCGCGCGGCGACTACGCGCTGGACGAGTCGTTTACTGCCGAGTAGATCGCCCCTTTGCGTGAAATAGCGAACTTTGCCGGGACAGCTTGAGGCGTAGCCTGTGCGCATCGACTAACCATGACAGGAGGGTCATCATGCCTCAAGGTGATAAATCGTCCTACACGGACAAGCAGAAACGCCAGGCCCAGCACATCGAGCAAGGCTATGAGAAGAAGGGCGTGCCGAAGAAGGAAGCTGAACGGCGCGCCTGGGCCACAGAGAACAAGATCTCGGGTGGCGGCAAGAAACACTGATTCTTGCGTTCATCACCGTAAAGGCCTGTTTCCGACGAACCGGGCCTTTTCTTTGTGCTGGACAGGGAAGCCTTATGCGGCAGACGTAGGCGTGGATGTCGGGATTGAAGCATGCTAGAGTCGGCAAGATTGCCGATCAGTAAATCCACAGCCAGGAGGAAACCATGTCCAAGTCCGCCTTCAGCGCCAAGGTCTTCGCCGTCTACCTCTTCATCATCGGTCCCGTGCTGGTGTTCGCGCCCAACCTCCTGCTCGCGCTCTTCGGCGTCCCGGCCACCACCGAGGTGTGGATCCGTGTCGCCGGCGTGATTGCCTTCATGCTCGGCGTCTACGCCTGGGTCGCGGCGACGCACGAATTCCGTCCCTTCCTGGAAGCATCGGTCTATACGCGCTTCGTCGTCTTCATCGCTTTCTCGGCCTTCGCCATCCTGGATCTGGGCAGCCCCATGATCGCGCTGTTCGGCGTGATCGACCTGCTTGGCGGCATCTGGACGTATTTCGCCCTGAAGGCCGACGAGCAATCGGTCCGTCCGGTGCTGGTGGGGCAGCGCTGAAGGCAAACGCCGAGGGCGCCTGCCTGGGGAGGCGAGCCACGCGAAGGAACAGCATATGACAACAGAGAAACCAGAACAGACAGCAGACGTCGTTTCACTGAGCGGCAATCCCATCTACCGGCACGGTGAGCCCGCGCCGTGGAGTGCGCCACAAGGCGAAGAATTCATTCAGCAGATTTCGGACCACATCGAACAGCATCTTGGCACGGTGGACGCCGTCTTCCACGAACTGGTTTCGGATACCGTCCATATCGATGTCCATATCGTCAAGCCCACGGCAACGTTTCCTTACACCCGGCTGGTAACGTCCGGCATGAGCGATTTGCCGATGAGTACACCAGACGAGATGGACGTGCCGCGATACGTCGAACTGATGATGACGCTTCCCGCCGACTGGAAAACCGATCAGTCCTCGTTCGAAGACGAGACCTGGTATTGGCCGGTCCGGCTGATCAAGCAGCTGGCGCGGCTTCCGCACAAATACCGGACGTGGCTGGGCTTTGGCCACACCATACCAAATGGCGACCCGGCGGAACCGTATGTAGCCGATATTGCGTTCTGCGGGGCGATCATTCTCCCGCCGGTGAGCGCTCCGGAGGACTTTCATACCCTCGACATCCCCGGGGTCAAGAACGTCACTTTCTACTCGGTCGTGCCGCTCCATGCGAACGAGATGGCGTTCAAGCTGCGTCTCGGGGCGGACAAACTGCTGGAGAAGTTCGATCGCAAGGGCTTCAGTGACGTTGTCGCACCAGACCGGGCGGATGTCACCGCAAAGAGATTTTTGTTCTGGTGAAGAAAAGCCGCAGAAAATGAAAACGGCGAGATCGCTGATCTCGCCGTTTTGTCATGGTGGTGATAGGTGGACTTGAACCACCGACCCCAGCATTATGAGTGCTGTGCTCTAACCAGCTGAGCTATATCACCGAAAGCGGTAAAACAAAATGGCCTGACTGCGAGAGCCAAGCCATCCGTTTGGAATTCTGTGGTGGTGATAGGTGGACTTGAACCACCGACCCCAGCATTATGAGTGCTGTGCTCTAACCAGCTGAGCTATATCACCGCAACGGCAGGCATTATCGGGGCCAGCGCGACGCCTGTCAAGGCTGGACGCTGCTCCCTGGCGTAAAAATCTTACACCGATGTCATTTTTACAACGCGGCCAGCCGATCCAGCAAGGCTTGCGTCGGGTCCGTACCGAGGCAGTCTATCACGATCCGCTCCGGCATCGCGCGCAGCCAGGTGATCTGGCGCTTGGCCAGCTGGCGGGTGGCGATGATGCCCAGTTCGCGCAGCTCGTCGCGGGTGATCGTGCCGTCCAGGTAGTCCCAGGTCTGGCGGTAGCCGACGCAGCGCATCGAGGGCAGTGTCGGCGACAGGTCGCCCCGCGCCCGCAGCCTTGCTACTTCCGCGACCAACCCTTCGTCGTCGCGGGTGCCCAGCATCACATCGAAGCGCTGCGCGATGCGCTTGTGCAGCACGGCGCGGTCCGAGGGTTCCAGCGCGAAGGAGACGAGTTCGAAAGGCAGCTCGGGCTTGGCGCGCAATCCGAGCAGTTCCGACATGGGTTTCCCGGTCAGCTCGATGATCTCGAGGGCGCGGTTGATGCGCTGGGCGTCGTTCGGTTTCAGGCGCTCGGCCGTGACAGGGTCGAGGGCGGCCAGCTTCGCATGCATCGCCGGCCAGCCGACCCGCGCGGCTTCTTCTTCAATGGCAACGCGCACCGCCTGGTCGGCGGTCGGCAGGTCGTCCAGGCTCTCAAGCAGGCCCTTGAAGTACATCATGGTGCCGCCCACCAGCAGCGGCAGCGCGCCGCGCGAGGAGATCTCGGCCACCAGGCGGATCGCATCCTCGCGGAACTGCATCACCGAATACGCTTCGAGCGGGTCGATGATGTCGATCAGGTGGTGCGGAACGGCGGCCAGTTCCTCGGGCGAGGGCTTGGCGGTGCCGATGTCCATCTCGCGGTAGACCAGGGCCGAATCGACCGAGATGATCTCCACGGGACGGGTCTTCGCGATCGCCAGCGCCGCCGCGGTCTTGCCGGACGCGGTCGGGCCCATGATGGCCACGGCCATCGGTTTCTTCGTTTGAGACATCATTGACCGCGCAGGAAGAGCTTGTCGAGCGCCGCGATCTCTAACTGGACCCAGGTCGGGCGGCCGTGGTTGCACTGGTCGGAGCGCTCGGTGATTTCCATCTGGCGCAGCAGGGCGTTCATCTCCTGGTTCGACAGGATGCGGTTGGCGCGCACGGCCGTGTGGCAGGCGAGGGTGCCGAGCAGTTCGTTGCGGCGCTCGATCAGCACGCGCGAGCCGCCGAATTCGCGCACGTCGCGCAGCACGTCGCGCGCCAGGGTCTGCGCGTCGGCGTTCTTCAACAGGGTCGGCACCGTGCGCACGGCCAGCGTGGTCGGCGACAGGGCGGCGATGTCGAAGCCGAGGGCCGTCAATGTCTCCTGGTGGTCCTGGGCGGTCGCCACCTCGATGGCGTCGGCGTAGAAGGTCACCGGGATCAGGAGCTGCTGCACCTGCAGCTCTTCGCCCTCAAGCCTGGCGTCCAGCGCGTTCTTGATCTGCTCGTAGAGGATGCGTTCGTGGGCGGCGTGCATGTCGACCAGCACCAGGCCCTTGGTGTTCTGGGCCAGGATGTAGATGCCGTGCAGCTGGGCCAGCGCGAAGCCGAGCGGGAAATCGTCGTTCGACAGCGGGCGGTCGGAGGCGGACAGCGGCACGCCGACCGGCGCAGCCGATTTCGCCGGCTCGTTCGACGCGAACAGCGCGCCATAGGCTTCGGTGCGCTGCGCGACGCCGCCCTGCGTGGGCTGCGGGCGCGGATCGTCCCAGCGGCTGCCCGGCGCGAAGGGCGAAGGCGAGAAGGTCGGCGCGAGCTGCGATCCGAACGAAGTCTGCTCGTGCGGGCGCGGCGCCCACACCGGCGTGCCGGTCGGCCGCACTTCGGCGGCGGAAATCGGCGCCGGCGCGCTGCCGTGGGCCGTGGCCGAGGTCTGGGCCAGGGTGCGCTGCACCGCGTGGAACACGAACTGGTGCACCGCGCGGCTGTCGCGGAAGCGCACCTCGATCTTCGATGGGTGGACGTTGACGTCGACCAGGGCGGGGTCGAGGTCGAGCGAGAGCACGTAGCAGGGGAAGCGGTCGCCGTGCAGCACGTCCTGATAGGCCGCGCGCACCGCGTGCACCAGCAGCTTGTCGCGGACGAAACGCCCGTTCACGTAGAAGAACTGGCCGTCGGCGCGTGCCTTGGAGGCCGTCGGCAGGCCGACATAGCCGTGCAGGCGCAAGGGACCTGCCCCCTCGTCCAGCGGCAGGCGCGCCTCGGCGAAGTCGCTGCCCAGGATCTGGGCGCTGCGCTTGGCCGCTTCGCTCACGTTCCAGTGGTCGATGGTGCGGCCGTTGTGCGTGAGGCTGAAGGACACGTCCGGACGCGCCAGCGCAATGCGGCGCACGACCTCGGCGCAGTGGCCGTATTCCGTCTGTTCGGACTTCAGGAATTTGCGGCGCGCGGGAGTATTGAAATACAGGTCCTGCACGTCGATGGTGGTGCCGAAGGCGCCGGAGGAAGGCGCCACGGTACCCTCGTGCGAGCCGACGATTTCCCAGGCGTGGGCGGCATTCGGCGTGCGCGAGGTGATGCGCACCGCGGCGACCGAGGCGATCGAGGCCAGCGCCTCGCCGCGAAAGCCCAGGGTGCCGACGTGTTCCAGGTCGTGCAGCGAAGCGATCTTCGAGGTCGCATGGCGGGCCAGGGCGAGCGGCAGCTGCTCGGGCTCGATGCCGCGGCCGTTGTCGGTGATGGCGATGCGCTTGACGCCGCCTTCTTCCAGGCGCACGGTGATCTGGGTCGCGCCTGCATCGAGGGCGTTCTCGAGCAGCTCCTTCACCACGGCGGAAGGCCGTTCGACGACCTCGCCGGCGGCGATTTGCGAGATGAGCTGATCGGGCAGCTGCTGGATCGGACGGTGGGTAGGGACGGGCGCGTTCATCGGCAAATTATATCCCGCCCCACCGGGGTACGGCGGCGGTGTTACTTCTGCTCGCGCACCGGAATCGGCGCATTGCACAGGTCAATCTTGCCGGTGGCAACCTTGGTCCACGGGCCGCCCCGGTTGCGCTGGGCCTCGACCACGGCCTGGTAGGCGGCGCTGTCGGTGCGCATCACTTCGAACTTGCTGCGCTCGGCTTCCGGCAGGTCGGCCGCGATGCGCACCGACCCGATCGGCATGCGCTGTTCCGGCTTCTCGTAGAAGCCGGCGGCGCCCGTGCCGCGCGGCTGAGCGGACAGCAGGGGCATGCCCTGCACGATGCGGCCCACCACCGTGATGTTGCGGTCCAGGTGGCGCGGCGCGTGGCCGGTGACCACGTAGAGCTGGGAGCCGTTGCCGCTGTCGTAGCCGTTGTCGCGCGCCACGCCGATCATGCCGTAGCAGTGGGGCAGCCAGGTCTCGCCTTTGGCGGGATCGCGGGCGACGGGGAAGCCGTTGACATGGCCGACCTGGGGCGCGTAGACGTCGCCGTCCTTCAGTCGGGTGAAGGCGCCGGCCCTGGCCGCGTCCTTGATCGGCACGGTAAATTCTTCCTTGACGGTTCTGGCGGCCTTGAAGGGCTTCG
Organism: Massilia sp. BKSP1R2A-1; assembly: GCF_050586525.1. Classification (NCBI taxonomy): domain Bacteria; kingdom Pseudomonadati; phylum Pseudomonadota; class Betaproteobacteria; order Burkholderiales; family Oxalobacteraceae; genus Massilia; species Massilia sp. BKSP1R2A-1. The sequence continues at coordinate 38,615 of NZ_JBOBRE010000004.1, read as the reverse complement.
GATTCTCTTCGTCCGGGTCGCCCCACTGCACCACGAAGCCGTCCTGCGAGCGGATGATGAACAGGCCGTCGAAGTATTTTTCGCGCACCAGGGCGCGGATGTTGGCGGCGGTGGCGGGGGCAAAGGCGGGCGCCAGTTCCATGATCACGCGGCCGGTCGGCAGGTCCATGTAGACCGTGTTCTCCGGGTCCAGCGCGCGCCAGTCGGACGGTTTCGACGCCTTGACCACGTCGGCCACGGTCGGCTTCGGCGGCAGGGTATTGGTCTTGGCGGCGTCTGGCGCGGCATGGGCCGCGAAGCCCATGGCGGCGAGGGCGGCGGTGGCAAGGCGCAAGGTGAACACGGCGGTCATGCAGTCTCCCGTATGGATCAGTATTCAAGCGATTGTGCGGGAATGTGGCCACAAGGTAAAGCATCCGGAGATGCTATGATGGCGGGCTACCTTCTAGGACGAATATGGATTTGATGCAATTGTTCGACATGATTCTTCATGTCGATAAGACGCTGGGCGCCTTGCTGGCCCAGTACGGCCTGTATGTCTACATCGTGCTGTTCGCCATCGTCTTCTGCGAAACCGGCCTGGTGGTCCTGTTCTTCTTCCCTGGCGACACCCTGCTCTTCATCGCCGGCGCCTTCTGCGCCACCGGCGAAATGCACTATCCGCTGCTGACGGCCCTGCTGGTCGCGGCGGCAGTCCTCGGTAACACCCTGAACTATTACATCGGGCAGGCGATCGGCCACCGGGTGTTTTCACACAATTACCGCTGGATCAACAAGGACGCCCTGCAGCGCACCCATGACTTCTTCGAAAAGCACGGCGGCAAGACCATCATCGTGGCGCGCTTCGTGCCGGTGGTGCGCACCTTCGCGCCCTTCGTGGCCGGCGTTTCCGAGATGACCCATGCGCGCTTCCAGCTCTTCAACATCACGGGCGCGGTGCTGTGGGTGGTCAGCCTGGTCACGGCCGGCTACCTGTTCGGCAACATCCCGGTCGTCCGCGAGCACCTGACCGAGATCGTGCTGGTCGGCATCTCGGCGGCCATGGTGCCGCTGGCCATCGGCGGTATGGTTAAGTTCGCACGCCGGGTGCTCAGCCGATGAGCAGTCGCTGAGTTGTCAGATCGCTTCCGGCCCTTGCAACACCTTCAACGCCCCGATATTTTCGGGGCGTTGTTGCTTCAGCGCACTCAAGTTTTGACGACGATTTGCCGATAAGCATGAGGACAGCCCAATCCTGGAATCCCATGCGCCACCTCATCGCCCTGTTAGCTTGCAGTCTCGCCATCGCCGGCGCAAGCGCGAGCGACCCCGCTCCAAAACCCGCCGCGCCGGCCAAGCCGGTCGCCGAATTCAAGGCCAGCGACGCCAAGGTCGACGGCAAGTCGGCCGACGTCAAGGCCATCCTCGAAGGCAAGGGCAGCGTGCCGGCCAAGCCGTCGATCAAGCCGAACCTGAAGCCTGCCGCCGCTCCGGCGCCGGCGCCGGCCGCGGCCGACGAAGAACAGTCCGAAGTCGACCTCTCGGTGCGTATCGCCGAGCGCCTGGCCCAGCTGCGCGAGCAGCAGGCCGCGCGCGTGGCCGCCGCCGCCAAGGCGAAGAAGGCGGCTGAGGCCAAACGCCGCAAGGAAGCCGAAGCGGCGATCGCCGCCGCCAACAAGCCGAAGAACGGCACCCACTGGACCTACGAGGGCGAGTACGGCCCCGCCAACTGGTCGAACATCAACTCCAGCTGGGCCAAGTGCAGCACCGGCAAGCGCCAGTCGCCGATCGACCTGCGCGACGGCATGAAGGTCGACCTGGAACAGATCGCCTTCGACTACCGCCCGACGTCGTTCAGCGAGGTCGACAACGGCCACACCATCCAGGTCAACGTCGGCGGCGGCAACTTCCTCACCGTGGGCAACCAGACCTACGAGCTGCAGCAGTTTCACTTCCACCGCCCCTCGGAAGAGCGCATCAACGGCAAGGGCACGGAGATGGTGATCCACTTCGTGCACCGCAGCTTCGAAGGCAAGCTGCTGGTGCTGGCCGTGCTGCTCGAGCGCGGCCGCGCCAACCCCTTGATCCAGACCGTGTGGAACAACCTGCCGCTGGAAAAGCAGACCACGGTCTCGCCCTCGATCGTGCTGGATCCGAACGAAGGCCTGCCCGAGAAGCGCGAATACTTCACCTATATGGGTTCCCTGACCGAGCCGCCCTGCACCGAGGACGTGCTGTGGATCGTCATGAAGCAGCCGATGCAGGCCTCGCCCGCCCAGATGGCTTTGTTCTCGCGCCTGTATCCCCTCAATGCGCGTCCCGTCCAGCCGAGCAACGGCCGGATGATCAAGGAATCGAACTAAACCGAGTCAACATCGGTGTCCAACCTCGGTGTCAGGTCTGACATTCGGACACGAGCTCAGCTTTAATTGCTCGCCAACTGTCGAGGCTGTGTCTGAATGTCAGACCTGACACCCTGGTTTTGTTTCACCGTTTCATCGTGCCGCGTGCACGGCTTGGCGCATTGCGCTGGACCGCCGTCCTGCCCCTCACTAAGGTGGGAACTTTCCAACCCCGGGAGTTCCCATGCGCGCCTTCCTCGCTTCGATCCTTCTCGCACTCTGCCTCACCCATTCCGCCTACGCCGCCGACGGGGTCCGCAGCAGCGGTCCCGCAGCCGATGTCGCGGCCATCAACAACGTCGTCGAGCAGTTCAAGGCCGCCATCATCGCCCACGACGGCAAGACCCTCGGCAGCCTGTTCCTGCAGGACCACGACAGCTGGCTGTCGGTGGCCGACGAAAAGCGCTGGGAGAAGGTCAAGGCGCGGCATCCGAAGGCGCGCAAGGTCTTCCCCTCGAGCTGGAAGAAGTTCGCCGAATTCGTCCAGACCGAGAGCAAGCCGATCGAGGAGCGCTTCTACAACGTGCGCATCGATACCAACGGCGCGGTCGCCTCCGTGTGGTTCGATTTCGACTTCATCGAAGACGGCAAGGTGGTCAACCGCGGTAGCGAAAGCTGGCAGATGGTGCGCGCGGAAGACGGTTGGAAAATCAGCTCGATGCTGTTCTCGATGGGCGATTGACCAGATAGAATCTCAGGATTGACAGATCCGGAACGCCCAGCGTGAAAGTCGAAACGCCCCTGCTCGTCCCCGTGCTGGCTGCCTTGCCGGTGTGCGCCTGCATGGCCATCCTCGGGCTGCCGGCCTTCGGCCACGGCTATGCGGCCGCCTTCCGGACGCTGTACTTCACGGCCTGCCTGGCCTGGCTGGTCCCGCTGGCGCTGCTGCAGCGGGCCATGTGGCGGCGCGAATGGCCCTGGCTGCGCATGGCGCTGGTGCTCTTGGCGTCGACCTATGCGATGTCCCTGCTCAATGCCGTGCTGGGACAGCGCCTCGCCATCTCGCTCGGGCTGGAGACGGACTACCGCTGGGATGAACTGGTGCAGGGACTGGACGGCTGCTGGCTGGCCCTGATCGCCTTCTGCGCGGTGCATGCGGTGGCCGGCTACTACCTGTCGCTGCAGCAGGTCCAGCTGCACCTGGCCCAGGCGCAGGCGGCGGCGCGCGACGCCGAGCTGCGCGCGCTGCGCCTGCAGGTCAATCCCCATTTCCTGTTCAACTCCCTGAACGCGATCTCCGCGCTGGTCTCGAGCCAAGCCAACCGCGAGGCCAACCGCATGCTCGGCTGCGTGTCGAACTTCCTGCGCTCCACCCTGGCGCACGACGGCCGCCACGAGCATTCGCTGGCCGAGGAACTGGCCCTGCTCGATGCCTACCTCGAGATCGAGAAGGCCCGGCTCGGCGAGCGCCTGCGCCTGACGATGAAGGCCGGCCCCGACCTGCTGGACGCCGTCGTGCCCTACCTGATGCTGCAGCCGCTGGTCGAGAATGCGATCCGCCACGGCATTGCGCCGCTGGCCGTGCCGGGACGGCTCGACATCCGCGTCGTGCGCCAGGGCACGCGCCTGCTGGTCGAGGTGCACAACGATGGCCAGCAGCCTGCGCATGCCGGTAACGGCATCGGCCTGGCCAATGTGCGCGAACGCCTGCGCCACCTCTACGGCGAGGAGCAGCAGGTCGATGCGGGGTGGGGCGCTGACGGCCGCTTCGGCGTGCGCATCGCACTGCCGCTGCGCACCGAGAAGGCAGCGGCATGAACATCCGGGTGGCCGTCATCGACGACGAGCCGCTGGCGCGGCTGGCGGTCAAGGTCAGGCTGGCGCGGAGGAGCGGCTTCGAACTGGTGGGCGAATTCGGCGACGGCGACAGCGCCTGCAAAGGGATCGCGGCGCTATGTCCCGACCTGGTCTTCGTCGACGTCGAGATGCCGGGCAGGACCGGGCTCGAGGTGCTGGCCGCGCTGCCGCCCGGGCAGCGGCCGATGGCGATCCTGCTGACCGCCTATGACGGCTTCGCCGTGCAGGCGTTCGACCTGGCCGCGATCGACTACCTGCTCAAGCCCGTCGACGACGAGCGCCTGGACGAAGCCCTGGACCGCGCGCAGCAGGCCTTTCCCTACCGGGGGCAGGGCCGCGCCGCGCCGCCGGTTGCGCCCACGGTGCACACCTTCAGCGTGCGGGTCGGCGCGCGCACGGTGCTGGTGCCGGTCGCCGAAGTCGAGCGCATCGAGGCCGACGGCGACTATGCCACCCTGCACGCGAACGGCAAGACCTGGCTGGTGCGCGAGCGCCTGCACAACCTGGCCATGCAGCTCGATCCACGCCAGTTCCACCGCATACACCGCTCGACCATCGTGCGGCTCGACATGATCGCCGAGCTGCGCGCCCTGACCAACCGCGACGCCCTGCTGCGCCTGCGCGACGGCAGCGTGCTGCGGGCCAGCCGCACCTATATGCCCGCCCTGGCGGAAGCACTGCAACACCTCAACAAGAAAACCGCATGACGCACTTCGAATCGAAACCCGTCCGGCTCGCCGGACTGGACACCTTGCGCGCGCTCGCCATCGTGCTGGTCCTGATGTCCCACTACAATGGCTTCGTCAGCCGGGCCCCGACCTTCGGCTTCATGGGCGACATCGGCTGGGCCGGCGTCGACCTGTTCTTCGTGCTGAGCGGCTACCTGATCGGCAACCAGCTGCTGGCCCCAAGCGCGCGCGGCGAGAGCCTGGAGCTGAAATCCTTCTTCGCCCGCCGCCTGCTGCGCACGCTGCCGAATTACTATGCGGTGCTGGCCGTGTACCTTCTGCTGCCGGATAGCCCGATCGCGGGCAACAGCATGGCGCCGACCTGGCAGTTCCTGACCTTCACCCAGAACTTCGGCCTGAACTACGGCGAGACCTTCACGCATTCGTGGTCGCTGTGCATCGAGGAGCAGTTCTACCTCGTGCTGCCGCTGGCGGTGCTGGCGCTGGTCGGCAGCAGGCGCTCGCCGCGCCTGCTCTGGTGCGCCCTGTTCGCCGCGATCGGCGCCGGCATGACGGCGCGCGGCATGGCCTTCATGGATGGCAAGGACGTCTTCGCGGCGCCCGTGTACTACTCGAGCTTCTGCCGCTTCGATGAACTGCTGCCGGGCGTGGCCATCGCCATGCTGAAGAACTTCCATCCGGCGGCCTTCGCGCGCGTGCTCCGTCACGGGAACGCGTTGCTGGCGGCCGGCCTGGGCATGGCGGCGGCCGTGCTCTATGGCGTGATGAACGATGCGCCGAATGCCTTCATGGCGTCGACCTTCGGCTTCTCGCTGGTCGCGATGAGTTTCGCTCTGCTGACCTGCGCCGCGCTCAGTCCGGGTTCGCTCCTGAACCGCCTGCGCATTCCCGGCGCGGCCAGCCTGGCGCTGTGGTCCTACGCGGTCTACCTGGTGCACAAGCCGGTATTCATGGCGCTGCGCCCGGAGCTGGTTCGCCTGGGTATCGATCCGGGTGCGCCCTTGACCATTGTCGCCGTCATGGCGGCCGGCGTCCTGGGCGGCTGGGTGCTGTACCGGGTGGTCGAGACGCCCTTCATGCGGCTGCGGGCGCGCTGGTTCCCGGAGGCAGGCGCAAAGGCGGCCTGGCCCGCCCCGGCCTTCCCGTCCGGCAGCGCGCGGGTGGGCTGACGGTCATTGACTCCACATTTTCAGGGACTCGTATGCGCGTGATGCTGTTCATGATGTTCTGCCTGGCCTGCACGGAAGCCCGGTCCGAAAGCCTGTTCACGTTCTCGAACACGCCCGGCCAGCACGCCGTGGGCGTGCGTGTGGTCAAGCAATACGATCGCACGCGCACGTTCACGCCGCAGCAGGGCATGCTGGCAAGCCTGTTTTCCAGACAGGAGAGCCGGGGCCGGCCGATGCAAACGGTGATCTGGTATCCGGCGGAAAAGGGCGGCCAGGGCGTCAGGTATGACGATTACCTGCAACTGGTCGGTTGGGAAACCGACCCCGAACGCTCGCCGAAAGAGCAGGCGCGGACGGTGGATGCCTGGCTGCAGATGGTCACCGATGGCAAGCGCAAGCAACAGGTCGAGTCCGAGCGGCGCAGAAGGATGTGGGCGGTGCGCGACGCCGTGCCCAAGGCCGGCAGGTATCCGGTGGTGATCTACGCGCCCAGTATCAACAACACCACCTTCGAGAACGCGGACATCGCCGAATTCCTGGCGAGCCATGGCTACATCGTGATCGCCGCGCCAACCATCGGAGAAACGGGCCGCTGGATCAAGAAGGATTTGGAGCACGCGGAACTGCAGGTGGCCGATATCCGCTTCCTGATCGATCATGCGCGCACGCTGCCGCAAGCCGACATGACGCGCGTCGCCGTGGCGGGATTCAGCTGGGGTGGGCTCAGCAACGTGCTCGCGGCTGCGAAAGACGAGCGGATCAAGGCCCTGGTGTGCATGGATGGCGCGGTACGGTATTTCAATTCCATCGTGACCCAGGCGAAGTACGCCGTGCCCGAGAAACTCAGGACGCCGCTACTCTTCCTCGCCCAGACCCCGGCTTCGATGGAAAACAATATCCGCTACAAGGAAGACATGAGCGGCAGCTTCATGAGCCGCATGAGCAATGCGGACGTGTACCTGCTGACGATGTATCCGATGGACCATGTCCATTTCGGGTCTGCGTATATCCGGCTCGACGATCCCGCCGAGTACAAGGAATACACGCCTGAGGAAGTCTCGTTCGCATACAGCCTGGGGGCCAGGTACATCCTGAACTTCCTGAATGGCTACCTGAAAAATGACGCATCCGGACTCGCCTACCTGGCGAACCGGCCGGTCGCCAATGGCGCTGCGCCGCATTCGATGAAGATGGAATACATGCCCCGGAAGGGCAAGCGTTGACTGGAAGCGCCTGATTCGCGCACCCTGGCGCAAGCCGGGAGTGCGCTAGATTTTATCGAGTCTATTTCGCCGCACTGCGCTTCTTGCGCTGCTCTTCCCGATACTCCTGATAGCGCTCGATATGCTGCTCGCGGCGCAGGATCTTCGAATTCGGATCGAGGACGTAGTGCGCGTCGGCCTCGAGCTGCACGCTGCCGCGCCCGTCCGTCATGGGCACGTTCACGATGCGCTCGCCGACGCGCACCTCGACCGGCATCGGGAAGGGCGTGTCCTTCTCCGTCTTCCACGCCAGGCTCAGGGTATTGCCGTTGCGGGTGGCCTGCAGGTCCGGCAGCGCCGCCTGATACAGGTAGGCCTGGAAGAACCAGTCCAGGTCGCGCCCGCTCACGCGCTTGGCGATCTCCATGAACTCCTTCGTCGTGCCCAGGCGCGGCTGGAAATTGCCGGGGCGCGGGTCCGGTGTGCCGTAGACGCTTTCGCGGACGGTGCGGAAGAAGGCTTCGTCGCCCATCACGCCGCGCAAGGTGTGCATCACGAGGGCGCCCTTGGTGTAGATGTCCTGGCCCGGTCCGCCGCGTTCGGTCGAATACACCTGGCCCTCGGTGCGTGGCTTGCCCGAGACGATCGGCGCCTTGTTCTGGATGCCGGCGCGCTGCGCCATCAGCTCGGCGAAGTAGGCCTGCTGGCCGCGCAGGTACTGCATGTAGAGCGGCTGCATATAGGTGCCCAGGCCTTCGTGCAGCCACATATCGTCCCAGTCGGCATTGGTCAGCTGGTTGCCGAACCACTCATGGGCGAGTTCGTGCTGCAGCAGCTCGTCGTAGCCGTACTGGGTCTTGGCGTACTTGTTGCCGTAGGCGTTGATGGTCTGGTGCTCCATGCCCTTGTGCGGGGTCTCGACCACGCCCATCTTCTCGTAGCCGAAGGGGTAGGGGCCGATGGTGCGCTCGAAGAACTCCAGCATCTGCGGGAATTCCTTGAACAGCTCGGCGGCCTGCTTGTCGTTCTGCGGCAGGTACCAGAAGCGCAGCGGGACCGTGTTGCCGTAGCGGCTGGCGTAGTTCCCTTCCAGGAGCTTGTAGGGGCCGACGTTGATCGAGATGCCGTAGGTGCTGGGGTTCCTGGTCGACCAGTTCCAGGTGCGCCAGCCGTCCTTCTCGTCCATGCCCATCGCCACGCCTGCGCCGGCCGCGACCAGGGGCGCCGGCACCGTGAAGTGCTGGTCGACCTGCTTCGGCTTGCCGGTCGGGTGATCGATGCAGGGCCAGAACAGGTCGCAGCCTTCGCCCTGCACGGCGCTGGCCACCCAGGGCTGGCCATCGGGCGTTTGCGACCACACGAAGCCGCCGTCCCATGGGGCATTCTTGGCCACGTGCGGCGTGCCGCTGTAGCGCACCCGGACCGTGGTCTGCTTGCCCGGTTCCAGGCGCTGCGGCAGCCTGACCGTGAGGCGGCCTTCCGGATTGTTCCAGCTGCTGGCGGCGAGTGCCTGGCCATCGACCTCGATGGCCTCGATCGGCAGGTTGCGGTCGAGGTCGAGCTCGATGCGGTCGACCGGCTGGCGCGTGCCGAAGGTCAGCAGGGCGTCGCCCTGGATGCTGCGGGTCGCGGGTATCACCCGGATGTTCAGGTCCGCCTTCTCGAAGCTGAGCGCCAGCTGGTCGGGACTGCGTGCGACGCCGGAATCGACGGTGTAGCTGCTCAGCGAGGGTGGGGGCGTGGTGGCGCAGGCGGCCAGCAGGGAACTGGCGGCAGCAGCGATCGCGATCTTTTTCATCTGGCGGGCGGAGGCAGTTAATAATCTGTCCAATTTATCACGGAGGAAACATTCCGGATAGTTTGACGGCCCGCGGTCCGTAGGGTGGGCGGGCTACACCAATTCCATTTGTGTAGCCGTGAATCGCGCGCCGCCCACGCGTTCAACTCACTGATGAGCAGAGAGGGCGCTCATTCGAAGTCTGGTTGAACGCGTGGGCGGCGTTAGGAGCACGATGGATCACCCGGAGTAGTAGAGCCGCCCACCCTACGGTTCCCGGCGGCTCCGGCGTGCGTGGTGGAGTCAGCTGACGCGGTAGGCGCCGGTCCAAGACTGGCCCGGCGCCAGGGACAGCGGCTCGAGCAGGGCCGGTTCGATGCACACGAAGCGCTTGTATTCCTCGTCCGCCATGTCCGACAGGGCCGCAGCATCAGCCGCGCCCGGATTCCACACGACGGCGTCCAGGAAGCCGCTTTGTTCCAGCTGCAGCGTGCGTTCGCCGGTGGCCAGGCTGGCGCGTCCCGTCACGTGCGGGTAGACCTTGTCGAGCTTGTCGATGATCGAGATCTCGTCCGAGGAGATGCCTTCGATGCGCACCGCGCACACGTCCGGCACCAGGTAATAGGTGTGCAGGGCGGCGGAGAAGGGGAAGGCAGCAACGCCCTCGTTGCGCACGGTGAGCGTCATCGCCAGCTCGTTGGCGCGGACCGCCACGCGCAGCAGCAGGCTGAAATCGTGCGGCCAGGCCTGGCGGACCGGATCGGCCAGCATGCGCGGCGCCAGCGCGAATTCGGCCCAGGCCGCGCCGTCATCCAGGCCGCTGCCGGCCAGTTCCCAGGTGCTCACGCGCGCAAAGCCGTGGCGCATGCCCGTGCCGCGTTCCGCGAACTGCGGGAAGATCACCGGCACGCCGCCGCGGATTGCCTTGCTGCCGTCCATCGCCGACTGCGTGCTGAGGAACATGCCCTCGATGCCATCCGCCCCCGTCCACGAGACCAGGTGGGCGCCGTACAGCGTCACGATGGCCTGGGCGCCGTCGGGCGCCGCGATGCGGATGGCGGGCAGCTGCCCGAAGGTGATTGGCGTGGCGTGGGTCATGGGCGATATCAGGTCTGGCGGCTCTTGGCCATCGGTGGGTTGTCGGCGAAGTAGCGCTTGATGCCCTTGGTGATGGCGTCGGCCAGCTGGTTCTGGTAGCCGTCGTCGCGCAATCTCGCTTCTTCGTCGGGGTTGGAAATGAAGGCGGTTTCGACCAGGATCGAAGGAATGTCCGGCGCCTTGAGCACGGCGAAGCCGGCCTGTTCGACGGCCGCCTTGTGCAGGCGGTTGATGCCGCCGATTTCCTTCAGGACGGCCTTGCCGACCTTCAGGCTGTCGTTGATCTGGGCCGTGGTCGACAGGTCGAACAGCACGCTGGCGAGCACCTTGTCCTGCACCGCGGCGTTGGCGCCGCCGATCAGGTCGGCCTTGTTCTGGTCGTTCGCCAGCCAGCGCGCCGCGCTCGAGCTCGCGCCCTTCTCGGACAGCACGAAGACCGAGGAGCCGCGCGCGGTCGGCGAGATCCAGGCGTCCGCGTGGATCGAGACGAACAGGTCGGCCTGCACCTGGCGCGCCTTCTGGACGCGCTGGCCGAGGGGCACGAAGTAGTCGCCGTCGCGGGTCAGCATCACGCGCGTATTGGGCAGCTGTTCGAGTTTCGCTTTCAGGCGCTTGGCGACCGCCAGCACGATGTCCTTTTCGCGGCTGCCTTTGGCGCCGATCGCGCCCGGGTCTTCGCCGCCGTGGCCGGGGTCCAGCGCAATGGTCACCATGCGCACCACCTTCTGGGCGGGCGCCCTGGCGACCTGCTTGCCCGGCGTCGGCTGGACCGGCTGCGACGGCGGCGTGCCGTTCAGGGCCGACATCTCGGATTCCAGCTTGGCGATGGCGTCCGGAGCGACTTCGGTCTGGGCCGGCGGCGTGGCCGGCAGGGGCGAGGCCGGGTTGGCGCTGTTCGCAGCCGCGGCCGGGGCACCGTCGGTGGTCCACTCGCCTTTCTGGATCATGGCCGCGATCGGGTCGACCGGCTTGACCGGATACAGGTCGAAGATCAGGCGGTGCTGGTAGCCGGCCACCGGGGCCAGGGTGAAGACCTGCGGCTTGATCTCTTCCTTCAGGTCGAACACCAGCCGCACCACGTTCGGCCGGTTCTGGCCGACGCGCACCTGCTTGATGTAGGGGTCGTTCGATTCGACCTTGGCCACCAGGCTTTTCAGGGTGTTGTTCAGGGCCAGGCCGTCGATGTCCACCACCAGGCGCGGCGGATCGGCCACCAGGAAGTGCGTGGTTTTCAGCTCGCTGTCGTTTTCCAGCGTGACGCGGGTGTAGTCGGGCGCAGGCCAGACGCGCACGGCCATGATCTGGGTGGCGCTTGCCGGCAGCGGCGTGAGGACGGACAGCAGCAGGGTGCCGCCGGCCTTGAGCAGGGTGCGGCGGTGCGGTGAACCGGGAATCAGGGGGGCGGGGCGTAGGCGAGACGGTCGAGGCATAGCAGGCCCAATTGAGACAACGCCTGCAATTCTACCTCACGGCCGAGTCCACTGACGCTAAGCAAGACCCGGACGTCGGGTGGCGGCAACACCGGCGTGCCCTTTTCGGGCCATTCGACGATGCAGACATTGCTGCCGTCGAAGTCGTCGCGGAAGCCCGCGTCGAGGAATTCCTCGGGGCTGGACATCCGGTAGAGATCGTAGTGGATGATGTTGCCAGGTTGGCCATCTAGCGTGACGCGGTAGGGCTCGGACAAGGTATAGGTCGGGCTTTTCACCGTGCCCGTGTGCCCGCTGGCCTGGATCAGGGCGCGGGTGAGCGCCGTCTTGCCGGCGCCGAGGTCGCCGTGCAGGTAGATCACCAGGCCGGGCTGGAGCGCGCGCGCGAGCGCCTGCCCCAGGGCGATGGTGGCGGATTCGTCGGGCAGATAGGCTTTGAAGGGATGCATCGAATAAAATAGCGTGGGTTAAAGCTCGTCCTGTCGCGGCTGTTGATGCCGCTGGTTCCATCCTGCCATGTCGACCACTTCCCCAGATTTGCCTGAACTTTCCCGCGCCATCAAGGCATGGGGACGCGAACTCGGTTTCGCCGACGTGCGCATCGCGGACGTCGACCTGGCGCATGCGGAAGCCGGCCTGCAGGCCTGGCTGGACGCCGGTTATCACGGCGAGATGGATTATATGGCAAGCCACGGCATGAAGCGTGCGCGGCCGAACGAGCTGGTGCCGGGCACGGTGCGCGCCATCGTCGCGCGCATGGACTACCTGCCCATGAGCCGCGACGAGGGCTGGCGCGAGCAGGAACGGGCGCGGCAGCTCGAACCGGGCGCCGCCGTGGTCTCGGTGTATGCACGCGGGCGCGACTACCACAAGGTGCTGCGCAACCGCCTGCAGGCCCTGGCCGAGCGGGTCAAGGCGGCGGTGGGCGAGCTCGGTTACCGCGTGTTTACCGATTCGGCGCCGGTGATGGAATTGCCGCTGGCCGAAAAGGCCGGCCTGGGCTGGCGCGGCAAGCACACCCTGCTGCTCTCGCGCGACGCCGGCTCGACCTTCTTCATCGGCGAAATCCTGGTCGACCTGCCGCTCCCGCTCGACCCGCCCACCGGCGCGCACTGCGGCGCCTGCAGCGCCTGCATCGACGTGTGTCCGACCCAGGCCATCCTCGGACCGGGTCGCCTGGATGCGCGGCGCTGCATTTCCTACCTCACCATCGAACTCAAGGGCAGCATTCCGGAAGAACTGCGGCCTCTGATCGGCAACCGCATCTACGGCTGCGACGACTGCCAGCTGGCCTGCCCCTGGAACAAGTTCGCGCAGCGGGCCGCGCTGCCGGATTTCGACGAGAGGAACGGCCTGGGCGAAGCGGGCATGATCGCGCTGTTCGCCTGGAACGAGGAGGAATTCAACCGGCGGATGGAAGGCAGTCCGATCCGCCGCATCGGCCACGAGCGCTGGCTGCGCAACCTGGCGGTCGGGCTGGGGAATGCGGCGGGAAAGGATGGCGCGGATGGCGAGGCGATCGTTACCGCGCTGCGCGCACGCGCCGGGCACCCGTCCAGCCTGGTGCGCGAGCACGTGCAGTGGGCGCTGGCGCGCCATCGCGTGGATGTTTCCTCTCTATTCGATACGCTTGAGGCGCAGGGCTGACCAGTCGCCGTCGATCGAGATCATCGCCACGCCGGTGATGCCGTTTTCCTTGGCATAGGCGTTGATGGAGTCGCGGTTGATGTCGGTCGCCTTGGAGGCAGTCTGCTTGAGGTAGGCGATCCACAGCGAGCCCTTGTCGCCGAGGCGTTCCTTGGCGGCGGGCAGGTATTGCTCGAGTTCCTTGCGGTTCAGGGCGAACAGCAGGATGACATCGAAGGGACCGTCGCCCTCCTTGACGATCTCGGCGGGCATTTGCGCCGCCACAGCCGGGTTGGCCTGGCCATTGAGGATCAGCATCGATTTGGCCGTCCTCAGGAACATTTTGTCTGCGACAGTCTTTTCGTTCATGAGTATTCCTAAATGCAATTGCTCGCGGCGTAGTGCGGCGAGGCGTTCAGGCTGATTTTACAAGGCTTCGTGCAAAGGGCAGGGACGCTTGCATGCGTGCAAATTTATGCGCCGGATGGCTCGCCAATGCTCGTCATATCGGCTGTTCGTAGGGTGGGCCTGGGCGGCCCCGCGGGTCTCCCGCCCACGCGTTCAAATCACGGTTGCACTGAGGCGGCTCGACCGACAGTTGAACGCGTGGGCAGAATCTGCCCACCCTACTTCAAAAGCCCGGCCAACTCGACGGCCGTCTTGACCTGCATCTTGTCGAAGATATGCGCCCGGTGCACCTCCACCGTCCGCATGCTGATGCCGAGCTTGTCCGCCACGACCTTGTTCATCATCCCGGCCAGGATCAGGTCCAGCACCTCGCGCTCGCGCGCCGACAGGGTCGCCAGGCGCGCCTGTACCGCTGCCGCCTCGGCCGCCTTGCGCGAGGCTGCGAGGGCTTCCTCGACGCGGTCCATCAGCACATTGTCGTTGAAGGGTTTCTCGAAGAAGTCGAAGGCGCCGCGCTTGAGCGAGTCGACCGCCATCGGCACGTCGCCGTGGCCGGTCAGGAAGATCACGGGCAGGCGCGACAGCAGGCCGCGCGCCGCCAGCTGGTCGAACACCGCGATGCCGTTCATGTCCGGCATGCGCACGTCCAGCAGGACGCAGTCGCCTTCCGGATCGGGCGCGCCCACGGCGTCGAGGAAGGCCTGGCCGCCGGCATGGCCGCGCGACTGCAGGCCGCGCGATTGCGCCAGCCAGGCGAGGGCGTCGCGGATGACGTCTTCGTCGTCGACGATGTGCAGCATGTGGTGTCTCCGTCCTGTCGGGGTGTGCCCGCGTTGTTGTGTGCAGCCGGGATTTTAGCCCAGCGTTCCGTCCGCCGCTTGGCCTGCATGACAAGGCAGGGCAAAGGTAAACACCGTGCCGCCGCCCGGGTTCGGCCCATGGCTCAGCGTCCCGCCATGGAATTCGATCGCCGTGCGGCAGATCGACAGGCCCATGCCCATGCCCTCGGCCTTGGTCGAATAGAAGGGCTCGAACAGGCCGGCCGCGACGTGTTCCGGAATGCCGTGGCCGCGGTCGATCACCGACACCGCCACCTTGTCCTCGATGTGGGCGGCGGCGATGCGCAGCACGCGCTGCCCCGGCGCCGTGTCCTGCATCGCCTCGATGGCATTGCGCGTGAGATTGAGCAGCACCTGTTCCAGCATCACGCGGTCGGCCGCCACCTCCGGCAATTGCGGCGGCAGCTCGACGCGCAGCACCACGCCGGCCTGGCGCGCCTGCAGTTCGACCAGGGCGCGCACGCCGTCGATCACGCTGCGGATCGTCACCTGCTCGCGGCGCGGCTCGCGCTTCTTGACGAATTCATGCACGCTGCGAATGATCTGGCCGGCGCGCTGGGCCTGCTGGCGCGCCTGTTCCAGCGCGTGGCGCAGCATGCCGCCATTGAGCGCTTCGCCCGACCCCTTGCTGCGCTCGAGCACGTTGATCGCACCCGCCGTGTAGCTCGAGATCGCCGCCAGCGGCTGGTTCAGCTCGTGCGCCAGCATCGAGGAAATTTCCCCCATGGTGGCGAGGCGCGCACTCGCTTCCAGCTTGGCCTGCTGCTGGCGGTTCAGTTCCTCGACGCGCTTGCGATCGGTGATGTCGAGGATCGAGCTCATCCAGCCGGTCTGGCGGCCGTCGGCGTCCACCAGCGGCGCTTCGAAGACCAGCACCGGCACCCGCACGCCGTCGGGGCGCTGGAATACGGTTTCGAATTGCGGGGTGATATTCCCCGCCAGCACGCCACGGAAGCGTTCCTCGTAGTCGGCCATCGCTTCCGGCGCCCAATAGGGCATGGGCGGCTTCTTGCCGACCAGTTCTTCCGCCGGGTGGCCGACGATTTCGCAGAAGGCCCGGTTGACATAGGTCACGCGGCCCTCGAGGTCGCGCGCGCGCAGGCCCGTGATCAGGGAGTTTTCCATCGCGGTGCGGAAGGCCATCTGCTGGCGCAGCGCGCTCTCCGCGGCCAGGGTGCGCGAGATGTGGCGCCACAGGGCGCCCAGGCTCAGCACCAGGCCCAGGGCCAGCACGATCACCGAGCCCACCAGCAGGTTGGGCAGCAGCTGCGGCGCGCGCTTGGTGCTGTCGGTGGACAGGATGACCAGGGCGCCCGGCAGGTCGAGCTCGCGCCGGTGCGTGTAGATGCCACGGCCGGGGCCGCCGGCCGCACGCCGCGCCACCGGCTGGTCGTCGCGGTCGAGCAGGGTCAGGGCATTGTCCTGGGCGAACCACCAGGGCACGGTTTCGTCGAGCAGGATCTGCAGGCTGTAGGTCGCCACCAGGCTGCCGGCCGGGCGCCCGTTCGCATACAGCGGCAGCACGTAGTCGAGCACGCCGGAGGTGGCGGCGGTCGCGCCGTACACTTCGCTGTAGCGGCCGCCGCGGGTCCCGGCGGCGACCTCGGCCGCCAGTTGGGTGGGCGCGGGCAGGGCGGCGGGCGGCTCCAGGCCGTGGCTGGCCATGACCTTGCCCTCGGCGTCGTACCAGACCACGCGGACCAGCTCGCGGCCATTGTTGAACATCTGCTGGAAGCGCGCCTCCAGGGCGGCGGGCGAGGGTGGGCGCGTGACCAGGTCGGCCCCCAGGCCGGCCAGGGCTTCCTCGCTGCGCGCGAGCTCGAAGCGCAGGGTCTGCTCGACCCAGAGCGTGTCGGCGATCAATTGCTCCTGTCGCTCGGTGGCTTCCATCTGGCGCGCCTGCCAGGGCAGCCAGACCAGCACCGCCAGGAACAGCAGCACCAGCAGCACCGGCACCAGCCAGCGCCAGGAACGCGCGCGCTGGGCGGCTCCGGGCTGGGCTGAAGGAAATGTCATTCG
This sequence comes from Massilia sp. BKSP1R2A-1, assembly GCF_050586525.1. Lineage (NCBI taxonomy): Bacteria > Pseudomonadati > Pseudomonadota > Betaproteobacteria > Burkholderiales > Oxalobacteraceae > Massilia > Massilia sp. BKSP1R2A-1. Next base: position 22,180 of record NZ_JBOBRE010000004.1, on the reverse strand, counting down.
AGGCTGCATATACCTTACACTGTCGAGCGATTGTGGATGTCCACGATGGTGCACCTGTCCTGGTGCGCGCAGACTGGGACTATCTTATTCCCATTGTTCTTCAGGAAGACCGAAACCTCATGCGATTCCCCCTCCTGGCCGCGGTGCTGCTTGCCTGTGCCGGATTCGCCTCCAGCCCCGGCGCCTTGGCGCAAGCGCGCACTGCGCCGAACGCGTCCGCTGCGCCGATCGTCATCAAGTTCAGCCACGTGGTCGCACCCGGCACGCCGAAGGGCCGCGCCGCCGAGCGCTTCAAGGCGCTGGCCGAGCAGATGAGCAATGGCCAGGTGAAGGTGGAAGTCTACCCGAACAGCCAGCTCTACAGGGACCGCGAGGAGCTCGAGGCCCTGCAGCTGGGCGCGGTGCAGATGCTGGCGCCTTCGCTGGCCAAGTTCTCGCCGCTGGGCGTGAAGGAATTCGAAGCCTTCGACCTGCCCTACATCTTCCCCTCCAAACAGGCGTTGTATGCGGTGACCGAGGGCCGCATCGGCCGCAAGCTGCTGGCCAAGCTGGAGTCCAAAGGCATCACCGGCCTGGCCTATTGGGACAATGGCTTCAAGATCATGTCGGCCAACAAGCCGCTGCTTGCGCCCGCCGATTTCCGCGGCCTGCGCATGCGCATCCAGTCCTCGCGCGTGCTGGACGAACAGATGCGCGCGCTCGGCGCCCAGCCGCTCTCGCTGGCCTTCTCGGAAACCGCACCGGCCCTGCGCAACGGCGTGGTGCAGGGCACCGAGAACACGCCCTCGAACATGTTTACGCAGCGGATGCATGAAACCCAGAAGCACCTGACAGTGTCCAACCATGGCTACCTCGGCTATGCGGTCATCGTCAACAAGAAGTTCTGGGATGGCCTGCCGGCCGCGACCCGCCGCATCCTCGAGCGCGCCATGGCGGAAGCGACGGCCTACGAGAAGACCATCGCCCAGCGCACCAACGACGAAGCACTGGAAGCGATCCGCCGCGCGGGCACCACCACCATCCATACGCTCAGCCCGCAGCAGCAGGCCGAGTGGCGCAAGGCGATGGCGCCCGTGTATGCACGGGTGGAAGAGCGTATCGGCAAGGACCTGGTGCAGGCGATCCGGCGCGAAGCGGGCGCCAGGTGACATGGAGACGACACATGTCGCGAACGGTCATGCGATTTCTTCATAAGTAAAATAATTGTAGTAATGTGGTCAAAAAGATACGTTTGAGCGCAATGCTTGCGTTATGATGGGGCCTTCTCGCACTTACATGGTGCGTACGCGAACAGAACACACACGGTTTTGGGGAGCATAGAGAAAATCACGGTAATCCATACCGGAGAAAAATCGAGGAGACACACGTTTTACAGAAGCCGTTAGCACAGCTAAACGGCCGGGGACGTGACCCGAATTGGAGCGCACCTTTGAGTGCGCTTTTTTTTCGTCCGCAGCGCCGCCCGGCGTCTTCAAAGGGGTGGCCTGGGGACCGCTCACCGGTTAAGATGGGGGCATGAAGACAGACTCGGTTTCGTTCAACGCCATCGTGCCGGCCCCGTTTGGCGCGCTCGGGATCCGCACGCAGGAAGGCCGGGTGCGCGAGCTGGTCTACCTGCCGCCGTCCTACGAAGAAAAGGCGGCCGACAACGAGGTAGCCGCACAGGCTGCGGAGCAGGTCGGCCGGTATCTGGCCGACCCCGATTTCCGTTTCGACCTGCCCCTGTTCCAGGCCGGCACCGATTTCCAGCGCCGTGTCTGGGGTGAGATCTCGAGCATCCCGCGCGGCAGCGTCAAGACCTACGGCCAGCTGGCCAAGCTGATTTCTTCGGCCCCGCGCGCGGTCGGCCAGGCCTGCGGCGCCAACTGGTTCCCCCTGATTATTCCCTGCCACCGCGTCACCGCATCCGGCGGCCTGGGCGGCTTCTCGAACCAGGACGACGAGAACGGCTTCCACCTGTCCGTCAAGCGCTGGCTGCTGCGCCACGAAGGCGCAACCGCATCCCCATGGCAGCAGCAATCGATCTGGGACTGATCGACGAGTTCTGCGACACCCTCTGGCTGGAACAGGGGCTGGCCAAAAATTCGCTCGACGCCTATCGCCGCGACCTGAAGCTCTTCGCCGGCTGGCTGGAAGCGAAGCGCCCGCAGCGCGCCAGCCTGCTCGCCGTGCAGCCGGAAGACATCGCCGCCTATTTCGCCGAGCGCCACGAAGACACCCGCCCCAGCTCGGCCAACCGGCGCCTGTCCGTGCTCAAGCGCTTCTATGGCCTGGCGCTGCGCCGCAACCAGATCGCGCAAGACCCCTGCCTGAAGATGGCCTCGGCGAAACAGCCGCTGCGCTTCGTCCACACCTTGAGCGAAAGCCAGGTCGAGGCCCTGCTCGCCGCGCCCGATATATCGACGCCGCTGGGTTTGCGCGAACGCACCATGCTGGAGCTGATGTATGCCAGCGGCCTGCGGGTATCGGAACTGGTGGCATTGAAACTGGTCGAAGTGAGCCTGAACGATGGCGTGCTGCGCATCACCGGCAAGGGCAGCAAGACCCGCCTGGTACCATTCGGACAGGAGGCAAGGCTGTGGCTGGAGCGTTACCTGAAAGATGCGCGCGGCATCATCCTGAACGGGCAGGTCGACGATGCGCTCTTCGTGACCGGCCGCGGCGGGCCGATGACGCGCCAGATGTTCTGGATCCTGATCAAGAAACATGCACTCAAGGCCGGCATCAAGGGGCCGCTGTCGCCGCACACCCTGCGCCACGCCTTCGCCACCCACCTGCTGAACCACGGCGCCGACCTGCGCGTGGTGCAGCTCTTGCTGGGCCACGCAGACATTTCCACCACACAGATTTACACGCATGTTGCGCGCGAGCGCCTCAAGCACCTGCACGCCCAGCACCACCCGCGGGGTTAATTCAAACCGCGGCGCAATCCCTCGTCCATAATGGCCGTGCAGCACGGCAGTGGACATCCCTCTTCAATTGGCAGAGCTCGTAACGAGGTAAACATGGCAAAGACAAACTTCCAGTACGAAAAGCGACAACGGGAACTCGAGAAAAAGCGCAAGGCCGAGGAAAAGGCGCGGCGCAAGCAGGAAGCGAAACATGCGGCGCCGGAAGGACAGGATGGCGCCGCCGGCGGGCAGGATGGCGAAACCTCGGCCGATGCGGAAGACGAGGCGGCGCCACAAGGCGCCGCCTGAACCGTCCGCCTTCGGCTGCGTGCGAGCGCCGGTGCGGGGAAGATTGGGCGCGCGGACTCCGTCTTGTTAGCAAGATGGAGCTCCTTGCGCATGGTGTGACTGTAGGCCTGTGCGCCATGCGGCGCCACCGGCATGCGACAGGCGGCCGCGCGGCGGGTCTGGAATGCAGAAACGCGCGACGAAATGCGGGCCGCCGGCCCGTTTGCGTACCCGCAAAGGGCGTGCCGGAAGAAGGGAAAGAATAAGGGGATTGTCATCGGACTCACGATGCTTTCTTCTTGATAAGGATCTTTCCCGTGAACGACTCCACCCAGGGTCAGACCGGCCGGCCGGGCCTATCCGGCGGCGCGCCCGATCCTGGCCGGCCGGAGCCTGTCGCACGCAGCGACGACCAGGCCGGCGCCTTCCACAGCGACAGCCCCGGCCGTGAAGCGCTGGACTGGCTGTACCGCTTCGTCACGGCCATCGAACTGGCGCCGGCAGTCGCCGTGCACTCGGTCGACGCCCGCGGCATCGTGCGCTTCTGGAACCACGCCTGCGCCCAGCTGTTCGGCATCCCGGCCAGCCATGCCCTGGGGCGCCCTTTCCGCGCGCTCGTCTCCCACCTCGAGCGCCAGGCCGAATTCGACGCCGCCATCGCCGACATCTGGCGCGAGGGCAGTGCGCCCGCCCCACGCGACTGGCATGTGGAAACCGCCGCCGGCCGGCGCCTGTGGCTGCACTCAAACCATTTCCCCGTCAAGCGCGAGGGCGCCACCCAGCAGGTGTTCTGCATGGAGGTCGACATCACCGGCCGCAAGCAGGTCGAAGAAAACCTCATGTCGGCCGCGCGCGTGTTTGAGAACGCGCACGAGGGCATGATCCTCATGGATGCCCAATACCGGGTGCAGGCAGTCAACCCGGCCTTCACCACCATTACCGGCTATGCCGCCGCCGACATCGTCGGGGCCACGCTCGCCAGCCTGCCCTGGCGGGGGATCGAAGCCGGCTTCTACGAAAGCATCTGGTCCCAGCTCGACGGCAACGACTACTGGCAGGGCGAGGTCGCGGCCATGCGCAAGAACGGCGAGCGCTACCCGGCCTGGGTGGCGCTCACCACCATCCGCGATCCGCGCGGCGAGGCCATCAGCTACATGGCCATGCTGTCCGACATCAGCGAGCGCAAGCGGGCCGAAGACCAGGTGCGCCACCAGGCCGAGCACGATCCGCTCACCGGTCTGCCGAACCGCACGCTCTTCCTCGACCGCATGCACCACGCGCTGGCCACCTGGCGCCGCCAGCGCGACAACTTCGCCGTGCTCTTCCTCGACCTCGACCGCTTCAAGGCCATCAACGACAACAATGGCCACCAGGCCGGCGACGCCGTGCTGCGCGAGGTGGCGGCGCGCCTGCGCGGCTGCGTACGGCGCGTCGACACCATCAGCCGCCTGGGCGGCGACGAGTTCGTGGTGCTGCTGGCCGATATCGGCGGCGCCGACCAGGCCGCCCATGTGGCGCACGCCGTCATGCAGGCGGTGGCGCGGCCCGTCGAGGTGGGCGAAAGCCTGGTCACGCTGTCGGCCTCGATCGGCGTGGCGATCTGCCCCACCGACGGAACCGACGTCGACACCCTGATGCACCACGCCGACGTCGCGATGTACCACGCCAAGCAGAACGGGCGCGACAGCTTCCGCTTCTTCAGCCCCGAGATGAATGCCCGCGTGCTCGAGCGCGGCGTGCTGGAGCAGCGCCTGCGCCAGGCCCTGGACCGCGGCGAATTCCTGCTCGAATACCAGCCCGAGCTCGACGTCGGCAGCGGCCGCGTGATCGGCGTCGAAGCCCTGATCCGCTGGCGCCATCCCGAACGCGGCCTGCTGCTGCCCCAGGACTTCCTGCCGGTGGCCGAGGAGTGCGGGCTGATCGTGCCGATCGGCGACTGGGTGCTGCGCGAAGCCTGCGGCCAGGCGCGTGCCTGGCGCGACGAGGGGCACGACGTGACGGTGGCCGTGAACCTGTCCGACGCCCAGTTCCTGCACGGGCGCCTCCTCGACACCGTCGACGAGGCCCTGGCGCAGTCCGGCCTGGCGCCCGGATACCTCGACCTGGAAATCACGGAAGGGGCGATCATGCACGGCGACGCTGGTCTGGACAACATCGTGGAGGCACTGCGTTCACGCGGCGTGCAGCTGACCATCGACCGCTTCGGCACGGGGCTCTCGAGCCTGTCGTCCCTGCGGCGCTATCCGCTGTCGAAGTTGAAGATCGACCGCAGCTTCGTGAGCGACATCGAGCACGATCCCCTGGACGCGGCCATGATCCCGGCCATCATCGCCGTGGCGCGCAGCCTGCGCCTGCGGGTGGTGGCCGAAGGGGTGGAAACGGCGGAGCAACTGCGCTTCCTGCAGCAGCACGGCTGCGACCAGTACCAGGGGTTTTATGCAGCGGGAGCGAGCAGCAGGCCGGATTTCGGGCCGGCGCCCTCGTGAATGGGCAGTTGCCAGGTACTGCTGATGTGCAAGAGAACGTTGGGTGGGCGGCTCCACCGCGCAATGAATCGCGCGATAACCTTGGCGCCGCCCACGCGGTCAACGAACGGATTCGCGCCACGGAGCGTGCCGGGATGCGTAATGTGAACGCGTGGGCTGAGTCTGCCCACCCTACGTTATAGAAGACGCGTCGGCCGGCTCTTTCGCTTAATCAAGGCCGCCGTCGAGCCGCCCCGTCTGCGGATACAGGCGAATCCGCGCCAGCACCTGCCCGTGGTCCGAGGCCTCCGGCAGCCCCAGGTCCAGGTGGTCGTTCAGGTACACCACGTCCACCACCTCCCCGATCGCGTCCGGCAGCACCGGATTGAATTCCTGCGACACCAGGATATGGTCGATGGTCGAATGCCGGCTCTCGTGCACGATCGAGAACCCCACGCTGCGCAGATTATCCTGGTGCATGTGCAGGCGTGCGGCGTCGAACATGCGTTCGGCCAGCGGCGCGCCTTCGCCCAGCACGATCTCGGTGGTGACGGAATCGGCGACGTCGTTGAAGTCGCCCAGCACGATGCGGGGACGCTGATTTTCGCGCGCCATGTCGGTGAGCATGACGCGCAGGGCGGTGGCTTCGGTGCCGCGCCGGATCAGGGAGCGCAGGCAGGCGAGGGCATACAGGTTCGGGTCTTCGCCCGTATCGCTGGCGCGGTAGTCGGGCCGGCGCGACTTCAGGTGCACGACCACGACGTCGATGACGATGCCCGGCGCCAGCTCGACCTCGGCATGCAGCGGCGCGCGCGTGAAGCGGTCAGGGTCGCGGCTGCCGGCCGGCATGGCCACGCTTTCGGGGAACATGGTCAGGGGCCGCGCGTGGCTCACGACCGGCAGGCGCGAGACCAGGGCCACGCTCGGTGTCAGGCGCGGGGCTTCCGGATCGGGATCGAAGCCGAGGTGCACTGCCTCGCGAAAGCGCCGGGTGCGTGACAGCACCTCGCGCAAGGTAGCCTGAGAAAAAATCTCCTGGAAGCCGATCACGTCGGCATTCAGAAGATCGATTTGATGCGCCGTCCACTGCAGCTTGGCCTCGTACTCCTCCGGACTGCAGGGCTCGAGGTTCTCGTAGCAGCGCATGCCGGGCGGGGCCAGGTTATAGGTGTTGAAGGTGGCAAAGCGAATTTCTTGCTGCATAATAGAAACTCCCATAGTCATCTTAGCGTACCACGCATGGCCAAGAAAGAGCACGTGTCAGAGACACCCGCGACGCAGTTCCTGCGCAAGCATGGGGTGAGTTTCACGGAACATCCCTACGACTATGAAGAACATGGTGGCACGTCAGTTTCTTCGCGCGAGTTAGGAGTGCCTGAGCACCATGTCGTGAAGACCTTGGTGATGCAGGACGAGGCCGCGCGCCCGCTGATCGTCCTGATGCACGGCGACCGCAAGGTCTCGACCAAGAACCTGGCGCGCGCGATTCCCTGCAAGTCGGTCGAGCCCTGCAAACCGGAAGTCGCGCAGCGCCATTCGGGCTACCTGGTGGGCGGCACTTCGCCCTTCGGGATCCGCAAGGCGATGCCGGTCTATGTCGAGGAAACGGTCCTGGCGCTGGAAAAAATCTATATCAACGGTGGCCGCCGCGGCTACCTGGTCGGCATCGATCCGGGCGTCCTGACCGGCGTGCTGGGCGCGCGGCCGGTGCAATGCGCGCTGGCCGAGTGAGCTTCCTGGGCGCCGGGGCAATGGTGTATAGTCCCGAGCGCCCGAGCATATGTACTCATAAGAACAAGCAAGAGACCACTAGAAAGACGTGATGAACACCCTGATTGCCACCATTGCCGCTTATTTGATCGGCTCGATTTCCTTCGCCGTCGTGATGAGCCGCGCCTTCGGCCTGTCCGACCCGCGCACCTACGGCTCCAAGAACCCGGGCGCCACCAATGTGCTGCGCAGCGGCAGCAAGAAGGCCGCGATCGCGACCCTGGTCGGCGACGCCGCCAAGGGCTGGCTGGCGGTCTGGCTGGCGGTCAAGTTCGGCCCGTCCTACGGCATCGAAGAGGGCGGCATTGCCCTGGTCGCCATCGCGGTCTTCCTGGGCCACCTGTGGCCGGTGTTCTTCCGCTTCGTGGGCGGCAAGGGCGTGGCGACGGCGCTCGGCGTGCTGCTGGGCATCAACGTCTGGCTCGGCCTGGCCACGCTCGCGACCTGGCTGATCGTCGCCTACGCCTTCCGCTACTCCTCGCTGGCGGCCCTGATCGCCTCGGTGTTCGCCCCCTTCTACTATGGCCTGCTGTTCGGCGCGGACGAGATCCTGTTCGCCGTGGTCGTGATGAGCGCGCTGCTGCTGTATCGCCATGGCGCGAACATCGCAAACCTGATCGCCGGCAAGGAGTCGAAGATCGGCAGCAAGGCCAAGGGCGCTGCGAAGAAATAGCACCGTAGCTCCTGGCGCGCCGAAATAGCCGGCGCGCCACGCCAAAACGCACATCGCGTTACCATAACGCCACCTGGCACACTCCGTGCCGCAATGAACAGAAAGGTGGCATCAATGGCCAAGCAACTCAGGATCGACTTCGTGTCGGACGTCTCGTGCCCGTGGTGCGCGATCGGCTACAAGTCGCTGGAAACGGCGCTGCTGCGCATGGGCGGCGACGTGACCGTCGACCTGCATTTCCAGCCCTTCGAACTGAACCCGAACATGGGCCCGGACGGCCAGGACATCGTCGAGCACATCACGGAAAAATACGGCGCGACGGCCGAGCAGCAGGCCAATAGCCGCGAGATGATCCGCCAGCGCGGCCTCGATGTCGGCTTCACCTTCGACATGGAGCGCCGCGGCCGCATCTACAACACCTTCGACGCCCACCGCCTGCTGTCCTGGGCCGAGGAAGAGGGCCAGCAGCGTGACCTGAAACTGGCGCTGTTCGAAGCCTATTTCACCCGCTGCGAAGATCCGAGCAACCACGACGTGCTGCTGCGCGCCGTCGAGCGTGTCGGCCTGGACCGCGACACCGCCGCGCAGATCCTGCAATCCGATGCCTATGCGGACGAGGTGCGCGAGCGCGAGCAGTTCTTCCAGCGCGCCGGCATCCACTCGGTGCCGGCCATCATCATCAACCAGCGCCACCTGATCTCGGGCGGCCAGCCGCCGGAAGTGTTCGAGCAGGCCCTGCGCGAGATCGCCGCACGCGGCGACGCGCCCCAGCCCGGCTGACTCAGTTCAGCTCCAGCAGGATCGGCTGGTGGTCGGAGGCCGCCGTCTCCGACTGCACCTCGACCGTGGCCACGCGCGGCGCCAGGTCCTCGGTGACGAAGAAATAGTCGTAGCACTCGGGACGCTCCGGCCAGGGGTAGCCGTGCAGGCCGGTGGTCGGCGCGCGCGCGACCGTGCCGTGCGCCACGCGCCAGGCATCCTGGAAGGCGGGGGCGCCGCCCTCCATCGGCGCCAGCAGCGCCGCGTAATCTTCCGCATCGGGCGCGAAATTGAAGTCACCGCACAGGATGCTCGATGCCGGCCGGAAGCCAAGCTGGTAAGGCGCGTCGAGGTTCGGGTCGGGCTGGAAGATGCGGGCCCGGTTGCTGGCTTCCATGTGCAGCTCGCGGATGCGGCGCACCTGCGCCATGCGCTGCAGCGGTGAGTAATACTCGAGGTGGGTGGTCATCAGGCGCAGCTTGCCATTGGGCGCATCGATGACGGTTTCCATCAGGCCGCGCGGCATGCCGGCCGGGTTGCCCGGGTCGGCCGGCCAGGGCAGCAGGTGGCGGTGCACCTGCGAGATGCGGTATTTCGAGAGGATCAGGTTGCCAAACAGGCGCGGCGAGTTGTTCTTGTAGAGTTCACTCGGCGCATGTTCCATCATGTGGTAGCCGCCGAAGGCGCCGCCCAGCTGCTTGAACTGGTTGGCGGTGGCGCCGCCATCCAGTTCCGAATGATTCGCCGCCACTTCCTGCAGGCAAACGACATCCGGATTCAGCCGGCGCAGGACGTCGATGATCGCATGGATGCGGATCCGTCCATCCTTGCCACAGCCCCAGTGAATATTCCAACTCACAACGCGCATTGCACCTACCTCCGTAAAACTTTACCGCCGGATATTGCCACTGTTTGGCATGGGGCGGTCACACGGTAGGATCGATGTCAGGCTTGCAAGTTCAATTGTGATAACAAGGTTTTCAGCAGAGAATCAGGCGGCTTCGAGCTCGTCGAGCGGCCAGCGCGGACGCACGTTGAAGGCGTACTCGCGCTGCGCCAGCGCAGGATTGCGCTCGAGGCGCATGGCGCCGGCGAAGGCGATCATGGCGCCATTGTCGGTGCAGAATTCCAGCTCGGGATAATAGACCTTGAACTTGCGCCTGGCGGCCGCCGCATTGAGCGACTCGCGCAGCTGGCGGTTGGCGCCGACGCCGCCGGCGATCACCAGGCGTTTCAGGCCCGTGTGCTTCAGCGCGTTCACACACTTGGCGGTGAGCACCTCTACGATGGCATCGACGAAACCGCGCGCGATGTTCGCCTTGTCCTGCTCGCAGATGTTCGCCACCGCTTCGCTGTGGTTCTTCACCACCGTCAGCACCGCCGTTTTCAGGCCCGAGAAGCTGAAGTTGAAATCCTTCGAATGCAGCATCGGGCGCGGCAGGGTATAGGCAGCCGGGTCGCCGAATTCGGCCAGGCGCGAGATCGCGGGGCCGCCCGGGTAGCCGAGGCCGAGCAGCTTGGCCGATTTGTCGAAGGCTTCGCCCGCCGCGTCGTCCAGCGTTTCGCCCAGCAGGGTATAGCGGCCGACGCCATCCACACGCATCAGCTGGGTGTGGCCGCCGGAGACCAGCAGGGCGATGAAGGGGAATTCCGGGCGCTCGCTGGCCAGCAGCGGCGAGAGCAGGTGGCCTTCCAGGTGATGCACGCCGAGCACCGGCTTGTCCAGGGCGAGGGCCAGCGAGCAGGCCACCGAGGAGCCGACCAGCAGGGCGCCCGCCAGGCCCGGGCCCTGGGTGTAGGCGATCGCGTCGATGTCCGATGCCGGGGTGTCGGCGCGTTTCAACACTTCCTCCAGCAGCGGCAGGGCGCGGCGGATGTGGTCGCGCGAGGCGAGTTCCGGCACCACGCCGCCATACTCTTCGTGCATGGCCACCTGCGAATGCAGGGCATGGGACAGCAGGCCGCGCTCGGTGTCGTACAGAGCCAGGCCGGTTTCATCGCAGGAGGATTCGACGCCGAGGACAATCATGGGGAAACAGCTGGAGGGAAAAACGAGATTTTACAGTAGGGTGGTCGGCTTCGCCGGCCGCGCGTCCAATCAGCGTAAAAATGGACGATACGTCAATTCAAAAACGATTTGAACGCGCGTTCGGCAGAGCGTGTTCCGGTCCACTGGACCGGAACACGCCTACGGGCGCTGGAGCAGCTCTGCGTGCGCGCTGCGCAACATCGCCTCGGTTTCTTCCCAGCCGATGCAGCCGTCGGTCACCGAGCAGCCGTACTTCAGCTGCGACAGGTCGGCCGGAATCGCCTGGGCGCCACTGACGATATTCGATTCGATCATCACGCCCACCAGCGAGCCGTTGCCGTGCTTGATCTGCTGGATCACGTCCGACATGACCAGCGGCTGCAGTTCCGGCTTCTTGTAGCTGTTGGCATGCGAGCAATCGACCACCAGGTTGGACGGCAGGCCCGCCTTCTTGAGCGCACCTTCGGCGATCGCCACCGACACGGAGTCGTAGTTCGGACGTCCGCCGCCGCCGCGCAGCACCACGTGGCCGTAGGCATTGCCGCTGGTGCGGACGATCGACACATTGCCCTGGCCATTGATGCCGAGGAAGGCGTGCGGATTGGCCGAGGACAGCACCGCATTGATCGCGATGCTCACATCCCCGTCGGTGCCGTTCTTGAAGCCGACCGGGGTCGACAGGCCGGAGGACATTTCGCGGTGGGTCTGCGATTCGGTGGTGCGGGCGCCGATGGCGGTCCAGGCGATCAGGTCGCCGAGGTACTGCGGCGAAATCGGGTCCAGCGCCTCGGTGGCGGTGGGCAGGCCCAGTTCGCAGACGTCGAGCAGGAAGCGGCGCGCGCGTTCCATGCCCACGTCGACGCGGAAGGAATCGTCCATGAAGGGGTCGTTGATATAGCCCTTCCAGCCGGTGGTGGTGCGCGGTTTCTCGAAATACACGCGCATCACCAGCACCATCGTGTCCGCGACTTCGGCCTGCAGCGCCTTCAGGCGGCGCGCATAATCCAGGCCCGCTTCCGGATCGTGGATCGAGCAGGGCCCGACGACCACGAAGAGGCGCTTGTCCTTGCGATCCAGGATATTGCGCAGCGTCTCGCGGCCTCCCATGACGGTGGCGAAGGCGCGGTCGCTGAGCGGCAGGGTGGCGTGGAGTTCCGTCGGCGTCGGCATGCGCGCGAAGGAACTGACGTTGGTATTTTCGATGGCTGGGGTGTTGATCATGATGCGATAGTGTCTGATGGACGCTCCAGTGTAGACCGAAATTGCTGCAACTGCACATCAGGGCGCGATTTTTCAACGCGTTGTATGCTGGCGCCATGGACAAGAATATCGAACGATTTGCCGCCGCGCCCTTCATCAAGGAAATCGGCCGCGGTGTGAAAGGCGCGCGCAGCATGTCGCGCGAAGATGCCAGGGCACTGTATGCCGCCATGCTCGGCGGCCGCGTCTCGGACCTGGAACTCGGGGGCATCCTGCTGGCCATGCGCATCAAGGGCGAATCGGTCGACGAGCTGGCCGGCTTCATGGATGCGGCGGAACATTCCTTCGCTCCCTTGCCGGCGCCGCCAGGCCCCTATGCCCCAGTCCTGATCCCGAGCTACAACGGCGCGCGCAAGCTGGCCAACCTGACGCCGCTGCTGGCCCTGCTGCTCGCGCGCGAGGGCGTGCCGACCCTGGTGCATGGCGTGCGCAACGATCCCGGACGCATCACCACGGCCGAGATCCTGGCCGAACTGGGCCTGGCCGAGGCCGGCACCTCGAACGACATCCTCGAGGCGATGGGGAGCGGCCGCCCGGCCTTCATCCCGATCGAACGCCTGGCGCCCGAGCTGGCGCATCAATTGTCCCTGCGCCGCATCCTGGGTGTGCGCAATTCCACCCACACCCTGGTCAAGATCCTGCAGCCTTTCGAAGGACCGGCCCTGCGCCTGGTGTCCTATACCCATCCAGAGTATCTCGAGACCCTGGCGACCTACTTCACGACGGCGGCGCCACCGGCGCGCGGCGACGCTTTCCTGATGCGCGGCACGGAAGGCGAGACGGTCGCCAATCCGCACCGCGCCCAGCAGATCGACTGGTTCCACGGCGGCGAGCGAACCCTGCTCGTCGAGCGCGATGCGCCGGCCGACGAACTGGCCGAGGTGCCGGAGGCGCGCGATGCCGCCACCACTGCCGCCTGGATCGCCGCCGCCCTGCGCGGCGAAGCGCCGATTCCGCGTCCCATCACGGCCCAGGTTGCACACTGCGTGCGCGTCGCCCGGGCCCTTCGTTCCTGATACGTCTGCCTTTCTCGCGGCTTCTCAACCGTTTACAATGGCCGGTTTGGCGAACGGTTTAGGGCGGGGAATGGCAAAACACTATGATGTGGCAGTAATCGGCGCAGGCGCCGCCGGCATGATGTGCGCGGCCGTAGCAGGCGGGCGCGGCAAGCGCGTGGTGCTGCTCGACCATGCCGGCCGCCTGGCCGAGAAGATTCGCATTTCCGGCGGCGGGCGCTGCAATTTCACCAACGTCAACGCTGGCCCGGCCAACTTCCTGTCCGAGAACCCGAACTTCTGCCGCAGCGCCCTGTCGCGCTACACTCCGCAGGATTTTCTCGGCCTCGTGAAGAAGCACCGCATCGCTTACCACGAGAAGCACAAGGGCCAACTGTTCTGTGACGATTCCTCCGAGCAGATCATCGGGATGCTGCGCGCCGAATGCCAGCAGGGCGAGGTCGCCTGGCGCATGCCCTGCAAGATCGGCGCGATCGAGAAAACCGACACGGGTTTCCTGGTGACGGCGGAAGGCGGCGACATCAGCTGCGACAGCGTGGTGGTCGCCACCGGCGGCCTGTCGATCCCGAAGATCGGCGCGACCGATCTCGGCTACCGCATCGCGAAGCAGTTCGACATGGGGATCGTCGAGCCGCGCCCCGGCCTGGTGCCGCTGACCTTCGACGGCCCCAGCTGGGAAGCGTTTGCCCCGCTGGCCGGCATTGCGCTCGAAGTCGAGGTGAGCACCGGCGGTGGCAAGGGGAAAGGGAAGGGCGGCAAGGGCAAGAGCGGCGGCCATTTCCGCGAGGACCTGCTGTTCACCCACCGCGGCCTGTCCGGCCCGGCGATCCTGCAGATCTCGAGCTACTGGCAGCCGGGCACCCCGATCGTGCTCGACCTGCTGCCGGAGATGGATGTCGCGGAAGAACTGATCTCGTCGAAAACCACGGTCAAGAAGCAGCTCGGCAATGTGCTGGCGCAATGGCTGCCGGCGCGCCTGGCCGAGGGCCTGTTGATCGCCAATGGCTTCGCACCGGATGCGCGCCTGGCGGACATGGCCGACGCGAAACTGCGCAAGCTGGGCGACGCCATCAACCGCTGGGCCATCGTCCCGACCGGTTCGGAAGGGTATAAAAAGGCCGAAGTAACCCTGGGCGGCGTGGATACGCGCGAACTGTCTCAGCAAACCATGATGGCAAATAAGGTGCCGGGCCTCTACTTCATTGGCGAGACCGTCGACGTGACTGGCTGGCTGGGCGGCTACAATTTCCAGTGGGCCTGGGCCTCGGGCTACGTCGCCGGGTCGAGCGTATGAGCGCTGTAGCAATTGTGGAACAAGTTGATAAAACCTTCCACTGGACGGCAAATGGTGCTAGAATTTCGTTCTTCCCTAAATCCAACGGTTTGATTTTTACATGACCACTATCCGCCTTAAAGAAAACGAGCCGTTCGAAGTCGCTATGCGTCGCTTCAAGCGCACTATCGAAAAAACCGGTCTGCTGACTGAACTGCGTGCTCGCGAGTTCTACGAAAAGCCAACTGCAGAGCGCAAGCGCAAGCTGGCCGCCGCAGTGAAGCGTCACTACAAGCGTATCCGCAGCCAACAGCTGCCGAAGAAGCTGTACTAATCAGACTGCATTGACGGCTTGGCCGGTGACAGCATTGTCCCGGCGAGCCGCTGAGCGTCCGCAAGCCCGCTCCGGTTGTTACCGCGGCGGGTTTTGTCGTTTATACCCATCGAATACGGAGAAGCCATGAGCCTGAAAGCACAAATCACCGAGGACATGAAGGCCGCAATGCGCGCCAAGGAAAGCGCCCGCCTGGCCACCATCCGCCTGATCCTCGCCGACATCAAGCGCAAGGAAGTGGATGAGCAGATCGAGCTGGACGACGCCCAGACCCTGGCCATCGTCGAGAAGATGATCAAGCAGCGCAAGGATTCGATCACCCAGTTCGAAGCCGGCGGCCGCGCCGACCTGGCCGAGATCGAGAAGGGCGAGCTGGCGATCCTGTCGACCTATATGCCTGCCGGCCTGTCGGACGAGGAAATCGCCGCCGAGGTGAAGGCCGCCGTGGCCTCGACCGGTGCTGCGGGTCCGCAGGACATGGGCAAGGTGATGGGCGTGCTCAAGCCGAAGCTGGCGGGGCGTGCGGATATGACGGTGGTGTCGGGTCTGGTCAAGAAGGCGCTGAGCGGGGGCTGATCTCCGGCTGGCTGGACGCGTGGGCGGAGTACCGTCCACCCTACGAACATCGCAGTTGTAGTACCGTAGGGTGGGCGGGGTAATTCCGGGCAACGCCCGGAATCACAAACGCCCACGCGTTCAACCAGCTTTGGAACCGCCGCGATGCATGTTTCCCACAGCCGGCCCCATCAAGACATCTGTCTTGTCATTAATCAACTTGCAGTCAGCGCTGCGGTATAGTCTGAGTTGAGACAAACACTGAGTACCTCCTAGTGATTCCGCAATCATTCATTACCGATTTGCTCAATCGTGTCGACATCGTCGATGTCGTCGGCCGCTACGTCCAGCTGAAAAAGGGCGGGGCCAACTACATGGGCCTGTGCCCATTCCATAACGAAAAATCCCCCAGCTTCACGGTCAGCCCGACCAAGCAGTTCTACCACTGCTTCGGCTGCGGCGCCCACGGTACCTCGATCGGCTTCCTGATCGAATACTCGGGCATGGGTTTCGTCGATGCCGTCAAGGACCTGGCCCAGAACGTGGGCATGGTGGTGCCTGACCAGGACGACAAGATCCCGCCCCAGCAACGCGCCGCCCAGCAGGCCCAGGCGCTGGCGATGACGGATGCGCTGACCCAGGCCTGCGCCTATTACCGCGCCCAGCTGCGCGAAGCGCCGAATGCCATCGCCTACCTGAAGAACCGCGGCCTGACCGGCGAAGTCGCCGCCCGCTTCGGCATGGGCTACGCCCCCGGCGGCTGGGACAATCTGCGCTCGGTCTTCCCCGACTACGACGCCCTGGCCCTGGTCGAGTCCGGCCTGGTGATCGACAAGGTCGACGAGGACGGCAACAACAAGAAGCGCTACGACCGCTTCCGCGAACGGGTCATGTTCCCGATCCGCAATACCAAAGGGCAGGTGATCGGCTTCGGCGGCCGCGTGCTCGACGGTGGCGAGCCGAAATACCTGAACTCGCCGGAAACTCCCTTGTTCCAGAAAGGCCTGGAACTGTATGGCCTGTTCGAGGCGCGCCAGCCGATCCGCGACGCCGGCTACGTGCTCGTGACCGAGGGCTATATGGATGTGGTCGCCCTGGCCCAGCTCGGTTTCCCGCAGGCCGTCGCCACCCTCGGCACCGCCTGCACCAGCACCCACGTGCAAAAGCTGCTGCGCCAGACCGACACGGTGATCTTCAGCTTCGACGGCGACAAGGCCGGCCGCCGCGCCGCCCGCCGCGCGCTCGAGGCCTGCCTGCCGCAGGTGACGGACGACAAGACCATCAAGTTCCTCTTCCTGCCCCAGGAACACGACCCCGACAGTTTCGTCCGCGAACGCGGCGCGGAGGCCTTCGAACAGGAAATCCAGGATGCGATGCCGCTGTCCCAGTTCCTGCTGCGCGAGGTGACCACCGAGCACGACCTGGAAACCCCGGAAGGCCGCGCCCACGCCCAGCACGAGGCCAAGCCCATGTTGCAGGCGATGGCGCCGACAAGCCTGCGCCTGCAGATCGTGCGCGGCCTGGCCAGCCTCACGGAATCGACGCCGGCCGAGATCGAATCGCTGTTTGAACTGTCTAAGCCGGTATCGGTGGCGCGCCGGGCTCCGCCGCGCCAGGGCCGGCCCAAGCCGGTGGGGCTGGAACTGCAGATGCTGCGCATCCTGGTCTCGCACCCGCACCTGGCGCTGCTGTTCGATGAAGCCGCGCAGCAGTCCTTCGACTACTTCGGCCAGGAAGCGGCAGACAGCCTGCGCCACCTGGTCGGCATGGCCCAGGCGCTGGGCGAGCACGGCACGTTCGCCGCCTTGTCACAGCAGTTAAAAGAAGTGACGGCAGAATACGACAGTCTGATTGCGGAAATCGCAGCCGAGCCGGAATCGGACGTTGATGCGGATCGCATCTGGTTGTTAAGTGCGGTGCGTCAGATCAAGATGGATGCGTTAAAGCAGGAGCTTAACCAGTTGTTTTCTTCGGGCCTGACCCCAGATCAGGTAAGTGCTCGCTATCGCGAAATTACCGCCCAGCAGGACCTCTTGGCCCGCGAGGCGGCAGCAGACATGGCGCCCCGGTAATCAAGGCAATCAAGCACATGTGTGTACATTTGTGCAACTTGGAAAAACAGGGGTGCGTGCTATAATAAAACGCTAACTATTGCAACCTTTGAAACCATTTTTTGTTTCAATCGGGGCGTGGTGTTTCAGTTAGCGAGGCAACAGATTGTTGCCTGCAGGGTGATGTAAGGTAACAAAACTTTATCTTTAACCATCGTAAAGTTAGTCGTTGTGACTTCGAAAGCGCCTGTGCCAACCAAGAAACCCGAAACCAAAGTGGCTGCTAAAACCACGAGAGCGTCCGCCAAGGCGGACAAAGGTCAAGACAAGGCCGAGGTTCGTACCGCGAGCCCGGCGCCTGTCAGCCAGACGACCGATGCGGCAGCACTGGCCGCGATCGATACGTCCGGCTACGTCCTGCCTTCCGTCAAGGTCCCGGGACGCCGTGGTCGCAAGCCGAAGGAATTCACGCCCGAGAACGACGAGATCGCCGCGCTGAACGCGGTCGAGCGCGCCGAACTGAAAGCCGCGGACAAGGCCAAGGCCAAGGACCGCAAGGCCAAGGAAAAAGCGCTGCTGAAAGACGCCTTCTCGTCGGACACCGAAGCGAGCGAGGAAGAGCTCGAGATTCGCCGCAACAAGCTCAAGGCCCTGATCAAGTCGGGCAAGGAGCGCGGCTTCCTCACCTACTCGGAAATCAACGACCACCTGCCGGAAAACATCGTCGATCCGGAAGCGATCGAGGGCATCATCGGCACCTTCAACGACATGGGCATCGCCGTTTACGAGCATGCCCCTGACGCCGAAACGCTGCTGCTCTCCGACAATGTTCCGAACGTCACGAGCGACGACGAGGCCGAAGCGGCTGCCGAGGCAGCCTTGTCGACCGTCGATTCCGACTTCGGCCGTACCACCGACCCGGTCCGCATGTACATGCGCGAGATGGGTTCGGTCGAGCTGCTGACCCGCGAAGGCGAGATCGAGATCGCCAAGCGCATCGAGGACGGCCTGAAGGACATGATCCAGGCGATCTCCGCCTGCCCGGTGACCATCGCCGAGATCATCGACGCCGCCGCCAGGATCGAGAAGGACGAGATCAAGATCGACGAGATCGTCGACGGCATGGTCGATCCGGAAGAAGACGAACAGACTTCGCCGACGGCGGTCGCGCCGACTTCGACCGATGACGAGGACGAGGACGAGGACGAAGAGGAAGAAGCCGAGGAAGAGGAAGAAGACAGCGGCGGTGCATCCGGTGCGGCGGGCTACTCGGCCGAGCAGCTGGAAGCGCTGAAGCAGGCTGCGCTCGGCAAGTTCGACCAGATCGCCCAGCAATTCGACAAGATGCGCAAGGCCTTCGAGAAGGACGGCTATAACTCCAAGGCCTACGTCAAGGCACAGGAGTCGATCTCCAACGAGCTGCTGGGCATCCGCTTTACCGCAAAGGTCGTCGAGAAGCTGTGCGACACCCTGCGTGGCCAGGTGGACGAGGTGCGCCACATCGAGAAGCAGATCCTCGACGTCGCCGTGAACCGCTGCGGCATGCCGCGCGCCCACTTCATCAAGGTCTTCCCGGGCAACGAGACGAACCTGGAATGGGTCGACGGCGAAGTCAACGCCGGCCACGCCTACAGCGCCATCCTGGGCCGTAATATCCCGACGATCAAGGAACTGCAGCAACGCCTGATCGACCTGCAAGCGCGCGTCGTGCTGCCGCTGCCGGACCTGCGCAACATCAACCGCCAGATGGCGGCCGGTGAAATGAAGGCCCGCAAGGCCAAGCGCGAGATGACCGAGGCCAACCTGCGTCTCGTGATCTCGATCGCCAAGAAGTACACCAACCGGGGCCTGCAGTTCCTGGACCTGATCCAGGAAGGCAATATCGGCCTGATGAAGGCGGTCGACAAGTTCGAATACCGTCGCGGCTACAAATTCTCGACGTATGCGACGTGGTGGATCCGCCAGGCCATCACCCGTTCGATCGCGGACCAGGCGCGCACGATCCGTATTCCGGTGCACATGATCGAAACGATCAACAAGATGAACCGGATCTCGCGCCAGATCCTGCAGGAGACCGGCGCCGAACCGGATCCGGCAACCCTCGCCATCAAGATGGAGATGCCGGAAGATAAGATTCGCAAGATCATGAAGATCGCAAAGGAACCGATTTCGATGGAGACGCCGATCGGCGACGACGACGATTCGCACCTGGGCGACTTCATCGAGGACAACAATACGCTGGCGCCGTCGGATGCGGCCTTGCATGCCTCGATGCGCGGTGTAGTGAAGGACGTGCTGGATTCGCTGACCCCGCGCGAAGCCAAGGTGCTGCGCATGCGTTTCGGTATCGAGATGTCCACGGACCACACGCTGGAAGAGGTCGGCAAGCAGTTCGACGTCACCCGCGAGCGTATCCGCCAGATCGAAGCGAAGGCCCTGCGCAAGCTGCGTCACCCGTCGCGTTCGGACAAGCTGAAGAGCTTCCTCGAAGGCAGCTCGTGATCGTTGTAGTCTGAGCTTGACGTACCTGCACTAAAAGCAATATCCTCTCGCCACTCTGCTTCACGGTACCGCACCGGTGGAAGCGGGTGGCGAGATCACTTCTAGCCACTGTCCCGATTTCTGGGCCTCTAGCTCATGCCTGGTTAGAGCAGCGGACTCATAATCCGTTGGTGCCCGGTTCGACTCCGGGGAGGCCTACCAGTAAAATCAAGCACTTAGAGTGCTTTTTGCGATTTGCGCAGTTCCGCAAAACGATTTTGCGTCTGCAAGGGTCCGCTAACGACCGAAGCGGACGGACGCGACTTCATAGTTCTTCCCAAGCCTCCCTTGCTTCTTTCACCTTAAGATGACGCTTAATGCGAATCGCGTCGAACTCGGGATTTGAAACAGGGCCAGAAATTTTTCCAGATTTAATATCGATAATCATCCAGCCGTCCGGGTCTCCACGAAAAATGGCGTACCGCTCTGCAGCGATAACCTCGCGATCCCAAGCTATACGAACAAGCACGCCGTCGATCACTCCACCTCCGCTTTGGCCTTCAAATAATTTTGACGGTCCATGTAAATAGTAAGATTTGCCATCTTCCCATCGTTCTAACTTGTAATTGCCAGGCAGGGATTTCGTGTCGCTGCACCCAATGACGGCGACTAGGAGCGAGACCGCTAGAAGAAGCCGGTAAGCAGTGTTTTTCATCGGTGAGTTTTCGACATAAATCGCTAAGTCCACCAACCCATTGAATGCGCAACCCAAAGCGGACGCAGCAGGGGGCGTTTCCCGTGCAGGCTCCCCATCGGTTACATCTTCCAGTCGAGCCAAACGAAACCTAGGAATGCGACAAATGCGAACGCCAGCGAAGGCGCTATCGTTGATGCAGCCGCAGTACGAAGCACCCTTGCCAGTCGAGGTGAGGAATCGGCAACAGTCAGCGCATACGTCAGACCGCAGAGTGCGATAGGTAACCAGACCAAAAAAGCGTGACCTAGAGGATTCGATAGCCAATTTGCGCTTAACCGAAGTAGTGCTAGCGTGCAGCAAAAGTACAAGCCTGCAAGAAGTAGAGTAAGCATAAATGCCTCGACAGGGCGGAGTTGTAGTCGACGCAGATTCATGTTGAATCCTCGAATGCGAGCTTCCGCTTCTGGCCGATAGTGGCGATTGATGGCTGAGTGTACGACCCCTGTTGGCCTCAAGGCAAGGAGGGTCTTGAGTGGTAAGGCTATCTACGTGCAAAGCAGTTCCGCAAAAATCTCCGGAAAACCTTGGAAGCCCAAGGAAAACGGCAAGGATTTTTGATTTTTGCGGAACGATTTTCAAGCTAAGTCTTTGATTTTATTGACTTTCGCAGATGACTCATAATCCGTTGGTGCCCGGTTTGACTCCGGGGAGGCCTACCAATAAAATCAAGCACTTAGAGTGCTTTTTACGCTTTACGCAGTTCCGCAAAACGATTTTTTCATCTACAAAGGTCTGCTAGTCGACCCTGAGCGACATGACTACTTGAGCTAGTATCGATTACTCGACACAATGATCTTGCGTAGGCGTGGAAAGAGGTAGAGGGAAAACGCTAACGCGACGGGCAGTCCGACACATAGGAGAACGGTGCCGGAATCGACATTGAACGCATATCTGACGCCGGCCGCAGCTACTGCACCCCAAAACGTCGAGGCGCAAACTGTGTAGCAGACCGTAACAATCAGTTTCCTTATTTCTTCCAATCTCAAACTCAATGTTAAGCGCGTGCTTTTGTCCGAATGCGAACAGTTGATGGATCAGTGTACGACCGGTGTTGGATTCAACGCAAGGCGGGACTCGAATGGCAAGGTCTACGCGAAATGCAGTTCCGCAAAAGTGTCCAGAAAACGTTGCAAGCCTGAGGGAAATGGCGATAAGTTTTGATTTTTGCGGAACGACTTTTAACCTAAGTCATTGATTTTATTGATTTTGGCAGGTGACTCATAATCCGTTGGTGCCCGGTTCGACTCCGGGGAGGCCTACCAATTCAAGCAAGTACTGCAGCACCGCCCGCATTCCGGGCGGTGAACAGTGCTTTTGTCTCTTAGTCAATCTTCTGCTAGTTGTTACCGACTGCGCAGCGCAACGCTTCCGCTTGATGTGACACGTGGTCGCGACCCACTACAGCAAATACCTTTTTCCCTTCGCGGACCGCTGCTGAAAGACGTTGCACCATATTAATATTGCGGAATGCGCTCGACTGCGCGTTGACTTCGTTCGTGAACACACCGCCGGTATCCGCCGATTTCGCCTGCGGATCGAACCAGCGTGACGGCGCCTGCCACCACTGTGCGGGTTCCT